>CAZMZM010000001.1:0-110188 GCA_964570865.1 uncultured Melioribacter sp.
AAGTAAGCTGGTCTCTATCCTGTACTGTTGCATAAAGATTATGTCCTACTTCCTTTGCTAATATTGCTCCGGATGAAAAGAGCGAGGGAGAAGATGCAGGTAATCCGGTTGTCGAAATTCCGGGTCCTTCATTTCCGTTTGAATTACAAATATAGAGATAATGATTTTTAGCAACCAAACTATCGATAAATTTTTCCATTACGGAACGACCTTCAATTTCGGAACCAATTCCGAAACTCATATTTATAACACAAGGTTTTTCTTGTTCTTTGGATACTTTATCGGCATACAAAAAGCAATTTCTCATGCTTTCGGTAACAGTAGCACCGCCGGCAAAATTATTATTTCCTAACTTAAGAGCAATAACGTTAGCGCCTGGAGCTACACCGTTTAAGTCCGTACCGCCGATGTGGTAACCTGTTGCAATACCTGCGCAGTGTGTTCCGTGCCCTCCGTCATCAAAAAAGAAAGAAACCTTATTTTCCGTCGGAAAAATATTTATCCCGAAAGTAAACATCGTTAGACCTTTTTCTTCGTTGTTAATTACAAAGTAATCTCGGTTAACCTTGTAATTTCTGATTGGTTCTTCGTCTGCGAGAGTCCCGTTATCGTTTTTGTCAATATATAAAACCCAGTCGTTATCTCCGGCATCAAAAACTATAAAATCAAAACTGTCGTTGGTTGTTCCGTTGCCGTTTAAATCCTTAACGCGTGAACCGGAATTTTTCCAAAGTTCTTCATTTAACGATCCGATAAAATAATCGCCGGATTTGGATTTAAGACTTAAACTATCAACACCGTAAACTTTTATATTATGATCTTCGTTCTCAAAATATTGTTTTCCGTCTTCGTCATCAATATCAGCTTCGTAGTATTTTACATCGCCTTCTCCGGTAAAATCTTGAACGTCAATCACTTTGGTTTCGCCGGTTGAAGTTTTTTTCAATCCGTCAATTCCCATATCAACACCGGTATCAAAAATAAATACTATCGTGCCGCGTCCGTCATATTTCGGATGTTGGGAAAGGAACTCGGCAACACCGGTCGATTTAATCGGAAGCATAACTTGCGTGGTATCCTGAGCAAAAACAGAAATAGCCGTCAGAGCCAACACAAGTAATGAAATTTTAATATGTTTCATTTTGTTTATTCTCCTTTTTATCATTATTTATTTGTCCCATTTTAACTTTGTTTTGTTTCTCTTTATCAAGCTTGTTGTAATCTAATTCCGAGCCTAAAACGCTGTGTGGAATCAAAAAAATTACCAGCGTAATTACTGCGCCAAATACAGCCCAACGTTCGGGAAATTTTGTTTTACGAAATGCCCAAAGTACAATAAGCCATCCGACCAATGCAATTAAAGTTTTATTATCCGTCAAATCCCAACCAAACGGAACTCCCGTCCACAATGCCCCGAAAGCGAACTTTTGTACTAACGGTCCGAAGATGAACCCGCCGAAAATCAGAAAGCCTAATGTCCAATAAACATAAGCTTTTACCTTACCGCTTCGGCTTATTATCTCAAGTCCGGCACGGGTTGAAAACAACATTGCAAGAAACATTGCAAGGATATGAGGAATTAAAATTCCGTTAGGAACTTTTCCTTTAAATCTGATTACTACCGTATTCTTCCCCGGAACAATATACTCCGCTCCGTTATTTTCAAGTTTTAGATAATATTCTAATTTACCTGCCGGAGGCTGCCCCGGCAAAAAGGCTGTGAGAGTATCGCCGGAATGTTTGAGTGAATCGTAGTTCCATTTATCATTTGTTTTGTATCGTTTCCAAACAAGGAAACCGGAGACTTTATTAGAAGGAATTATGATTGATACCGTTTGCTCATCATTTCCCCCGTGAGTGCGGGGCAATTCATATTTGATTACATTATTTTCAATTTTAATTTTTCCGCGAAGCGGATAGGTGGGACCGGTTACTTTTTGGTAAACTGCTGCCGACAATGTTATTACGACAGCAAGGAACCACAAGAACCAATTCTTTTTGAACATATAATCTCCTATAAGTTGAACTTTAAATATAAACAAATATAGGATTTTATTAAAAGATATTGCCGTTAGGCTAAGATTTTTACTTAACTAAGTTCGGTATGTTTTAGTGAGAAGGATAATTTAACCTCTGTCCCTTTTGCTACTTCCGATGAAAGTTCAAGGTTACCGTGAAGGACTTTTACCAATTTATGGGCAATTGTTAATCCCAAACCTGCTCCTTCAAAATTTCTTTTATACCCGTCAATTTCCTGCTGTGAAAACGGATTAAAAATCTCTTTTAACATTTCGGGAGCAATACCCGCACCGGTATCTACTATTTCAATTCTTAAATCACTTGCAAACGTATAGCATCTAATCTCAACTCGCCCTTCTTCAAAATTATATTTTATCGCGTTATCAACTATTTCCTTCAAAATTTTCTTCATCAAGTTAAAATCGAAATTTATGAATTTACATGCTTCATCTATTGTATATATGACTTTAACTTTTTTTAACTCATAGAATGGACGAAGTTCTTCTAATATTTCATCAAGTAAATCATAAAAATTAAATACTCGATAGTTAGGGTTAATCTCTCCGGCTTCAATTAGCGAAAGGTCAACAATATTATCAGCCAAACGCTGTAACCTCGCAACACCTTCCCCCATATTTGTTATCATTTCGTTTAACGAGTCGTCTTTAAACTCTTCCAATTCCATTTTAAGCAAGTTATAGTATCCGCTAACAGCTACTAAAGGTGTACGAATTTCATGCGACATGTTAGCAAGAAACGTGGATTTCAACTTATTAAGCCGATATTCTTTTTCGTAGGCTTCTTTAAGTTTTCTCTCGTTTTCAAGTTGAGAAGTAATATCTATAAATGAAATAATGAAAGTTCTGTTTTTAAAATGTTCATAAGTTAACATGGAAAACTTACAAAAATATTCCTTCCCGGTTTCACTATTGGAATATCTAAACTTTATTGTACTTTCTTTTTCACCTGTTAAGCGATCAACAGCAGTATAAATAACTTCAACTAAATCTAAATAAGTGCAAGCATTAAAGTCCGTTTCAACCAAATCAATGGCGTTAACTCTAAATTCCGAGCAGAAACTACTGTTAACACCTTCAATAATCAGAGCTTCCCCCTCTTCTCGTAATATCAATATCGGTTCGGAAATATTACTGATAATTGCACGTTGTCTCCTTTCACTTTTCTGAATTTCGTAACGGGCTTCAATGTATCGAGTAATATCATTTATTGTTAAAATAAAACCTGTATTTTCGGAGTTGTTAAGTGAAACAGGTTTAAGTAAAAGTTCATACCACTTACTTGATTTCCCTTTTTCCAGTTCAATAATTGTAGACCAAACAGAAAAGTCAGATAAAGCTTTGTTTAAGTCTGTGATTTCTTTATCTGAAATTACACTGTGTAAAACATCCGCAAGATGCCGATTATATATCTGTGATATTTCAAGTCCAAGAATAGATTCGAACGAAGTAGTAGAATAAGTAACCTGAAAATCCTTATTAATAATTACAACCGGGACATTACCAAATTCGAGGGCATTGTGTAAACTGTTAATTCTATCTTCAATCTTATGCCGTTCTTCCAAAGAAGAAAAAAGTAACACAAAAAACTCTTTATTAGAAATCAACACCAAATCTATTTCTACAAAATAGCTGTCTTTGCGTTTAGTAGTAACATCAAAAAACATATCAAAATAAAAACTCAAGAATCCTTTTTCCAACATATTTTCAATAATTACTTCCAGTTTGGGAACAGATTTAATCTCGGAAATACTTCCGCCAATTTTTACTCCGAAAATGTCATGAGCCGATATATTGTGAAACACAACATTTAAGTTACTATCAATTAATACGAGAGGTTTTGTTTGGGGAAATTCTTGAAGTGACGTAAATTCATCAAGAGAATTATATTGTTTTCTTGCGGATGTTTCAGACAATATTTTTTTTATATTATTTTTTTTATCCATTTTGAGCAAACACTTTCTCTATCACAATTCTGTCTAAACTGGTTTCCGGAAAAACATACATATGATTAATATCATATTTATCTAATTTATCAATAAAAGAATAGATTACAAAAAATATTTTTGTAAATTCTTCAGAAATTTGATTAGTTTTACCGTCAATGAGTGAAATAAGTGCCATACTCTCATATTTATAAAATTCAGTTCCGATATTTAATTTTTCGATTCTTTCAAAAAAACTTTGAATCCCAGGTATGTCAAACGGAGAGAATTTTTCAAATAATCTGATTTTAGGTTTTTTTACTAATAATTTAGTAACGTATTTTTTCTTTTTCCCATATTTATAAACTTCTTTTGATACCCAAACCTCCTGATGCGAAGTTTTATAAAAATCATTAAAATCAATCTGCAGCTTAAAATTGATTGCACCAATATTAAAATCAAACTTAACGAGAGAATTTGAACTGTAATCAACTCCTGAAAGCCCCCATTTAACCTCTGCCAAAAAAATCGCAGCAGGCGAAAAAGAGATTGAATCCCCGATAGATTTTTCATTCCGGGTTTTCTTTTTGCCTGTTTTATTATAAGAAGAATAAGGATTTCGTCCTGAGTTATCCTTCAAAATACCGATATTTGCAATTTTATCAAACATATAAGATTTCTCCGATATATTATCGGACAAATCTCAAGATTCTTTAGGTCTAGTCCAAATTTAGCATCTGAGTATCGGAAGTGTAGCTGATAAGGGAAGGATTTGTTAGATTTGTAAGTTTTTTAACCGCTTCCTGTATTCTCGCCACAGATTTTTCTATAATTTCTATTTCCTCGGAAATTTTACCAATTTCCGCTTCATTAAGTTCGGCTTTGATAGAATCCAAACTCATCTTGATTCCTGCCAGTGGATTGTTAATTTGGTGCCCTGTTGTAAAAGCCATTTCCACTAGTGCCTTGGAATGTTCTGCTTCTTTCAGTTCTTCCTGCAATTCTGTAATTCTCATCCCTGCTTTAACATATGCAAGTATCACATTCGGATCTGCGGGCTTAACCAAAAAGTTATCCGCTCCATAAGTTATTCCCTCTATTTGGTCTCTAATGGTTCCTCTTCCGGTTAACATAATAAAATAAATATCTTTGTGCTTCTCATCTTCTCGCAAAGTATCAAGTAAAGTTAATCCGTCCATAATCGGCATTGTCCAATCTGCAATAATTACACGCGGCTTAAATTCATCTAATACTTTTAGTGCTTCTTCTCCGTTATAAACAACTTTTACTTGATAGTCGTTTTTTTCAAGATTTTTACCCAATGCGTACGCTGCATCTTTATCGTCTTCAACAATCAAAATATTTTTTTTTGTAATATCCATTAATTTAACATCTTTCTTATTTCATTCAAAAATTTATTAAAATCTGTAATTGGTTTCATAATATAGTGATCTGCTTTGCTTCTATTAAAACTATCATCGTTTAAAATATTTAGATTAAACGCAGAGACCAACACTACCGGTATTCCGGATGTTTTATTATTTTCTTTTATTATTTTTGAAAATTCCACACCATCAGTTCTTGTTCCTTTTATTGATGTGTTCTTCAAGTTAATATCCATTATTATTAGATTAATTTCTGTTTTATCCAATATTTTTAGAATTTCATCACCATCTTCTGAAACAATCAGTTCAAATCCGGCATATTCAAAAATATACTTATAAAATTGCAACGTAACCGGGTCATCTTCAATAACCAAAATTACAGGTTTCATTCTAATACTTGGTCAAACTTTACTAAAATACTAATTCTACGATTTACAGCACTGTAAGGATGTTTCATATCCCGAAGTCGGTGTGCCGCATACCCGCGTACTTCATCTATTTGCTCCGGACTAACACCTGAGTTTTCCAAAATACGCCTTGCAGCATTTGCTCTATCAGTGCTTAAATCAAAATTTGTGTAACCTTTGGAATTGGGGGGCATAGGTCTTGCATCGGTATGCCCTTCTACAACAATCTTATTGTTTAACTCACTTAACTGCTTCCCGATAATAAATAGCATTTTTTTTGCCTGTCCTGTTGGAGTTGTACTCCCTGAAAGAAAAAATGAGCCTTTATTATCTAATAATTCTATTCTCAAACCATCCTGAGTAATTTGAACATCAACTTGGTCAAGCAAGTTTGAAAGATCCGGAGTTCCCTGCATTAACGAAATTATTGCTTTTCCCTTCTTAATTAATACCTGTCTTTCGGCATCTTTTACTTTTTCGGAAGATGTTTTTAGTTCACCTTCAATATCTTTATGTCCGGTGCCCGGTCCTTGTCCTCTCATAAAACTCTTGCTCCCGCTAATTCCGAGTATAGTCGGATTCTGAAAATAGTGGGCAATCGAGGTTTTCACTTCATCCGATTGAGCAAGTACCCACAAAACGATAAACAAAGCCATCATTGCAGTCACAAAATCAGAGTAAGCTACTTTCCATGCACCACCATGATGACCACCGCCGCACTTTTTACCTTTAGATATTATTACCGGTTCATCGTTATGATTTTCTTGTTTATCAGCCATTGAGTTTTATTTTCCTCTTAAATAGCTTTCCAATTCGGAAAATGTCGGGCGTACATCCTGAAACAATGTTCTTCTCGCAATCTCAACTGCAACTATAGGTGGATTTCCTTTGGCATAGGCAACTACCGCAGTTTTGATTGTTTCCATAAATCTTACCTGAGTTTCAACATTGTGCTCAATATTAGTTGCCAACGGGCCTACAAAACCATATGCCAAAAGCACGCCAAGGAACGTTCCTACTAATGCGGCTGCAACGTGATGACCTACTACCTCAGCCCCTTCGTTAATACTCGACATCGTTACAATAATGCCGAGCACAGCGGCTACAATACCCAGACCGGGAAATGAGTCGCCTAATTTTGTTAACAATTCAGCTATCGGTTTGTTTTCCGTTTCATATGTTTCTATTTCAGTATCCATCAAAGCTTCAATTTCGTGAGGCGGAACACCGCCTGAAAGCATAACTTTCAATGTGTCTGAAAAAAATGCTAATGCAATTTCATTTTTTATAAAAGCATCACTTTGACTTAAAACTTCACTTTCGGCAGGATTTTCAATATGCTTTTCAATTGCCAACAGTCCATCACGCTGTGCAACCAGAAAAATATCGTAAAGTGTTTTTAACAAAAGCATATACTCTTCTTTCTCGAGATGTTTTGCACCTAACGCGCCGGTAATGGCACTAACAATTTTTTTGATTGTCGGCAATGGCGCCATTATCAGCAACGCACCGGTAGCTGCCCCGCCGATTGTAATAAACTCGGAAATTTGGATTAACGCTCCGATATTTCCACCTGCCATCGAAAATCCGGTAACCAAACTTCCCAAAACAACAACTGAACCAATGATAATAAACATATTATTTAACCGTTTTTCTTAATTGTCTTTTTAATTCTTCAATCACTCTAAAAATTTGGCTCGTTTTTATTTCAGCAAATACCCAATCGGCAGGCTGAATAAATTCTCTTTTCATAATTTCTTTTGCCATCGAAGTAATTTCAGGATGACCAATTGTAGTACCTGCACCTTTTATTTCGTGAATTACGTCTTTCATAGTTTCAGCGTCTCTTTTTCTTAAAGCAGCAGCTATTCTGTGCTTTTGCTCAGGAAATTTTTCCAGAAAGATTTTAAGCAATCCTTCTTCAATCTCTTTTTGTTTTGAAAATGAAACAAAACTTTTGGAAGGTTCCGAAAAATAATCTCCGTCCAAAATTTCATTAATAATTTTTTTTACTTCATTATTATCGATAGGTTTTGAAATAACTTTAATTGCACCGGCTTCCATTGCCGCCATTACATTACTATGCATAGTGTTACCGCTGATTACTACCACGGGAATATTTTTAATATCACTGAGTACATTTTTAACTTGCAACATTTTAATACCGTCAAAATTAGGCATCATTAAATCCAGAAAAATGATGTCCGGACGTTTTTCGGCAGTAATTTTAATACCGTCCAGCCCATCTTGAGATGTATAGACCCTGAAATTATAATCTTCAAGATATCGTTTTAACGAATTTAATATAATTTCTGAGTCATCTACAATTAAAACTTTTTTCAGTCCGGAATTCATCAATTATTTTTTCTTAAACCTTTCAGTTAGTTTTTTTAGTGTTGATGCATCTATCTCAGATCTGTTTTTCTGCGCCTCGCTAACTTGTTGTTTTACGCTTTCGTACAACTCATCCCTGAGAATTTTTACGGAATTCGGAGCATCTATTCCAATTTTAACATTATTATCGGAAATATTTACGATAGTTATAACAATATCATTACCGATTCTAATTTTTTCGTTATGTTTCCTTGATAATACAAGCATAATTTAGTCGCTATTATTTTCTACAAAAAGTTGTTTGTCAATTTCAAATTTAGCACTGTCAAAAATCTTCTGAAATCCCCTTTTCTTCTCTTGACTAATATAAATCGGAGCTTTTAAATTTATAGTAATATCACTTACTTCTTTTGCTAATTTTACAATGCCAAAGGCTTCGTACCCTTCTTCGGAAGGATAATTTTCATCAAGTAAAGTTGCAGGGAAAAGGGGGAAAATAATTTCAGGTTCCTCGACCGAAGTTAACCAATAAAAGAGACCTTCTTCTTCTGTTACGAGAATATATTTTCTAAAATTCTCAAACCCGATAATTCCATCTTCAAATTCAATGATTATTTTCTCATCAAATTCCAACTCGCCGAATTTTTTATTTTTTATTTTCATACTAAACCATAATTTATTGTTTTAAAATTAAAATATCTACTTTGATTTATTTTCTTTTTGATTACAAATAATCCAAAAGAGATTTAGGTAGCACATAGGAAGAAATCTGAAGTGTTCTATCCATAGATGATTGCAAATCTTTCATATCAACAATAGCCCGTGCAATGTCAACTTCCTGCACTTTTCCCATCAGAGTTTCCACATCCTGACGTTGCGTTTCGAGTAACGTTTTAGCATCTGACAGCCTGTTGTACATGTTGCCAACTACAGTTAATTCCGAAAGAACGTGATCATTAAAACTATTAATCGTTTCCAAATCTGCATTTGTAGGCGATTCACCTGCAGCTAATCTGTCCCGAATATCAATCAAGGAATTAAAAATATCCGTTCCGGGAGGATTTCCGACTGTGCCGAAAACATCACGACCGGGAATATTTACTTGAATAGTTGAACTGCTTGAAACTCTAATTTTTTGAGTCCCGTCCAAATGCGAAGTTTTTTCTTCAACAAAAGATGAAGTTGCATCCAGTCCATATGGCACATGTGTATGATCAGTTCCACCGAAAATATATTTTCCTCCATACTTAATGTTTGCGTACGACAAAATATTATCTATAGCAGCTTGCACTTTGGGTGCAAAATCCTTAACGTCCTTTGTAGCATCTCTTGCGGAAGTCAAATATGTCAATAATCTTGACGATTCATTTTGAATCCCTTCAAGCGCCGATGTTGTTGTATTTACGAATGCCATTCCTTCGTCAATTGAATTATTGTAAGTGGTAATATTCTCAATCTCAGAGTTTAGCCTCAACAGTCTTGCGGTTCCCAATGGATCATCCGAAGGACGATTAATGTTTTTACCTGTTGCCAGCTTTTCCTGTTTTTCAGAAAGTTGTGATCTGACATTTGATAAATTATTCAAGAAATTAGCTTGCAGAATTCTATCTGTTATTCTCATTTCTTACACCATTCCAATTAATGTTTTTAAAATTTCATCAGCTATTTTTATCAATTTAGCCGATGCATCATACGAGCGCTGATATTTGAGAACATTCACCATTTCCTCATCTACATTTACTCCGGATTCTTGTGCTTGTTGGGCATCAAGCTGTTGAAGCACCAGATCAAAAGTATCGTTCTGAGATTTGGTTGTACTTTTTTCATTTGCTACGTTTGTAACCAAATCAGAATATGAACTGGAAATAGTATCCCCTTTAATAAGATTTTGATCAGCCAAATCGGCAATTGCCAATGCACCATCGTTATTTCCGTCACTTCCATCCGATGACACCGCAATTTTACGCGGGTCGTTTTCAATATCTTCATTTATTATTAGTTCGCCGTTAGAATATGAAGTGAAAAAATTTATCCCGGTCTGAGGAGTAGTTTCAATCGAATACATTGATGAATGTATGTCATTAACATTCTCCATTATTGTATTTGCAATCGTATCAATTGTCGTCAGGTATGAAGGAATCTTTTTGTTATAGAGATCCATTATTGCATTTAACTTCCCACTTTTTAAATTGAGAGAAGAATCATTTGATACGAGAATTTTTAACTTTTTTGAGCCGTTGGAACTATTGACCGTAACACTTAACTTCTGTGCGTTTGTTCTATCAATAATATTAACTCCACCCATTGATGCCGTAACGGTATTATCCGAATTGAGGTGAACGTTAATATTAGCAAACTTTCCCAATTCTTTTAGGTATTCATCCCTGCTGTCCATCAGCGCATTTACGGTTTTCCCGGTTGTACTGGCATTATAAATTTGCTGATTTACCTCAGCCAAGTTTTCAACTATTTTATTAATCTCTTTCACTGCATCCGAAGCATCGGCTTTTAAGTCAGTCCGGATTGTATCCATACCGGAATAAATAGACTTAACTTTATCGCTCATTTGTCTTGCAGAGTTAATAACTTTATTTCTAATAGCTAAGGAACCCGGATTAGTAGAAAGGTCATTCCAAGAGTTGAAAAACTTTTTCATAAGATTGGATAAGCCTGCATCGGTCGGCTCGGAGAAAAAAGTTTCAATGTTTCCCATAACAGATGTTCTGTATTCCATATCCTCTTTTGATCCGGAATACTTTTGAATTTGTCTATCCAAAATTGTATTTCTTACTCTTCTTACATCTGTAATGTCAACTCCCATTCCGAGTTCAATATTTGTTGACTTATCAGTCGGACTTGAACTAAGCCCAACCCTTCGCCTTGAATAGTTAGGATTGGAAGCATTGGCAATATTATTAGAGCTTACCGAAAGTGCTCTTTGGTAAGTTGATAAACTTTTACTCGATATTTCAAATAATCTGGTTAGTGCCATCATTACACCTTTCTATCAAAAATTGAAGCACGCTTTTCATTCATCAAAGTGTTAATAGTATCAATCAAAAATTGACGAGCGTTTCTAATCAAAAACATATTCTGATTATTTATCTTGCTTAACTCTTCAGCTAAATCTCGAAGCGTAAACTGCAAAGATTCAATTTGATTACTCTCGGCTTCCGGTGCGTATTGACTCAAAAGTTTTATCAAGTTAGTCAGCTTTCTTTCTTCGTCTGTAAGATTCCTGCCAAAAATCTCTTTTAGTGCTCTTCTTTTTTCTTTTTCGCTTCTGGTCAGTTTTGAGATATAAAACTCTTCATCTTTTAATATTTTATCAAAAAGTTCTCTGTCATTTTCCAGAAGTGCTTTTTGTTTCGATTTGGCAATGTCAATAAAGATAGTCAGATTCTCTTTTTGACCTTCCAAAATTTCAATAAATTCTTTTATCTCATTCATGGCTCATCTCAAAATAGTTTAAGTAATTTTTAATTCTTGAAATATAGTTCTGTGTTTCTTTGTAAGGTGGCACACCGCTATACTTCTTCACACTGTCCGGACCTGCGTTGTACGCTGCTAATGCAAGTTCGATATTTCCGTCAAATTTATTAAAGAGACTCGAAAAGTATTTTGTGCCGCCCTCAATATTTTCTTCGGGGTTAAATACATTTTTCACTCCAAGCTCTTTTGCCGTATCATCCATTAACTGCATAAGTCCTTTTGCATTTGCTCTGGAAACAGCATCATGTTTACCGGCAGATTCGGCAAGTATTATCGATTTAACTACCGATGAACTTACCCCGTATTTATTTGCAATTTTTTCGATAATCGGCTCAAGTTTTTCTAATCTTTTAAGCGATGCCGCATTCGGCTTAATTTCATTACTGTTCCCGGCTTTTTCAGATTTTGCGCGCAATAACAATTCATTAATTCTACCGTTTCCAAAGTTGCTTAGCTCCGGATTATTCATATCAAGCTCTTCACCGGTAA
Source organism: uncultured Melioribacter sp. (assembly GCA_964570865.1). Classification (GTDB taxonomy): domain Bacteria; phylum Bacteroidota; class Ignavibacteria; order Ignavibacteriales; family Melioribacteraceae; genus WGAL01. Next base: position 12,069 of record CAZMZM010000001.1, read on the forward strand.
TTTTTTTATAAACTATCGAAGCGATTCCCATACTTTTACTTTTAGTCATATATTTGGCTATTTCACCTTCAAAAAGCGTATTATAAACATCGCTTCCATAACCTTTTTCGCCAAAAAGTCCGCCGGTAGATTTAGTCATGCTTTTCAACATCATCTGTGTCAACAAACTCTCAAAATCGATTGCCGCTTTAGCAAGCTTATTCTTTTTTTCTTCACTAAAACGGGATTCCGTTTTAATCGGTTTCTGAATTTGCTTTTTCGGATTCGATATTTTCAGATTAATTACTTCCATCTTTCTTTTTACATTATCACTAATTCTGCAGTTAATGCGCCGGCTTCTTTTATCGCTTGGAATATTGCAATAATATCGCGCGGTGAAACTTTTAACGAATTAAGTGCGGCGGCAACTTGCTGAACGTTACTGGCACCCTGAATTTCGACTGTGTTATTTTTATCCTGTTTAACGGTAGGCACGAGATTATTAAACACAACTGTTTCACCTTGTGAAAACGAAGTAGGCTGCGAAACAACAGGATATGATTTTATTGAAATATTTAAGTTGCCGTGCGTAATTGTGCATGGTGCAATTTGAACATTGCTTCCCGTTACCACAGTTCCGGTTTTTTCATTAAGTACAACTTTTGCGACAACATCTTTCTGAACTTGTAAGCCTTCAAGCTTTGCTAAAAATGCGGCTAAGTTATTCTGCTGATTAGCCGGCACCTTAACCGTAATCAACGAAGCATCTTCCGCTATTGCTGTTGATTTACCTATTGCCGTATTAATAGCTTGTGAAACATTGTTGGCAGTTGTATAGTCGGGATCTTTTAGCACAACTTGCACTTGCTGCTTATCTAAATTCGCTTCGGGAAAATCCCTTTCGAAAATACCTCCGCTCGGTATTTGACCGGTTGCCGAAAAATTACTTGACATTCTTCCGCCGCTTGGCGTTCCGACATCGTAACCGCCTGTAGATACTGCACCTTGCGCAGTAGCGTAAACTGCTCCCGATTTATCTGAAAGAGGCGTAAGCAGAAGCGTACCTCCCGTTAAACTTTGTGCATCTCCAATTGAAGAAACGGTAACATCAAATGTGCCACCCTTTTTATACTGATTGGAAACTGTTGCCGTTACCATAACGGCAGCGGCGTTTCTGGTTCTAAAATTTAATTCGGGTACATTTACTCCAAACCTTTTTAACATGCTGATGATTGATTGATGCGTCATAGTCGAACGATAACTATCGCCGCTTCCCGACAAACCTACAACAAGCCCGTAGCCAATCAGTTGCTCGTTATTTACGCCTTTGAAATATGCAATATCTTTAAGCCTTTGGGAATAGCTTATTGAAACCGCAAACAAAATCAGCAATATTATTTTTTTTAATTTCATCATTTTCACCACTAATTAAAATAACCAATGAAATAATTTTGTTAACCACCCCGGTGAAGTGTTTCGGTCAATCATACCGCTGCCTTCCAATACGATATTCGCTTCGGATATATTGTAGGAGAAAACCGTATTACTCGACGTAATATCAATTGGACGAACCAATCCGGAAATACTGATAGATTGTTCCTCACCGTTTACTTCTAATTTTCTTGTTCCTTTTATATGAAGCAATCCATTCGGATAAACACTGTCAACAATTGCGCTCAGCTTTGTAGTAAAACTACCTTCACTGGTTATTTTACCTCCTCCTTTAAAATCGTTGCTTGTACCAACACTTCCTTTCGAATCGGGCAACATTGGCGTTGAGCCCATGGATGCAGACCCGCTAACTCCAATCGATCCGTTTCGTGCGGATTCCAAATTTGATTGGTTTGAAGCTTTAGATGATTCAACTACTATCACGGTAATTGCATCTCCCTTGTTTAGGGCTTTGTAATCCGAAAATATTGACCTTGATGCATTATAAGAAAAATTTTGAGCGAACAGCATGACAGGGAATAAAACCATTATGTTAATTATTTTTTTCATATTATTACTCAACTATTTCAACCTCTTTATTATTAATTACTTTTGCTTTCAAGATAATTCCGTCATCCCTTTTTACACGGATTACATCCCCTACTTTTCCCGCTATTCGAACCACGGCAGGAAATGTAACCTGAACAACTCCATTTTTATAAACAGCTGTTACTTTATTTCCTGCAAAAACCGTTTTCCCTTTTTCAATCATATTTCCTGTTACTATTTTTCCGTCTCGAATATTTGTTCTTGCTTGCATTCCCGAAATTTCATTAACAGTTTTTGCCGGTTTTACTTTTAAATCCGTTACATCTTTAATAGTAATTTTTACATCTTCCGCAGATAATCGCTCTCCCCTTTTTATTGTTCTGTTTGCGACAAGCACTTTCTGCATTAATTTTAATCTTACGGCAATTAACGATTTTCTTTTTACTTTTCCTTCCTCGATTACAATCGGAATATATCCGTATCTATTTTTTAAGATAAAATTTCTGCTCATATCAATTTTTATTGTTCCCTTTGTATTTTGTACAGGCTGTAATAGCCGATAAGAAAAAGAGTCGTAATTAATTAGATTTGCTTCAAGATAATCATGTATGGCATTATCGCTAATACCGCGTGGGAACAACATCAGAATCAATATGAAAAGGGAAATTATCATTTCAGCTATCTTTTTAGATTGTTAGTAATTGATATCATATCTTCCACTGTTTTTACGGCTTTGGAATTAATTTCATAAGCACGTTGGGCAGAAATCATATTTACCATTTCTTCCACAATATCAACATTAGAAGCTTCTAGATAACCTTGCTGAAGCTGTCCGAATTCTTCTGTATTTGGCGTTCCGAGAAACGGGACCCCGGACGCTTCTGTTTCCATATATTGATTATTACCCATTGCCTTTAATCCGCCCGGATTAACAAACTTGGCGAGTTCAATTGAACCAAGTTCAACTGTATTGTTGCTTGTATCACGAACGCTAATAACTCCATCCGCTGAAATCATTACATCAACAGCATCATTGGGAATAACAAAACCGGGCTCCAACACATTCCCGTTTGACGAAACAATACTTCCATCTGCAGAGACTTTAAATGAACCGTCGCGCGAATAAACAAACTTACCGTCCGGAGTTCGCAACTGGAAAAATCCGTCACCGTATATTGCTAAATCCAGATTGTGTCCGGTATGTTTCAAATCCCCTTGCGAAAATATCTTTTGTGTTGATGAAGGCTTAACTCCAACACCGACTTGTATCTCATCGGCCGGATTTTCAATTATCCCCGGTAAATCCTGATTCTGAGGATTTGCCGCAACACTTTGGTACATTAAGTCCTCAAACTCTGCCCTGTTTTTCTTGAACGAAGTTGTGTTAACGTTTGCAATGTTATTTGAAATAACCGCAACATTTAACTCCTGTGCGTACATGCCGGAAGCCGCTGTTCTTAAAGCTCTGTTAGGCATAATTTATCTCCTTAAGTTTTTCCTATTTCTTTTGCTTGACCTAATATCGTATCTATCGACTGAATAGTACGTTGCGCTGTTTCAAACTCCTTGTTCAGATTAATCATAGCTTGCATTTCCTGAAAAGGATTTGTGTTAGATTCTTCAAGAAAGCCCTGGTGAACTTTGTAATCCGATTCATCTGCAATTACATACTCTTGTTTTTGATTAATAAAACTGCTTCCCTTATCCCGCTCGATTGCATGCTGATCAGGAGTTTTTGCAATTAGCAGTTTGTCAATTATCTCGTTTCCGTATTTTATTTCACCGTTATCGGTAATAGCTAAAGCCTTATTCTTTTTGCTGTTAAGCTGTTGTTCAAATATATTTACCGTTCCGCCCTGTGTTACAACCGGGGAACCGTCTTGCGTAACTAAATCACCCTCCTTCGTAAGCATAAAATTTCCGTTTCTTGTCAGCTCAATACCACGGTCTGTTTTAATCATAAAAAAACCATTCCCCGTTATTGCCAAACTGAGAGGATTATCCGTTTGTACCAGATTTCCTTGTTCAAAACTCGAAAGCTGTTTTAACGGTTTGTTTTCCATTCTAGAAAGATATTCCGAAAAGGGAATTTCCCGTTTATATCCGGTTGTATTTACGTTTGCAAGGTTATTAGCAACTATCTCCATGTTTTTCATTTTGATATTCATACTTCTTGCAGCATCAAATAATCCTCTATCCATTATTCCCTTCCTCTAAAACTTTTTCCGCTTCCGTTATAATATGCGCTGTAAGTAATTTTATTTTAATCGGTGCTTCCAGCGCAGCGTAAAATCTTACGATGTCGGAAATTGCTTTATGTTCTTTATTTACAATCTTCATCTTTACTCCCTTGTAAAATATTTTGTCGCTTAGTTTGCACTTCATCTTTTCCTTTACTCAATATTTCCCGCTAAATATCTGTTTGATATTACTCTGCTTTTCAACCAATTAATATGTGACTCTTTAGTTACGTTCTCTATTAATACTCTCTGAAAATCTTCCCTGTATCTCTTCTCCGAATTATTACTTAATCCCTTTGTAAAAACATCGCCGCGAAGTTTTTCATCAACCAGAAATAATTCAAATTCCATTTCTTTCTTACCGACCGAAACACCTGTTTCAAATTTGTAAATAGGCTCGCCTAATTGATTTAAGATTTTATTATACGAAAACTTCCAAAGCCGCAGCATATTTGATTTGCTGACGATTGCGAAATCGACATAAAAATTGTACTTATTTAGCAATGCTTTTTGCAACACGTATTTAATCAACAATTCGTTAAGGCGTTCCAAACTCTTTTTAACTTCCGGCAAGAGCAAATTACCAACCGATTCTTCCTCAATAAAATCGGATAGTTCAACGTATGCTTTAGCTTTTCCGCTAATGCCGGATAATATTTTCTCTGATTCAAAACTTTCGGGCGAAAAAATTAGTTTTTCATTTAATCTTTCATAAAATCTTGACGAGAGGTTAGCAGCATTAAGAAAAAGAACTGTTTGGAAAATTTGCTCAGCCAAATCCCAAAACGAAATATCAAAAATCGATGAAAAGACAGCTCTTTTTTCTGAGCCGGAATTATAACTTTTATCATCCCAAATGATTGCCGCAAGTAACGAAAACTGTAATTCATCTAAACTTGTTAACGAACTTCCGGCAAAATCCACAAACTGTTTAATCTTTTCTTTGGAAAGATGTTTCTTGGATTTCAGCAATTCCAATATCAATTTTTCGGCAATCTCTGTTTTTCCTAATCCTAAACTTTTTAGAATTAATCCTGCCATTCCGTCACTTAGCATCTGAGAACCGATAAAAGAATCAAGCCTTAGAGTAAGCGGATTCATGTTTACCAACTGGGCAAGCATAATTTCGCCGGAGTTTGCTTTAATCGGTAATTTACTTTGGTATAATTCTCCATCTACCAAAATTTTATAATTACTTTTCAGCTTTTCAAGCACTTCGATTTTTACAAGAGAATTAAGTTGCGGAAGATTTTTTCTGACTCTGGATGCAACTATCTTTACTTCCCCTATCGAAGAATTAATATTCTCGATACGTCCAATCATTTTTTTTGAGTTCTAATCTCGTTTTATTTGTACATATTCGCTAACATTCTAAGCTTAATTGCCAGATGCAATTCGCCTTTAGCGATTTTCTTTTTCCGTGCAAAGTTTGTAATTGCTTTCCCGCCATCGGTGATGTTGATATTTAGATTGCTTAGCGTTGCACGAAGTGATGAAAACTCAGGGTCAGTTTTAGATCCGATTCTTTCTGTTCTCATTTTTCGTACAACCTCTTTTAGTTCAACATCATTTTTCCCGTTCGGGATTCTTCTACTCTTAAACCATGTTGCAAGGATTGTACCAATTAATAAAACCTCGATTAGTAAGAAAATGGGAAATAATTCCCTTTTGCCAAATGAAAAATTGGACAAATTTAACCAACTGCTTTCATTTGGAATTTTTTGTGAGGATTTTTGTGTGGTAATCTCATTTGAAATTATTTGAGTGGATTCGTTTTTTTGCTTTTTTAGTTTTGATTCTGCTTCTTTAATCTGACTATTTACAATTGAATGAATATCAAAGTTTATTTTTTCCCCATTGTTATCCTCAATATTCTGAGAATTAGAAACATTAATACAAACCATCATGATAATCAATAAAATGAAAATCTTTTTCATGGCTACCCTCTAATTTTTCTAATTAATGGAAATTCAATAACTATTGAGGCTCCGCCGTCAAATGAATCTTTTACAGTGAAATTCCCTTCATGTTTTTTTACCAGGCTTTGAACAATTTTGTAATTTAATTCAGACTTTAGATTTTCTTCGTTGAAAATAATCGTTGAAACAAACCGGAGATAAATATTTTCATTTCTAAATCGAGTCTGAATAATAATTCCGCTTCTCCCTTCTTTGTTTTTTCTGATAATTCCAAAAAGGTTCGTCAAAATTTGATTAATGTAGTTCGGATGACTTAGAATAGAAGGGATTTTATCCTCAAGGTCTAACACACATTCAATATTAGCAGTATCTAAAGTTGATTTTACAATATTAAAATAATCATTAATTACTTTGTTTAAGTTTAACGGCATCAACTTTACACTTTTTTGATTCAGGTTTGTGAACCTGACAAGACGATTTACCGTTTTATGAATTTTATGAACTTGGCTTTTTATCTTCAGTATTTCAACCGCATTAGTATCCTGAACATCCAAAACCTCAACCAAATTAACAATTGCCTGCAGTGGAGACGAAATATCTTCCAATATTCCTTCTGTTAGTTCACCTATTGCCGAAAGGCGAAAATCGTTTGATAGTTTACCCTGATAAACTTGCAATTCTTCATAAGCGGAATTTAATTTATCCTTATAGATGATTTTTTCAATTTTTGTAATTGCGGCATTCAACAATATTTGAATCATCCTTTTGTCAATTTCCGTATAGTTTTTTCTTGAGATAGATGACTTAAGAATAAATATTCCTTTATCAACATTATCACGCACAATCGGAAAAACAATAAAGTTAATTTCTGTTCCACCAGAAGTGTAGTTGTCGAGGTCAGGAAATACATTAGGTGTTTTTGTATCAAAAACTACTGAAAGAATACCCTCCTTATGAAAACGATTAGAAACATTATAAAGTTCCTGATCAAATTCGAACGAAATCGCTTTAAGCTCTCCCCTGTTTTCAGTAAAAAAGAAAATGTCTGTTGATTTAGTAGGCACTATTCTGCGAACGGCTAACTTTAACATTTTCACTAACAAATCAATATTATTTACAGACTCGCTTTCTCTTTCAAATAAAATCAAATTCTGGATAATATGGGAATATTTTTCAGCCAAAACCGAGATATCGAGTTCATTATCCCCATTAAGGTTTAGCCCAAAGTCTTTACCTTCGTCTTTGATTCCAATGGATTCATAGAATGTCGGGTATTCTTCAGTATTTAGTTTATGAACTTTCACTTTTTACTTAATTATAATAAAGTTGTGTTTTCAATCTCTTGCTGAAACAAATCACGGTAACCTTCAACAAATTCATCCAATTTTTCTCTTGTCCCGAATTTAAGAATGTCAATTACAGATTCATCTAATTCATAATTATTATCCCAATAGAAAGCACCAATCTCTAATTTCTGAGTCATGTAGTCAACGAGATGGACAATAGATGCCATAACCTTATTTTCTTCAGCTTGTGAAGGGTGATGGTGATTATTGATTGTAGAGCAATGCTGTTGAGGCAAATTCCATTTTTCAGCGAGAAACCTTCCTATATCTTGGTGATCATAACCAAGTATTTCAACTTCAACATCATGGAAAGACCGGCCTGTATTATTAACCTCATCAACAGTCTGCATAAATTCGTTATGAAAATATTTGTGTAGAACAGGAATTCCCAAATCATGAAGTAATCCGGAAACAAAAACTTCGCTTCCAATTCTAAAACCTAAATCTTCGGCAATACGTTTTGCAGCATTACCCGAAAGGATAGAATGTAGCCAAAATTCCTTTTGGTTAAGATATTTATCGGTTTTGTTTTTAAAAGATTCAATCATCGACAGAGCAATTACGATATTTTTAATATCCTGATAACCGATGATTAATATTGCAAAATCAATTGTAGTTACTTTACGTGGAAGTCCATAAAGAGGAGAGTTGGAAATCGATAGGATTTTAGTTGCTAATCCCTGATCTTTTCCAATCATTTGTCCCAATTTAGCCGTATTGGTTGTCGGGTTATCCAACATGTTAGAAACTTCCATCATTACCTGAGAAACTGCAGGTAAGTTGTAAACGTTAGATAGGACCAACTTAGTCCTTTTTTGCTTTTTTTCTAACTCTTGTTCGCTCATAATGACCACTCTTGTTTATTAAAAAAATGTGCTATTAATTTGTTCTTTTATCAAAGGTTCATAATTTGCAATTAATCCGTCCAAATATTCTTTACTGTTTAGGGATAACTTACTCAAAATTGATGAATCTAACTCCAATCCTTTATCCCAATCAAAATCACCTACTTGCAATAAGTTAAGCATATAATCTGCAAGATGCACTACTGATGTTATTTCAGAAAATTCCGAAGGCGTCCCCGGTTTATGATGATTTGCAACAACATCAGCCAAAGCATTGGGAAGGTTCCATTTGTTAATTAAAAATTCGCCTATTTTGCAATGCGTTGTACCAAGCACTTCTTCTTCTATCTCCAAAAAACTTTTTCCGCTTTCCTTTTGCTTTTCAATTATTTCAAGATATTCTTTATTAAAAAATTTATAAATAATAGGAATTCCCAAATCGTGCAGCAAACCGGCAGTAAAAGCTTCACCGCTAAAATAATATCCTAAGTCGTCAGAAATTTTCTTAGAAGTTAAAGCCGTTAGTAGTGAATGTTGCCAGAACTTTCTCTGATTGAACTTTATTCCGTGAATTGCCTTAAAAGCTTCCATCATAGAGAGTGAAATAACAATATTTTTTATATGGTTGAATCCCAAAATTACAATTGCAAAATCGATAGTCGAAACTCTACGTGGAATTCCATATAACGGCGAATTTGCAACAACCAAAATTTTTGTAACTAACCCTTGATCTTTTGATATTACTTCCCCTAACTCCGTAGCACTGGTTCCATCGTTATTGAGCAGTTTATTTACTTCAGTAAGAACAACCGGAATAGAAGGGAGATTATTTACATTTTCTAAAACTTCTAAAACACTACTTTTTTTATTTTCGACGTTTTTCAAGATTAACTTACCATACTTTTTTCAATAATTTTTCTTTTAGTTTTTCCATAACTCTTGAATGAATCTGAGAAACACGAGAAACCGAAACTTCCAGGACTTCACCAATCTCTTTATAATTAAGGTTTTCGTAATAATATAATGAAATGATGAGCCGCTCCCTTTCGTTTAAGGATTTAATCGCCTCTTTAAGAAATTCTTTCTGCTCAACTTTTTGAAACTCTTCTTCAGGCTTTGGACTTTCAGAAGGAAGAACTTCGTGCAACGAATATCCATCTTCGGATTCAGAGTGATAATCGAGAGAAATATTTGAATATTTGTGATTCCCTTGTTCATCAAAATTGTTTCGGGGTTTTATTTGTAACTTACGAAGTTCATCTATAATTTTCCCCCTGATTCTTTGAATTGCGTATGTTTCAAATTTTGTCCCGAAATCAGGATCAAATCTATCTATTGCTTCACTTAATCCTTCGATACCGAATTGGAAATAATCTTTTTCTTCGATAACACTCAAGTTCACAAAATGACTATGATTAATTACATAATGAACCAAGTTTGTGTAATTCACAATAATCTTTTGTTTCAGTAACTCATTTGGGTTTTTCTTATAAAGTTCCCATAGAGTGTTATTATTCATGAGATTCTTTTCCCATCATTATTGATTCTTGTTTTTGAATAGCTTTTTTTGAAATTGTTTTACTGACTGCCTTAAAAAATACAATCACAAAAATAGAGCTCATTAGTGTAACAACAATGAAAATGACAAATGAACGAAGAAGTACATCCGTAATCGGTAAGTCCTGAGCACTGAAAAACATCAATGACAAAAAAAATGTTAACAAACCTAAATTTAGTACTATCTTATTCATGCTATTCTCCTTGTAAATATACTCACAAAGAATATACCAACAAAAATAAAAAGAAATCTGATTTTTAATAAAAAAAGGTATGTTTTTTTTTGATAAAAAACGAGTAATTAATATTTATGGTTAATATTCTCCAGATGTATAAAATTACTGATTTTGTCTGCAATTTTTGTTATTGCAGTTGCTTGGTTGTCGATAGGATTCTCTTCAGTAAAAATCTTTTGAGAACTGATGCTATTTTTTATTTTAGGAGAGTTAAGAACTATTCCGCCTAAATTTACTTTTTGTTTTAAAAAATTATTAATTGCACTGTTAATATTCTCAAAAGCTGTTTTCCCCTCTTCCAAATTTTCTGCTCTGTTAATTATTACAAATTTTTCGTTACCCGAAATACCCGCAGCAATCATCAACTTTATTATTACGTAAGCATCCATTACAGCAGTAGGTTCGGGATTAGCAACAATAACCTGCAAATCCGATTTTGCCAAAACCGATAAAACTTGTTCGCCTCCTCCTGATGCCGTGTCGAAAATCACATAATCGTATTTTCCTCCTAAACTACTGATTTCATTGAACATCCTGTTTATTGTTGTGTTAGTGATATCAACAGTTTTTATTCCCGATTCTCCAAAAATGAAATGCAGATTTTCGGAGTAGTTTGAAATTACGTCACAAAAGTTCTTTTTACCTGAAAAATAATCTGCAATCGTAAACTCGGGAAATTGGTCAACTAGAATATGCTGATTTGCGAAATTAATATCAAAATCAATTAATAAAATTTTTTTTCTCATTCGGGATAAAGTAAATGCCGTATTAAGCGATACAAAAGATTTTCCGGTTCCTCCTTTTCCGGAAGTAAATGCAATAACCATTGGACCCTGCTCGTTGTTATTGGAGCGGGGATGTAAATTTGTAAGTTCCGCTATTCTTTCAACTTGTCCAATCATCCGTTCAGTTTACCGGTAAAAATTAAGTTCGAAATAAAATCAGGATCAGCCGCAATAATGTCGTCTGGGATTACCTGTCCGTTTGTAAGATATTTTATCGGCTCATCAAATCGTGCAGATAAATTCAATATATTTCCGAAGCTTACCGACTCATCCAGTTTTGTAAACACAAAACCGTTGTAACCGAAAATCTTAAACTTTTGAGCAATGTCAATCAAGTTACGTGTAGAACTGGTTGCGCTTAAAACCAAGTAAATTTCATCACTTTGAGCAGCATCTAAAAATTTTTGAATATCGTTCAAAAGCAGACTGTTCTTCTGACTTCGTCCAACAGTATCAATAAATACCAAATCTTTGTCGGAGAACTTTTTCAGAAAACTTTTAATATCCTTTGGTTCATATGCTACTAAAAAATCAATCCCGCTAACCTCTGAAAAAATTCTAAGCTGGTCAAGTGCACCAAGCCGGTATGTATCAATTGAAATTAATCCGACATTGAGTTTGTGTAATATTTTAGAAATCAAAGCAAGTTTTGCAATGCATGTTGTTTTTCCAACTCCGGTCGGACCAACTAAAGTAATTACTTTCGGTTCCTTCCCTTTATTGATTGAAAAACCATCCGTCTTTATTAGCGAAGAAATAATTTCCTGAATCTGTGAGTCCAAATCCGTACCGGAAATAAAATCAACTTCTGATTGCAGTTGTTCGATTATCGTATTTATCAATGGTTCTTCAACCTCGCGGTGGCGAAGCAGTTCGCGTATTTCGTCAATCTCAGGTTGTTCCGTTTGTTTGTCAGGTTCGTCAGAAATTTCAATATCAACTAGATGGTTCTTTACTCCGGATGAAACTTTTTTTTGATTATATATTTTTTCGGTCAACTTTTTTAATTCTGTTTCAAAACTTGATGTCTGTTTTACTTTGTTAGTATTATGATGTTCATTCAATATTTCATTTTCAAATTCTTCGTTCTCAATTCCGGCTGTGATTTCAAACAATTTTCGCTTTCCAAAATTTTTCTTATCCTCAATTACTTTTGAACTTAATATTACAGCCTCGCTTCCCATCACGTTTTTCATCCGTTCAGTTGCTTCTTTTAATGAAAAACCAACAAATTTTTTTATCTTCATAATTTTAAATCTCTACTTTTCCTAAAAATTCGACTTCAACATTTGCCGGCAACTCCGTATATGAAAGCACAACCGCTTCGGGGAATGTAGAATTAATTAACCTGTAAAAATACGGGCGAATTGTAGCTGAAGTAATAAATACCGGCAAATAACCAAACTCACGGAATTTCATAATCCAATCATCAATTTTTTCATTTAAACTTTGAAGCATCTCTGGATTTAAGCCCAGCGTTTGGGTTGAGTTATTTGAGTTCTGCAATGCATTGGTAATAAACGCTTCAAGATTTCCACCTATTGATACCGAGTGTATTATTCCGTTTTGATCTTTGTAAAGATTGGCAATAGTTTCACCCAGCGAATGGCGAACATACTCTGTAAGTACGTCAATGTTTTTGGTAACTTTTGAATAATCTATTAACGATTCTAAAATTTGGACTAAATCTTTTATCGGAATTTGCTCTCGCAGCAGATTCTGCAATACTTTCTGTATCGTCCCCAGCGGAAGCAAGTCCGGATTTATATCTTCAATCACAGCCGGATAATCCTTCTTCAAATTCTCAAGAAGCTGTTTAACCGATTGCCGTGTTAATATTTTATCAAAATGTTTTTTTATTGTTTCCTGTAAATGTGTTGACAGCACTGAAATACTATCCACTACGGTATAACCTTCTAGCTCGGCTTTCTCTTTTTCGTCATCTCCAATCCAATAAGCATCCAATTCAAATGCAGGATCGCGGGTTGGGATACCGCTTATTTCCCCTTCGACCATTCCGGGATTCATTGCCAGAAAACGGTCGCTGTAAATTTCGTATCGCGAAACCACATTCCCTTTGATTTTAATAATATATTCATTCGGGTTCAATTGCAGATTGTCTCTAACTCTTACAGGAGGAACTAACACGCCATATTCCAGAGCAATATATTTACGTGTAGAAGAAATTTTCTGGAACAAATTTCCGCCTAAATTTTCATCTACTAACGAAATTAATCCGTATCCGATTTCAATCTCAATAGGGTCAACTTGTAAAAACTCTTCTACTTTTTCTTCAGGAGCTTCTGTTTCATCTTCTACTTCAACAATCTCTTCAATTTCATCTTCTTTTTTCTTTTTGTTTACAAAAAATGTTGCTGCACCACCGCTGACTCCTAAAAACAAAAACGGAAGTGTCGGCATTCCGGGAATAAAAGCAAAAAGCAAAATCGCTGTTGCAACAACGCCAAGTACTCGCGGATTACCAAACATCTGTATTTTCATTTTGGAATCCATCGAGTCGTTACTCGAATCCTTTGTAACAACCATACCTGCTGAAACAGAAATAATCAAAGCGGGTATCTGTGATACAAGGCCGTCACCGATTGTTAATATCGTATAGTTTTGTAAAGCTTCTTTAATTGGCATTCCTAATTGAACGACGCCAATTACCAAGCCTCCGATTATATTTATCGAAGTAATAATAAGCCCGGCAATTGCGTCCCCTTTTACAAACTTACTGGCACCATCCATTGCCCCGTAAAATTCCGCTTCCTTTCTTATTTCGTCACGGCGCTGTCTTGCATCATCTTCATTGATTAGCCCGCTGTTTAAGTCGGCATCGATTGCCATTTGCTTGCCCGGCATAGCGTCCAAAGTAAATCTTGCTGCAACTTCAGAGATACGCGTTGCTCCTTTTACAATCACAACAAACTCAATAATCAACAGAATTAAGAAAATAATAAAACCGACTACGTAACTGCCTCCGACAACAAACGAGCCGAATGTTTCGATAATTCTTCCCGCATAGCCGTTAAGCAAAATTAATCGTGTAGAACTGATATTTAGCCCCAATCGATAAAGCGTTAAAATTAAGAGCAAACCGGGAAAGATTGAAATATCGAGCGGACGTTTGATGTAGATTGCAACAACCAGAACCAACAGAGCAAATGATATATTTACTGAAAGGAGAAAATCAAGAATAAAGGGTGGAAGAGGAAGAATCATCAATGATAATATTAACAATACTCCAAATGCAAAGGCTATATCAGTATTTTGGAAAAATTTTTTCATCATTTAGACGATCGTTTTCTTCTTTTTTTGATTTTTCAGTTTAAATACATATGCCAAAACTTCTGCAACAGCTTTGAACAACGTAGGCGGAATTTCATCACCCACTTCACAAGACTTATACAAAGCGCGTGCCAACATTACATTTTCTTGTACCGGAATATTATGTTCCTTTGCAATTTCTTTTATCTTTTGTGCAACCCTATCTGCACCTTTGGCAACAACAGTCGGCGCTCCTTCCCCGCCCATCTCATATTTTAGTGCTACGGCAAAGTGAGTAGGATTAGTAATTACTACATCAGCTGTCGGAACATCAGCCATCATTCGACTATTAGCCATTTCCATCTGTTTCGCTTTTATTCTACCTTTTACATGCGGGTCGCCTTCCATATTTTTCATTTCCTCTTTTATTTCCTGCTTTGTCATCTTCATATCTTCCTTAAATTTATACTTTTGATAAACAAAGTCAGATGCCGCCAATAGCAAATAGACAGCAGATATTTTCCAAAGGAAAGAGATTGAATTTCGAGACATGTAGCTAACTATTTCAGGAATGGTAAAACGAACAAGATTCACAGAATCAAGGATAACATCCCCAAGCAACCAATAGGAAACAAGCCCGACAACAATAACCTTAACTATACTTTTAAAAGCTTCAATAAAAGGTTCGATTGAAAAAAACTTAGATTTTAATCCTTGAAGCGGATTCAATTTTGAGAACTTGGGCTTCAGAGCTTTTGGGGATAATTTTATTCCTACTTGGCCAAATCCAACCGCTAGTGCAACAATAACCAACACAATAAAAAAAGGAGCTAACACTTTAAGATAAAAGAGCATTGCTCCCACAGCATAAACCTGAAGCAAATCGGTACTAAGTTTTAGTTTATCCAACGAACTAAAAACACCGATTGTAAGTTGTGAAATGTTTGAACTGATAAGTCCGCGAAAAAGATAAATGATAACAATCCCAAAAAAGAAAATCCCCAAGGAATTAACTTCCATACTCTTAGGGGCTTTTCCCTCATTTCTGGCATCATCCAGCTTTTTACCGGTTGGTTCTTCGGTCTTTTCTTGTCCGTCAACTTCCTTAGCCATCTTTTCCTCTTATTGTGCCATTATTGATAATAGATGATAAAGTTTATCTTCATATCCGGCAAGTAAATCACGTATTGTAAAAGCAAATATTGGTATCATTAATAACATCAAAAATATGCCAAGTCCCAGTTTCAAAGGCAAAAGGACAAAAAAGACTTGAAATGAAGGGCTTATTCTTGAAATTATACCGCTGGCAACGTGTACAAAAAAGAAAGCTACTATTAATGGTGAGGCAATTTTTACTGCCAATACAAAAATTTCTGCAGAATATTTAATAAAAAGTTGCATTACCGATTCATTAAAAGTTAATTTCCCGAGTGGAATAAATTGAAATGAATATGAGACACTCTTAATTACATACTCGTGCCCGCCAATAATAAAAAAAATAATGATCCCCATGAAAATAAATAACACACCCATTATGTTATCCTGGTTTTGAGCATTAGAGTCAAACATCGTAGCCATCATCAATCCAATTTCACGACTAAGGAGATAACCTGCAAGCGACAGTGCATAAAAAACAAAATTTAACATAAAACCCATTATCATTCCGGTTAATACTTCCTTTATTCCCATAAAAAATAGTATTAAAAGTCCGGTCTGAAAATCAAAATCTAACTTAGGAACAGTAAAAAAAACGATATAAGTAATAGCTATTGCAAGGAGAATCCGCAAGTATTTTGGAACGGCCTGGTTGTTAAAAATGGGAGCAATAAAAAACATGCTTGCAATTCGCAAAAACATAAGTAATCCGGTGACAAAGTCCGAGACTAATATATTCATCATCTCACCATTGTAATCATTAGATCAAAAACTTCTTTTGTAAATGCAATCATTTTATGAGCCATAAACGGAAGAAGCAAAATCAGCACAATTGCCGTGATAATTATTTTAGGGACAAATGTAAGTGTCATTTCCTGAATAGAAGTTGCAGCTTGAAAAATTGAAATTAAAATGCCGACTATTAAGCCCGCTCCCAATACAGGAAGCAGAATAATCAGCACTGTGTAAAAAGCGTCTGTAAGTAAACTAATAACTACATCCAGATTCATTGGAAACTCCTTACCAACGAAGAGATTATTAAATCCCATCCATTTACAAGAATAAACAGAAGTATCTTAAAAGGCATGGAAATCAGGGTAGGGGGAAGCATCATCATACCCATTGACATTAAAATACTTGCGATTATCATATCCATCATAACAAATGGCACAAAAAGGAAAAATCCGATTACAAATCCTGCTCTTAATTCGCCAACTACAAAAGCGGGTATTAAAATATAAGTTGGAAGTTCAGCTTTAGTTGAGGGTTTGTTCGTTTTTGCCATACCGAGAAATAACTCCAAATCTTCGTCTTTTACATTGCGAAACATAAAGTTACGTATCGGTTCCATTCCGGCTGTGTATGCAGAATCCATAGGAATTTCTTTAGCCATATACGGCTTAATTGCATCATCGTAAACTTTGTTCCAAGTAGGAGCCATTATGTAAAATGTAATAAATAGTGCTATTCCGGCCAAAAGTTGATTCGGCGGACTTTGCATCGTTCCCAAGGCAGTTTTAAGAAAATTAAAAACAATAATAATTCGAAGATAAGACGTTGTCATTATCATTATCGATGGTGCAAGAGAAAGGATTGTCAGTAATAGAAGAAGCTCTAAGGTGGTTGAAACTCCGTTTGTTTCATCTCCGTTACCAAAAGTAATTCCAACATTTGGGAGCGTAATTGTTTGCCCTACTTTCTGCTGTGTTTTAGCTTGAGCGAAATTGGTATTGGAAAACCCGAATAAAAAAAAAGCTATTAGCAATATTATAAAACTTTTCTTCATTTCTTTTTCAAACTTTTCTTAAGAAGATCGGCAAAGTTCATGTTTATTCTTTCATTCTGCATCATATCGTATTCGCTAAAATTTTCACTGTCCGGTTTATCTAAAAGAGTAATATTGGTATCGCTAATGCCAAGTACATAGTAATTGTTATTAACTTTAACTACAGAGATATACCGCTTGGGTAAAATTCCCTTAACTGCCACAACGCTTATGGGAACTACATTTCCTTTGCCCCCTTCGAACTTAAACATCATTTTACGCATAAAAAAAACTACAACATAAACCGATGCCAGTAGAAGAACCAGAACAACAAAAATATATATTATATCGCTTGTGCTCACTGTTGTAAACCTTGCATTCTTTGTTCCGCTGATACCAGATTAGTAATTCTAATGCCGAAATGTTTATCGATTACAACTACTTCACCTTCTGCTATTTTTTTATTATTTACAAAAACATCAACAGGTTCACTTGCGAGTTTGTCCAATTCGATTACATAACCACGTTCAAGTTCTAAAATATCTTTTATCTCCATCTTGGTTCTACCCAATTCGATATAAACATTAAGTTTTAAATCTTTTAGCATCGTTAATTTGTCATCACCGACAATCGAACTGGGGACAGCATCATCAAATTCGGGAAAATCTGCCACACTTCCTAAAACATCATCTCCGACCGGCTGTTCACCTGACTCTCCGGCAATCTGATTAGCTAAATCATCTAAATTTTGTTCGCCGTTTTCTATTTCGTCACTCATTTATATCTCCTTTTCTTCAATTCTTTTTACTACTTTTACTGCTTTATGATTATTTGCAACTCCTGGTACTGCTAAAAAGAACGGTTTCCCTTCTACCTTGGCTACAATCTCGGAGTCAACTTTTTTATCTAAAACAATAACATCATTTTCCTTAATATTTTGAACTTGCCCAAACGTTAATTTAGTACTTCCAAACTCGATGCTAACGTTTAATTTTGTAGATTTCAATTGATTTGTTACAATTTCCCTTGCAGTTGTACCTAAATATTTTACAGGGCGAATTGTTGATAAATTTTGACTCGACAATTTGGATAATATTGTATCAAACGCATAAGTGGCAAAAGCCACATTCATTAAATATGATTCTTCACCAATAAAAATTTCAAATGTTATCAGCAATACACTTTCGCTTTGTGATGTTATCTGAGCAAAATCTATATCCGGTTCAAACCTATCAAGTTCAAAATTAAATTTATCTATTATTGACCAAGCTTTACCAAGTTCATCAAGTACTTTAGCCACAATATCTCCCAATACTGACTGTTCAATGGGAGTAATGGCTTTCGACTGCTTTGTGTTTTCACCGGTACCTCCTAATAATCGATCAACCAAAGTAATTGCAAGTTCAGGACTCAATTCTAATATTCCACGAATATCTGTCCCATCAATCTGAAAAAGAAACAATGCGGCGGGATTTGAAACAGATAAAACATATTCGCTATAGTAGATTTGATCAACTGTAATTACATTAATATTGATAATCGTTTGCAACTTCGACATTAAATAAGAACTAAAAGACTCTGAAAAATTCTCATGAATTTGTTTTAGTGTTCGGAGTTGTAATTTTGATATACGATTCGGAAGACGAAAATCAAAAGGGACTACTTCCCTTTCAACAGAAAGACCTTCTTCTGCTTCATCTCCACTTTTCATATTTGATAGAAGTTCATCTATCTCTTGTTGTGATAGTACTTCAGCCATAATTATTGTATTATAAATTTATTAAAATATATTTTAGTAATCGGTATTTCCGAAAGTTCGGTTTTGAAACTTTCCTTAAGCTCCTTTCTTATTTTGTCTCTTGCCCCAATTTTAAGCAGGTCTTTTAATTTCTTTTTTCTTAAGATAGAGATAATTAAATCGTTAATAAGCGGTGCTTTTTCTCCAAGCAAAGCAACATCTTCTTCCTTGGGAACGTCTAAGCCAAGTGAAATTAGTAACAGCCTCATACCTCCATCGGCCGGATTAATTATCAAATCCTCAGTTTTGTAGATATATTTACCGGTAACCACCGAATCCTGAAACTCAAGATTATCTTGATTCACTATTTCTTTTCCATCCTGAGGGTTTTGAGGTTTTACGATAAAATTAACAACAACAAAATAAACAGCAACTAATTGAATAATATAAAGCGGTAAACCGATAAGTATAACTTTCGGACTTAATCCGCCACTACTTTCGCTTTTTTCTTTTTTTTCTTTATCAGCCATATTTATACCATGTTTTTTACATTTTGTACTACAATTGATATGCCATTTAATTTTCTTATTATGTCCTGAAAAAAGAGGACAAATGGTAATTACGGGAAAGTAAGATTGGCTAATAATGAACAATTGAGGAAAAATAAAAAAAAACGGGAGTCGAAACTCCCGTTAGGTTTAATAATATTATTTCAATCAGTTTACTATCTGACTAAATTAGTAATTTCCTGTAGAATTTGGTCGGAAACAGTTACAACTCTGGCATTTGCCTGAAAACCTCTCTGAGCAACTATCATATTCGTAAATTCCTCCGAAAGATCAACATTTGATTGCTCTAAAGCACCTGATTGAATAGTTGTTCCCGTATTTTGTCCCGGATCACCAACCAAAGGTTCACCGGCATTAGCTGAAACGGTGTACATATTATCTCCGACACTAACCAAACCGTTTGTGTTTTTAAATGTTGCTAATAATATTTGTGCTAAAGTTTGTGATTCTCCATTCGTAAATACACCTACGATATTTCCGTACTGGTCAATATTAATATTTGATAGACTTGCTGAAGCTGAGCCATTCTGTGTTAATGCTGACACAACTGAGTCTGAAGAAGTCTGAGTAATGCCATCAAATCCGCCAATTGCTCCAAAATCTAATTCAACATCTTGTCCGCTTGCACCACCTGAAGGAGTAAAATGAATAGTAGGTGTTGACGGCGACATGGAAAGGATTGAGCCATCTGTGTTAAATTGAACAGAACCTTTTGAGCTTGATTCAGTTAACGTTCCGCTGGATGCGGGAACAGAAGCCTGCCAGTACCAATTGTTTGCACTGGTTTTGGTAAATTTAATTGTCAACGAATGACTTGCACCGAGTGAATCGTACATTGTAACAGTACCTGAAACAACAGTGGGAACTCTGTTCTCATCAACCGATGAGCTTAACGTATTTGAACTGGCGAGTTGGGTTACTGCTGTTGGGTCAAAATCAAAATCGATTCCTCTGGTTGTATCAGTAATATTTATACTATCGGCAGCAACGCCTCCAATAGTACTCATATCGCCATTTGCATCAAAAACCACTTCGGATGTGGTCGGGCCTACAACCGAATTGCCGTCTTCGTCAGTAAGTTCATAGGTCATATCATAAGTATCAGCCGCAGTTTTCTCATATTCGACAGAAAATGTATATTCATTACCCCAGTCATCATAAATTGTATTTTGTTCGCTTAATGTATCACCAACCGCCATTGAAGAATTAATATTTCCATTCTCTGTGTAATCTTCACTTCTTGTTATTGTAGAGCTGCTTTTTAGATTACCGCCCCAATCAACTTTAGTAGAAGCAACAGCAGGCAACTTCATCTGAGTATCAATTTGAATATCTTCTAAATTGTTTCCCGGAGGTACTACACCGTCGGATGTTGCAACTTTACCTTGTACAATTGCGCCATTCTGAGGATTAACCAGTTTACCGTCGGCATCAAATACAAATGCACCTGCTCTTGAATAGAATTGCTCTCCATTATTCTTCGTGATGAATAACCCTTTTCCTTGTAAAGCCAAATCAGTTGTAATTCCGGTACGCTGGAATGTTCCCTGTCCCCAATTTCTGTCAATTGAGTTAATTTTCATTCCAAGCCCTAACTGAAAAGTATTTGTTCCGCCTGAACTTGATGTGGAGTTTGAACCGTAGCGAACTATCTGGTTAAATGCATCTGCAAATGTTACTCTTGAACTTTTGTAACCAATAGAATTTACATTTGCGATATTGTTACCAACAACGTCCATCATTGTTTGATGGTTTCTTAATCCGGATACGCCCGAAAATAATGAGTTAATTAATGACATCTTAACCTCCTAAGATTATTTTATAAAATCAGATTCAGCGTCTGTCGGTCGGCTGAATCGTGGGCGTCCTCGGAAGGTCCCGCCCGTTACTTTAGTTATTTCAATTAATTTCTAATGTGCAAAAACGACACTGTCAATATTTGTAAAAATGTTATCTTCTTCCGAAATCGGGAGAGCAGTAACAACTGTTCTATTCGGAATATTAACAATAAAAGCAGTATCGTTGAGCATAACCAGTGAATCTTTAGCTCCTTTTTGTTCTGCTTTATCAACTGCATTCTGTAATTTTTCCAACTGAGTATTGGATAATGATATATCTCTCGAATCCAGTCGTTGAGATGCGTGTTTTGAAAATTTTATTTTCTCAAGTTCACGCTGCAAAACCGAGTTAAAAGCATCAGTACCTTTAACTTCCTTTTTAGGAATCGATTCACCAGGTCTTTCAATCGGTACAAACGGTACTTGAATCCCGTTTATATATCCTGCCATTCTATCCTCCTAAAAATGAGACATCTTTTGGGTTTGGAAAATCCCCTGTTGTTTCAGGGCTGTTCAAAATTTCAACTACATCTGATAAACTAACCTCGTTGCCGTTTATTACAAAGAATGTACCATTATTTGTAAATTTCACTCCTTCTATCGTTCCAACTTGATAAGCATCCACAGTTAAATCATCTTCTCCATTCATGCTTTTGGCAGCTACTTCAAATGTATAAACACCATTACTTAATTTCACACCATTATTATCGGTAAAATCCCACGATAGTTTATGGTTGCCAGAACTTTGCGGTAAATTTTCTATTGTTGAAACCAATGCTCCCGAGCTGTCATAAACATTTATTTTAACTGAGGAAGCATCTGCAGGCAAAGAATAACCAAGGTCAACTGAACTCTGTCCGGAATAAGAGATTTGATTATTTCCAATCTTTACTTGCTTACCTATTAGCGTTGAAGACATTGTGTTATTTACGGATTGAATCAACTGATAATTAGCATTTATGCTATCACTTAATGATTGATTCATATTTTCAAGTTGCTCAACCGAACTAAACTGGGCTAATTGAGAAACATACTGAGTAGAATCCATCGGATTCAATGGATCTTGATATTTAAGTTGTTCTACCATCAATCTCAAAAAATCATCCTTCCCCAATTTACTTTTACCCGGTTCCGGCTGATATCCGGTGCTTCCAACAAAGTTGGAAATGTTATCTATCATTATATTTTCCTCAAACTAAATATTCGTATGTGTTATATCCAAATTCTCTGGCTTTCGAATTATCTTCTTCTAACGGAATATTTCCGTTAAATGTATTTCCTCCTTTTTGCTTTTTGTGTCCGTTGCTTCCATATTTAGATTCTTTTGCAAATGGATTTTGTGAAACGGAAACGTCCACTGAGGCAAATTGCAATCCGGACTTACCTAATTGTGCATAAAGTTGGCTAATGTTATTTTCCACAAATTGTTTAATAACATGGTTTTCAACCTGTATGTTTGCCTTTACGGAATCATTGTGTAACATAGAAAGAGTTACTTTAATTTTCCCTAATTCAACAGGCTTTAATTGAAGAGTAATACTTTTTTCTTTTGCACTTTTTACTATTTCAGAAAAATTCTTTATCAAATCTTCCTTTGTTATTGCATGAGATAATTCATTTGCAACTGTATTATCAGCATAAAATGTTTTACCTGCAGTATTACTGTGAGTAATGTTAATACTATTCAGCTTTTCTGAAAATTTTGTATCTTTATCATTATCCGCAACATGTTCAACTTGAGCTCCGGGGAAATCCTTCTGTTCCGAAGAACTATTTTTGTTTTCGTGCCCATCTTTTGCGGCTGTTTTATTTTCCATCTTTGATTTTACAGCATCATTGTTTACCGCAGTTGTTTCGTTAATTTCCGTCTTAGGTTTACTGCTTTTAACAATTGGGGCTGAAAGTTTATTATCAGCAATATTACTCTCTTTTTCTTCCAGAATAGCTGAGACAAACTTAGATTCCAACTTTGTAACCGCCTTGTCAACTTCATGTTCAAAATTATCAATTTCAAGATTACCTCTTGTTTTATCGACAACATTTTGCACATCAGTTGCCTGTTGCTTATTTTCTCTATATACATCAGCATCTTTAGATACAAGAAGATCGCTCAGTTTACTTACAAGAGATGTTATTTTTTTTACTGTTGTTTTTTTCTGAGCAACACTAAATCTGCTGCCTACTGTTCTCTTAATTTCTGAAATTATTGATTTAACCAACTGGGTAGTTTCGGCGTTATCGCTTACCGTATATTTTTCAATTTTATTAGACAAATCATTGATACTTAACTTAAATTCATGATCGTTTATAGGCAATGAATTTATTTTAACAATTAATCTGTTAATCTGTTTTACGGTATTTTTGTAGTTATCACCTATTTGATTAGAGATTGAACCGGTGTTCGAATTTTTCTGTTCTGCATTTGCAAAATTTGAAACACTTTTTTTAAGATTAACAATCTCATCAGCCTTTCCTAATTCACTAACATCTTCAGAGATTGCAGAACTTAGTTGATTAAATTTCTCGCCGGTTAATTTAATTGTTTTAGTAACTTCATCTTTTGACAATGTTCGTTTTATTGATTGTACAAAAGTTCTAATTTTGCTGACTTTTGTCTGCATTAGTGAAACTTTTTGCAAAATCTCGCTCTGTCCGGATTTTTCTTTTTCCAATTTATTTACTATTTCGGAAACTGCCAAACTCACCTTTGTCAACTTATCGTTTACAGTGTTAATTGTTTTGGAAACTTCAACTTTCTGCACTGTTTCTTTAACCGGTTTTGGCATCTCGGCTTTAACTTTACTAATCTTTTCTAACTCATGTTCCGACGAGTGTACGAAATTTTTAGGTTCACTGATTTTGGTTTTCAAAGATGACAATTTGTGTAAAGTCTCATTATCTCCGGATTCCTCCGTATTGATTAGTTCATTTACTATTTCTGAGATTTCCGAACTTAGCTTTGTCAATTTTTCGTTCACTCTGTTTACTGTCTTGGCAACTTCAACTTTGGATAATGTTTCCTGCATAGGTTTTATTGTGTCAATATTTGTTTCCGCAACCGTTTTACTAATCTCTCTCAACCCTTGTTTCGTTGTATTTATTAATTTTTCTAATTCTATTCCTTTTTTCTGCAGTGATAATATTGGTGAAGAAAACCTGCTCTCTCCTGATTCTTCCGCTTTACCCAATTCATTAACTATTTCTGAGATTTCCGAACTTAGCTTTGTTAATTTTTCGTTCACCGTTTTTACGGTCTTGGTAACTTTAACTTTTGATAACGTTTCCTTCATCGGTTTTATTGTGTCAGTATTTATTTCCGTAACTGTTTTGCTAATCTCTCTCAACCCTTGTTTTGTTGTATTTATTAAATTTTGTAATTCTATCCCTTTTTTCTGCAATGGTAATATTGTTGAAGAAAGCCGGCTCCCTCCTGATTCTTCCGCTTTACCCAATTCATTAACTATTTCTGAGATTACCGAATTTAGCTTTGTTAATTTTTCGTTCACCGTTTTTACACTTTTGGTAATATTAACTTTGGATAATGTATCTTTAAACGGCTTTGTCGTGTTATCAACTTTTTTCGGAATTGCTTTACTAATTTCTTTCAACTCTTGTTCTATCGAACTGATAAAACTTTTCACTTCACTTAATTTTGCGTTTGTTCCATTAATCACACTATTGTTAATTGCGGTCCTATTATTTTTAGCAACATTGACAACATTAAGTTTAGCTATATTATTTTCAAACTGATTTAATTCATCTGCTAATTTATTCATGAATTTATTTTTTGGCTGAGTTTGTAAATAAGTTGTAATGTTTTGGATTAGAACATTAATATTATCTACTTTTTCATCCATTGATTTACCGGATAAATGAATTTCCGTTTTCACTGCTTTAATAAAGGTCGAAAGCTTTTTAATGATTACGCCTAACCTTTGTTGGGAAACCGATTTTCCGTTTTTATTATTTTTTACGGAGACAGTTTCTTTTAATAATCTTTCAAAATTATTGGTACTGGCAAGTTTGTTTAACACAACATGTGAGTCAGAGATTTCGTTTTCAGGAGGATTAGCTAAAACAATAGCAACCAGACCGGACGACAGTGTTCTTTTCCCCTTTTGTACAACAGACGAATTTGCATTTGTCAGTGTTGCTTTGTTTGCGTAAACATCACTATTCTTCTGGTTTCCGATAAGTTGATTGATTTTAATAATAAAATTGCTTATTGATTCTTCTCCCGCGATTGGATTGTTTTCAGGAGTTTCAAGTTGCACAATCTTTACCGAAACTCCGTTTGCACCGTCATCAAATAGTAACTTAATCTCTTTTCCTTCGACAACACCTTGTTGTAATACATCAAACATTCCCGATAAATCAAGTCCGGCATTTTTCCCTTTTGAAAGAATATTTTTAATCTTGCCAAGTAGATCTGTCAGTTGTTCTTTCGTAATTCTTTTTTGAGTATTAGCATCAAGAAGCTTGGGGAAGTTACTTTCCGCAAACAAACCGCCTAAAGTTTTTGTTAGTTTTAATATCTGTTCGGATTCTAAATCGCCCGCCCATACAGGAAACTTTTCGTTATTATTGGAATATGCAGATGCAGGTTTTCCAAATCCGGTGGCAACAGGACCTCCCTTTTTTGAATAAACATTCATTATATCGGCAAACAAATAATTTGCATTCGATATTTTCTGCGGTCTGGCGAAATAAGATAATTCACTGCTTTCATTCGTTTCGAAAAATACCGGATTAAAAACCATTACTTTTTACTCCTTGTAATCTTTGCAATTTGCTGCGGCGTCAAATAACTTAAAATTTCAGCCGCTTTTTTCTTTTTCATTGCGTAAATTAAATCGTGTGCTACATTATCGGAATAAATTTTCAAAATTTTAGAGGCACGTCCGGGCTCCAAACTACTAAGTAGTTTAGCGTTGTTTTTTATCCACGCTATATATTCTTCATCAATCTTTTTTGCAAACTTCTTTTTTAACGCTTTTTTTTCATCTTCAAGCCGTTTTATTTCACTATCTTTTTGTTTTATTACTTGATCTTTTGCCAGAATTTCTTTCATTGCTTTATCAATAGTTGTCAGCAAAGATTTATCTTTAACAATTACTTCGTAAACTGTATCAATCTTTTTATTAAAATACATCTTGTGTAAAGTGTCCATTAACGCAGGCTTAAAAGTATCGTTCATATATTTTTCGATTTTCCAGTAATCTTTTGATGCAAAAGATACTTTGTGAGTAATTACTTTTTTTACCGGTTTCGTATAAAAATCAAAAGCCCAAATATTTCTGAACTGCCAATTTGCCATAATTATCAAAGCGGTTACGGCAACAAAAGCCACTGCAAATACTAACGAAGCTACAATTATATTTTTCATTAATCCGATTCCCTTATAAATCTTTTTGTAGCAATATCATCAATCTCTAATTGTTCCAATTTATTTTCTTCTTTAATAAACTCGTTAAGATGTTTTTCTTCAAGCGTTTCAAAAACTTTTTTCTCTTTAGTTTTTTCTTCCAGTTCACGAAATATTTCTTTCCGTTTTTTCTGAAGTTCAAATATTTCATTCTCTACGACAGATATTTTTTCATCAAGCTGAATTAATAAATCTTCACGAAGTTGAACTTCAAAAATTTTTGTCCTTCGCGGCTGGTCTTTAGCTTCAATAAAATCAGCCCTTTCAATTTTTAATTCCGCTAATTTATCCATAGCCGATTTTATTTTTAAATCGATCTCAGCCAAGTTTTTCTGAGCCTGCTTCTCTAAAATCTTTTTGACGTTTTTAATCATCTCATATTTGTAATTAAACTTTCCCATCGTTTACACCAGCGGCGCTTCTATTATCGAATTTAATCTCTGAACAGTTGAGTCAAAATCTGCTTTTTCAAACATATCCTGTTTCATGAAACTTCGTAAATCCGTTATCTTACTCAATGCGTGATCAATTTCCGGATTGCTACCTTTTACGTAAGCACCAATATTAATTAGATCTTCCGCTTCGTTGTATGTCGCTAAAATTTCATTAAAAGCCTGAGCTCTTTTTTTCTGATCCACTGAAACTACCTGCGGCATCACACGACTAATACTTTGCAGCGGATCAACAGCGGGGAACTGCCCTTTGTTAGCAATCTTTCTCGAAAGCACAATATGTCCGTCAAGTATT
The DNA here is from genome assembly GCA_964570865.1 of uncultured Melioribacter sp. Lineage (GTDB taxonomy): Bacteria > Bacteroidota > Ignavibacteria > Ignavibacteriales > Melioribacteraceae > WGAL01. The sequence continues at coordinate 39,463 of CAZMZM010000001.1, forward strand.
GAACGTACAGCATCGGCGATTGGTTCGGTCATATCGTCTCCATCAACCAAAACCGTATAAAATCCGGTTATAGTTCCTATTTCTGATGTTCCGGCGCGTTCGAGTAATTTTGGCAATATTGCAAATACCGATGGAGTATATCCTTTTGTGGTAGGGGGTTCACCAATTGTAAGTCCTATTTCCCTTTGAGCCATTGCAAAGCGAGTAACAGAATCCATCATCAAAACAACGTTCTTACCTTGATCTCTAAAATACTCAGCAATTGTTGTTCCGATAAAGGCAGCTTTAATTCTCATAAGGGCAGGCTTATCGCTTGTTGCCACTACAACAACAGAACGTTTCAAACCTTCCTCACCTAAATCGTTTTCGATAAATTCCCTTACTTCTCTTCCCCTTTCACCAACCAGCACAATCACACTAATATCGGCGGATGTGTTTCTTGCAATCATACCTAACATTACACTTTTGCCCACACCACTGCCGGCAAAAATTCCAACACGCTGTCCGTTCCCGACTGTCAGCAATCCGTCTATTACTCTTACGCCGGTCTGCAACGGAGTGGCAATCCTTTGTCTGGTAAGAGGATTAGGAGGTTCGGCATAAACCGAGCGGTAACGTTCAAAATTTATTTCCCCTTTATCGTCAAGGGGATTACCTAAGCCGTCTATTACGCGACCAAGCAACTCGTCCCCGATTCCTATGCGAAAAGATTTTCCTGTTGCAACAATTTCACACGAGGGTGAAATATTCTCTATAGAACCAAGCGCAATTGAAAGCACTTTTCCCTCTTTAAATCCGACAACTTCGGCTTTGCTGACTTCTTTTCCGCTTTTATCAACAATTGTGCAAATTTCACCCAACGAAGCCTGAGGGCCAACAGAAACAATAACCAAACCTACAATATCAGTAACTTTCCCGTTCATCTTAAACAGATTAGTACGGTCGATAACTTTTGAGAATTCCGTTATGTAAGTATCAGCTACTTGCACTTTCTTCATCCTCTTTTACAAAATTAAGTTCCAGTTGTTTTATTATTTCATTTAGTTGCGAACTAATTCGCGCATCTATATTCCCCAATTCTGTTTCAACAAAACATCCACCTTTTTCGATAGACACATCCGGCTCAAATCTTATTTTTGAAAAAACAGGTTGCCCGCCTATTGAACTTTCTTCAGCCTCAAGCAGTGTAATATCTTCCGGATTTAATCTAACAAGAATCTTATTGGACGAAATGACCTGAGTAAGAGCATCGGCTAAAGTATCTTGAATTATTGATTTTGATTCAATCTCCTTCTTTACAATTTTAGCTGAAATCCTAGCCGCTGTTTCTATGGCAATTTTTGCGAAAGCTTGTCCGTATTCAGCAAATCGATTTTCAAAATCTGTTAATATTGCATAAAATTCCTGATTTTTTTCGAGTAACACCTGTTCATATTTATCTTCTATTTCTTCTCTTGCCTTTTCATATCCTTCATCAAATCCTCGTTCAAATTCTTGCTCCATCTTTTTTGAAAGTGAAAGTTCATCGGTTTCCTCATAAAATCCCCCTGATAGAGAATTTGTTGTACTACGAAGTTTTGCCCTAACTTGTTTTTTTTTGATATTTATTTTAACTACATCAGACATAAACTTCTTCAGCTCCGCCTCTGAAACTAATTGTAATTTCTTCCTGCTCTTCAAGAGTTTTAATTACATCCACAATTCTAGCCTGTGCGCCTTCAACTTCCTTAAGTTTAACGGGTCCCATAAACTGAAGCTCTTCCTTCATCAAGTCGGCGGCGCGCTCACTCATGTTACCAAATATCTTATCCTGAACAGCTTGGTCTGCAATCTTAAGTGAAAGCGCAAGATCTTTTCTATCAACTTCTTTAAGAATGCGCTGAATGTCTTTATCGTTAAGATGAACAATATCGTCAAATAAGAACATCAGCCTCTTAATTTCCGCTGCCGTATCTTCATCCTTTTCTTCAATCGCAGCAATAATTTCTTTATTTAAGGATACTGAAGTTCTATTGAGAATAGTTGCAACTGTTTTGGGACCTCCCAATTTACTTAATTGCTGATTGATAGACAGACCTGCCATATCGTCAACAACACGTTCAATTTTTTTTAGCACTTGGGGAGATATCTTACCGATTTTTGCAATCCTGTAAATCACATCCGCTCTTATGTCCGGTGGCAAAGCTTTAATCGTTTCTGCTGTTAAATCAGGAGAAAGATGAGATAGAATCAACGCTATTGTCTGAGGATGTTCTTTCTGCAAAAAATTCACTAACTGTGTGGAATCTGCTTTTTTCAGGACATCAAACCCGTGAAGCGTAGTAATACTTTTTACCTTCTCAATAATTTCCATTGCTTTGGCAACACCGAAACTCTTTTCCAAAATAGCTTGTGCGTATTCAAGTCCTCCCTCAACAACAAATTCGTTTGCTGTTATCAATTGATAATATTCATCCATAACTTTATCAACTACTACCGGAGGAATACTTTTTACTTGAGTAATCTCAGCAGAAATTGCCTCAACTAAATCTTGTTCAATATTTTTTACTACATTTGCTGCTGCATCTGTATCAAGAGCAATTAATAAAAGTGCTGCTTTTTGAACACCTTTTAAATCTTCCAGTCTCAAGTGATTTTTTGAACCATCCATTATAATCCGTCCTCCCTTAACCATGAGTTAATCAGCTTTGCTGCCTCGGTGGGATTTTTTTTAACGTAGTTTTCAATTTTTTCTTTTCTTACTTTCTTGCCGATTGCTTCATCTGAAATCTCATCTTCGATATTACCTACATTGAGAAGTGCATCTTTCTTTGCCTTTCTTGTTTTCGCTAAAGCTATTGTATTAACGGATGACTCATTACCTGTCCCAAGTAACGGGTTTGTTCCACCTCCGATTGCAAGAGAAGGAGCCAATTCCGCAAGAGAATTATCGACAAAATCTCCCCCTCCCAATCCCATTGTGCCTATAATGATTTTTTCATTTTTTAATTTATTCATTAACCCTTTTAAGACTAGCATGGAAGAAATAAATCCAATAAGCATCATAACCAATTTTGAAATCTGATCCATATCACCTAAGGGTGAAGCTTCTTGCACTTGTTCCGGTTCAAGTAATTGATTTTCAAAAGGAATACTGACAATAGAAACTTCATCATTTCTGGTGGCATCAAAACCAACAGCGGTAACTACAATATTTTTTAGTTTCTGAAGTTCCGCATCGGGACGAGGATTAACAACTGTTTTAGTAATATCTCCTTCCTTAACCTCTTTTTTTATTCCATTTACAACTACCGCAATGGTAACCCTTTTAATATTTCCCGCTCCTTCCATTACTTTTTCAATAGTTTTACTGAGTTCATAATTTGTAATAGTATTTTGAGTATTCGCCGCAGAAGAATCTCCTACCGATTTTCCGGCATTAGAAGATTTTATTACTTGTTCACTTACTGCAACTTGTGACTCAGGATCGTATGACTCCAGGGTGCGTTCAACACGTTTAAAATCTAAATCGGCATTTACTTTTACTACTGCGCTTCCATATCCTAAAACATTATCTAAAATTGATTGTGCTTTGTTTGCAAGATATTTTTCAATATTTCTTTTCATCTCATATTGCTTCGAGCCGGAATAAGGAAGCGGGCTGTCATCTTCTTGTCTGGACAACAAATGTCCCTGTGTGTCAAGCACTGTTACATCGTTGGGGTTCATTCCTTCAACACTTGAAGCAACCAAATGTTGAACGGCTTTGATATTTGAAGATGATAAATCATTACTTCCTAATAGTTGAAGTGATACGGAAGCTGTCGGCTTTTTCTGTTCATCTTTGAAAACAGACTTTTCGGGAATTACTATTTGAACCCTTGCACTTTTTACTCCGCTAATTTCAGCTAAGGTTTTTGACAATTCTCCCTCAATGGCTCTTTTATAATTTAGCTTCTGCATAAAATTCGACATTCCAAGGTTATTATTGTCAAATAATTCATATCCAACTGTTCCGGAATTTGGAACACCTTTAGAAGCAAGTTTTAATCTAACCTTATAAACTTGTTCCTGAGGGACTTCGATTGCATTTCCATTTTCCGTAATTTTATAGGGGATTTTTTGTCCATCCAAATAGTCAACTATTTCACCTTCATCTTTCGGATCCAAATTTGAAAAAAGTGGAGTATAAGTTGTTTGGTTAAAAAGGTACATTACAAACCCAATAAGGACAAATGTAACAATAACAATAGCACTCATTAACATTTTTTGTTGTGCGCTAAGCTTGTTAAAAATCCCAAACATACTTCCGATTGGTGTATTATTATCAGCCACGGTTATTGCATCCTCGTTAATTCTTTAAACATATCAATCCCTTTGTTCCTTATCTCCATTAATAGCTGCAAGCTGGTTCTCGCTTTTTCTTCTGCAATCATTACATCATGGATTTCTACATTATTTACTCCATGTATAAAATCAGCAGTTTTATTATCAGCATCTTGTTGCATGTCGTTTACATTCGAAACAAAATTGCTAAACATTTTCCCGAATTCACCGGTTTGCTTTTCCTTAATTTTTCCCAGCTTCTGCAGGTCGGCATTAAAATCATTTATCCCAACATTGTTAATTTTCATTTTAGCCTCTTCTATCCAATAATGATCCAACAGCTACTCCGGACATTGTTCCGGTACGCTGATAGTAATGATAATCCATAATTGCAGCACTATTTTCAGGATAAAGTTGAGCAAAAAATTCTTTTTCCCTTGTAGAAATTGCATTCTGTTTTGCCATTTTGTTTATTTTTACTTCGCTTTCTACCGGTTTAACCTGTGCCGTTTTTCTAGCTGCGGTTGTTCCTCCCACTCTACTGGTGTAAGGATTATAGTTCCCGATTGAATTAATAGAAATTGTCATAATTATATCTCCAATGAATCTTTTGCGATTTGTTTAGCTCCGTTAAATGCGGTAACATTGGCTTCAAAGCCACGTGTTGCGGCTATCATGTCAACCATTTCATTAATTACATTTACGTTTGGCATTTGTACATAACCTTTCTCATCTGCATCAGGATGGTCCGGCATATAAACTAACTCGCCCGGTGTATTATCAGTTTTTGTTTGAAGTGAAAATTCCACATTATTAGTTTTTTCTTCCGGTTGTTCCGGGGTTAATATGTGTTCGCTTGATGTTGTCTCAAGCACAATTGTTTGACTATTAAGCAATTTGGGTGTCATAATTTTAGAATCATCTGCATGAACAGTTAAAAACTTCCTCTTATACGGTCCGCCAGAAGCAGTTTTTGTTGTTTCTACATTAGCTAAGTTTTCAGCTACTAAATCCATTCGTTTCTTTTGTATGCGCAATCCCTTTGCAATAATGTCAAATGCGGAAAACTTCGGTCCGATTTTCATTATCTACCTCCTCTTATCACAGATTGCATATCTTGGAAATACTGCGTCATTCTTTTTGAAGAAAAACGAAACATAAGGTTGTTTTCTGCTAATTCTGCCATTTCCCGGTCAATATCAACATTATTAAAACCGGAAACATTTTCAGTATCGTCTTCTTCTACTACTTTCAGTTCGCTATTACCTGTAATAGCATGCGAACCATTCATAATATGTTGGGGCTCTGAAGTTTTCAGATTGTTGTTTACGGAACTTAATACGTTCTGAAAATCAACATCTTCTCTTTTATACCCAACCGTTGTGGCATTAGCTATGTTCTTGCCAATTACTTTTTGTTTTAACGCTGAGTAGTCTAAAACTTTTTCCAACAGTTTAATATTATTTGACATTGTCTTTCCTTTATTTTTATTTCTAATAAAGCAAATGGAGTGCCAAATAATTTCGTTGTTTTTTGGTATTTAGTGAGGTGAGAAAATTTATTAATGGCTATAATTAAACACTTGATGCTTTTTATTCATCGTAATCTAAAATAACTGTTTTAGTTTGCCCGCACGAACAAACAAATTTAATCTCTTTTATATTATCATTTTCATCTTTTTTTAAAATAACTTTTACATCATCCAATTCGTCATGCTGAATTGAAACCTTTACTTTTCCTTCAATTTTAGCGCTACTACCTTTAATGATATTACCAATTCTTCCTTCTTCCCTATAAGATATTTCATCGTATGGAATATCTTTAAATTCTTCGTCGTTAAATTCTTTATCATTAACTTCTGTCATCGTATCACCTTATTAATTAATTCACCAATTTTTTCAAGAGGCGCTACAATATCGGTAAGCCCTGAATCAAAAACAGCTTTTGGCATTCCCCATACAACAGAACTGTCTTCATCCTGAGCAATTAATACCCCTTTTTTCGATTTAAGCAATTTTGCACCTTCAAGACCGTCTTTTCCCATTCCGGTCATAATAATTCCCAAAGTACGATCGCCCCATGTATTTGCCGCAGAACTCATCATAATATCAACGGACGGACGATGCAAAGTATTTGAAGGTTCTTCTGATAAAATAGTTCTAACTTTCCCTAATCCTTCCTTTTTGAATGTAATATGAAAACCTCCCTGAGCAACATATACGGTTCCTCTCTGCAAAATTTCTCCATGTTCGGCTTCCTTCACATTTACCTTGCTCATCGAATGTAATCTATTAGCTAACGATTTAGTGAATTTCGGGGGCATATGCTGAACAATGATCATAGGAAGGTTAATTTTTTCGGAAATCATGGGAATTACTTGTTGAAGCGACAAAGGACCTCCGGTTGATATTCCAAGAGCTATTGCCTCAAATCGTTTTGTTCTCAATATTGTATCGGAACTTACATAGCGAGGCTTTGCTACTTCTTTCCCCTTTACGCGTATTCCTTTTAATCGATTAATATTGGAGATAATAGATTTTTTTCTGCCTATCGCATGAATTTTATCAATTAGCCCGACTTTAATATTTTTTATATCAACACTGATGTAGGACATATCTTTAGGGATAAAATCAATAGCTCCGAGTTGTAATGCCTTCATTGTTGCATCAGCACCTTCCGTGGTTAAGGAACTTATCATAATAACAGAGGTTGGGGCTTCTTTCATTATTATTTCAAGCGCTGTCAGCCCGTCCATTATCGGCATTTCAATATCAAGAGTAATAACATCCGGTTTTAATTCTTTAGCTTTCTCAACGCCTTCCTTTCCGTTTTTCCCAAATCCTACGACCTCAATTTCAGAATCTTTTGCCAATAAAATTTCAAGCGATTTTCTCATAAAAGCCGAATCATCAACTATCAATACTCTAATTTTGTTCATATTGCTCCTTTTCTGCCAAATTAATTATTTCTGCAATATCTGCAATTAGTACTACACTTCCGTCTCCCATAATAGTTGAACCGGCTATTCCCTGTACATTCCCTAAGTATTTTCCGAGCGATTTTATTACTATTTCTTCTTGTCCAAGCATTCTGTCAACTTTTAGCCCGAACCTTCTCTCTGCGATTCCGACTACAACAATATATTGCCAACTTCGTTCTTCTTTTTCAGAAACTTTAAATAAACTTTTGCCTAAATCCAGCAAAGGAATAACGCTATCTCGTAATCTTATTACTTCTCGTTGGTTCATTGAGTATATCTGTTCTTTAGAAACTCGAACTACTTCAATTACGGTATTTAACGGTACAACTACTGTCTCGGCTCCAATTTTAACTAATAGTCCTTGAATAATTGCCAATGTAATCGGGAGTTTAATTATAAATTTCGAACCTTTCCCAATCTCGGTTTCTATGTCAATAATACCCCTAAGTTTTGTAACATTAGTTTTAACAACGTCCATCCCAACACCACGCCCGGAAACATTTGAAACCACTTTGGCAGTGGAAAACCCGGGTGCGAAAATTAAATTTAGAATATCTGTTTTTGTTAATTCTTTTGCCTTTTCTTCCGAAATAATATTTTTTTCAATTGCTTTCTTTTTAATTACTTCATGGTCTATACCGTGCCCATCATCCTCAATTGAAATAATAATATTATTTCCCTCTTGTTTTGCAGACAATATTACATTACCTCTAGGATCTTTTCCTGCCTTCTCTCGTTCTTCCGGATATTCCAAACCATGATCAACAGAGTTACGTACCATATGAACCAACGGATCATAAATTTCTTCAATTAAGGTTTTATCCAATTCAGTATCTTCTCCGTAAATCTCAAGATCAACCTTTTTGTGCATATCCTTACTTAAATCACGTATCATTCTCCTAAATCTATTGAATACTTTACCGATTTTAACCATTCTTGTTTTCATTACAGCAAGCTGAAGTTCAGTTGTCATAAGGTCAATTTGTTGTGTAGCTTCTGATAAATCGCTCGAAATATCAACATGCTTTCCCTTATTAGTTACTACATTATTTATCTGTAACAACCGGTTACGTCCTAATACAAGTTCTTGAACAATATTTAATAAATCATCTAATCTTTCTACTTCAACTCTAATTGTTTCGTTTTGGGTCTTTTGTTTTTGTTGCACTTTTACGTTCTTTTTGGAGGTTGCTTTTTGGGATTTTTGTTTTTTTGTTTCAACTTTTTTAACATTAGTATCTATTTTATGCTCATTTCCTCCTTCCTCCGGATTAGCTTGCAAATCCGGTTCTATATCCCCTAATGCGAAGGAGGAAAAAACATTCTCTAATTTTTGCAGGGTTTTACCAATAGAAAAATTTTCAGCTTTTTCATCAGAGATAATACCAACTAATTCCTTAATAGTATCATAAGCAAGAAGAATAGCATCCATAATATCTTCATCTAATGATATTTCACCTTTTCTAAGTTTGTTCAATAAATCTTCACAAAAATGAGTAACTTTTTGAAGTTTAACCAATCCAAGAAAACCGGAAGTCCCTTTGATTGTGTGAAAGAAACGAAAAATCTCATTTAGTAATTCGGAATCATCCGGATGAGTTTCCAACTCTACTAAATCCAAATCAAGTTTCTCCAATATCTCATTAGTCTCAACTATAAACCCTTCAAAAATTTCGGACATGGAAGGATCGGTAAGAAGGCTGTAATCACCCTCCGGCTCTTTGATTTCAGATATGGAATCAGCCGTTCCTTCTTCACTATCTTTCCGAACATTATTTTCTTCAACCGGATTTGTTTTTTCTTCAATTTCTCCTGAGTTTTCGGAAACGTCCACGGATTCGGCTTCACTTTCCTCTGTCTCTACGGCAGACGGGTTATTAAGTCTGTTTATTAGAGTTTCAAGTTCTGAAAGGATTTCTGAAACATCCAGTTCTTCGGTTTTTGTCTCGGATATGATTTGAACCAATTCTTTTATCGTATCATATGTGTTAAGAATTGCATCCATTATCTCTTCGTTTAACTTAATTTCTCCTTTTCTAAGTTTGTTGAGAATATCTTCTCCTTTGTGAGTTATTTTCTGTAACTTCACTAAACCAAGAAAACCTGAAGTTCCTTTAATAGTATGGAATGCTCTAAAAATTTCATTTAGTAATTCGTCATCATCAGGTCTATCCTCAAGCTCAACGAGTCCCAAATCTAACTTTTCTAATATCTCTCCGGTTTCAACAACAAAACCCTCAAAAATATCAGCCATTTCCGGATCATTTAGTAATGAGTAGTCAGACATATTATTCTCCCGAAAAGAGTTTGTCTATTTCATCCTGAGATGCAATTTCGTTAGTCCTGTTCTCCTCATCAATAATATCATCTACATTTTGTTGCCTCGTCTCATCTTTATCATATCTGGCATTTGGGTCAAAAATAGCAGTATCAGGTACTTCAATTTCATCTACTTTTTTCTCTTTAATTTCTGCTTTATGTATATCATCGACAAGGCTACTTAATTTATTATTAACAGATTCAATTAAGTGATTAACCGCTGCCAACTGCTGAGTAGTAATATCTTGAACTTGTAAAGCAAGTGTAATTTGGTAGCTTTCTTCATTTAATACTGAAAGTTTTTCTTTGATTACGGATAACAATTCATCAATATCGTCATTTTTATAAAGTTTTAATAACAATTCTTTTTGTTCATTTGTAAAATTAATTTGTTTTTGAAGTTCTTCACTAATTTTTTCTTTTTCTTTTCTTTTCTCAAGAATTTCACCCATCTCTTTTTCAATTTCAGAAAGTGCATTCGATATTGAATCTACTCTGTCTAATATTTCAGTCGTTGCCAATTCAGTCGCACTCGTAACACTATCAATTTGATTTGTCGCAGAAGGCATTTTGTGTGTACTTTCGGCAATCGATTTATTAACCTTTTCCATTAATGGAACAATATCCTTCATAAATTCAATAAGACTTTGGAAAATCGGTACAATTTTTTCCCCAAACTGAAACAACTCCTTTAAATCCCTAATTTTGCTAAAAATATCCGAAAAATTTGTTGGCTCTTTCATTTCCTACTCTCCTTATCTCTAAAGCGTACTTAAAATTTGATCAATTTTTTGTTTTAAAATTTGAGGGGTAAAGGGTTTAACAACATAATTATTAACTCTTGCCTTCAATGCATCAACAATATCTTCTTTAACTCCGCGAGTAGTAACCATCATTATCGGCATCTCAGAAAATTCGGAACTGCCTCTGATCGCTTTTGTAAGTTCCAAACCGGTCATATTTGGCATGTTCCAATCTGTAATAACAAAATTAATGTCTTTATGATTATTTAAAATATCTAAAGCTTCCTGGCCATCTCCGGCTTCAACATAATTTGTATAACCCAAGTTTTTTAATGAGTTAATAACTATCCTTCGCATTGTTACCGAATCATCAACAACTAAAAATTTAAGATCCATTCTATTTACTCCTTTTTCCTTTTCTAATTAAGGTACTTTGAAACTTCATATTGAATTCTTTTAGGATCAAACGGCTTAACCAAGTAAGAATTCGCGCCCAGATTCATTCCACGTTCTATATCTTCACTTTCGGATAATGAAGAAAGAATAATAATAGGAGTTTCTTTATACTCAATATTTTCTCGGATAACTCTTATTAATTCAAACCCATCCATATTAGGCATATTTAAATCCGTGATAATTAAATCGAATTGCTGTTGCGGTAATTTCTCTACTGCTTCCATTCCATCACCTGCCGCAACAACATCATAACCTTGCATTTTTAGCGAGAATGAAACAAATTTACGTATTGTTGGAGAATCATCTGCTATAAGAATTACTTTTTTCATTTATTAATACTCCTTCTTATATCCAATTGTCTTTGGAAAACTGACCAATTTAAATGCTTTAGAAAGTCCGTGGAGTGTTTCCGAATAGCCTACAAATAAATACCCACCCGGGTTAAGCGCATCGTAAAGATGATTAATAACTGATATCTTAGATGCTTGGTCAAAATAAATTAAAACATTTGCACAAAATATTATATCAAATCCTCTCATTTGCTTCATTGCAATATCATCACTTAAATTCAATATTTTGAATGAAACCATTCTCTTTATTTGGTCGGATAAAAGATATGTACCATTTTGTTCCTTAAAATATTTTCGTAAATAATATCGGGGTGTATTTCTAATCGCATATTCTTTATAAATCCCTTTTCTGGCTGTTTCAATTACAGCATAGTTTATATCTGTTCCAATAATTTCAAAACTAAGGGAGGGATATTTAGGCTTTATTAAATCGTCTAATATCATTGCCATTGAATATGGTTCTTCTCCCGAAGAAGATGCTGCACTCCAAATCTTAATTTTGCGTTTTGAAGAGTTTTTTGGATCATTCAAAATTTCAGGAACAATTGTTCCTGCAACAGCATCAAGCTGAGGTTGATTTCTGAAGAAGAAAGTTTCGTTAATCGTAATAACCTCAAAAAGTTCCCTCAATTCAAATTTTCCACGAGGATTTGAAGATAAAAAATCTAAATATCCTTTAAATGACTTTAATTTTAAAAAGTCAATTCTCTTTTGCAACCTGCTTTCTAACAGATATTTTTTGTTATCCTGAAAATAGATACCTGTTTTATCATATATGAATTTCTGCCATTCTTTGTACTCAGAGTCGCTTAGAGTTAATTTTTTTCCCGAAGAGAAATTAAAATTAATACTGCTTTTCGTTGTATTCTTTCCAAAACCACCGAAATTATTTGCCATTTTCCTACCAAGTTATTCTATTTCTCTATTTGAAAGTATTTCTAACGCTTTGTCTTTAATCATTTCCTCTTCATCATCAGCAAGTATTTTAACGAAGGGTATTATTTGGTCATCTTCAATCTGTTCCAAGAACTCTAATAATCTTGCTCTATTCCAAACGTTTGAGTCCTTTACCATAACATCCAAAAACATCATTGAGGTATCCAAACATAAGAAGAAGAGAAGTTCCATTGCACTCCTTCTTACTTCTTCGTCAGGACTCTCTAACTTTTGAGTAAAAACATCGCATAGATTTCTATATTCGATTCCTGACAGTTGTTGCAACCCTTGTCCATTATCACGAGTAATAACTTCTTTAAAAAGGTCAAAAAGTTCATTATCGTATTTCGTTACTTTAATTATATCAATAAAATATTTATAAAAACTTACGGGATTTTCAATAAACTTCTGCTTAACATTTTCATTAAACTCTGTTAACCTTCCAAAGTTTTGCAATGATACTTTTAAAATTTCATCATCATCGAAATCAGAGACCAATTTTGAAGCCGCTATTTTATACTGGTCGTCAGCTTCATTAATTACTGCAACCAAAGTATTCTTCATACTTTCATCAAAAGGAATACTCAAGAAAAGTTTTTCCTTAAGTTTAGCTAATGCTTCAACAATTGCCCAAGTAAGCGGTCCTTTTATCTCTCGCAACTCAGATAATAACGTATAGAAGATTTCCTCGTTCCCAACGTTGCCTAAACTTTCAATCATTGCAAATTTGGATAAATCATCCGAGCGTTGATATTCCTTATTAATAAAACTTAGTGCTTCATCCGTTCCGATTTTCCCCAATGCTTCAAATATTGTAGGATGGTAAAGTTCATTATTAGAATATTTTTCTTTAATTACTTCAAAACTTTTTTCGCTTTTAATGTTGCCCAGTGCTTCAATACAAGCGAGAATCACATTATCATTTTGCGAAATCTTCAGGATTGTTATTATTTCATCTTCAACAGATATTTCTCCAATCAAACCAAGTATATCAATTAAAAATTTTTGGTCATCATCATCAGCATGTTTAAGATAATCCAAGATAGACGGAATTGCCTTACCCCCTTTTTTCAGTAAGATTTCGCCCGCTAAATTTCTAACACTTATATCTTTAGAAGAGATATAAGGGACAACCTCCTTGCAAATAAATTTCTCATTACTTTGGAATAACAATTGGGAAACCGCGTCTCTTACCCCTTTGTTTTCATCTTCAAGCAATTGAACAATTACTTTAACAAGTTCCGGTGTTACGGCTGAAGGGTTAATTTTTTCAATAGTAGCCCTTTTTTCCTCAAAGTTTTTTGATGTTAAAGTTTTTATTAATTCCTCAGTCATCTTTTCATCCATTAGTTTTTCTACGTAAATTATTCACAATCACATTATCGAACAATATCAATAAGTGTTTAGTCAAAAAACGATTTTTTATTTATCGTAAAAACATTATGGTTAATATTAACCACAAGCTCAGTATCAACCAACAGAGCGTCCGATATTAGCCAATTTTTTTTGTAACTTCAATATCCAGTTGTTCCATTCTATATCTTAATTTTGAACGTGATAATCCTAACACTTTAGCAGCTTTCACTTGATTACCGTTTGTAATTTCCAATGTTTTCAAGATTAAATCTCTTAGAACAACATCTATTTTTATTCCGTCTGAAGGTATCTTCAGCAAATATTGATCAGTATCGTCTCCGGTTGCACTATTACTCAAAAAATAAAGATGTTTTGCTTTTAATTCTTTTCCTTCTGCCATCAGCATCGCTCGTTCTATGGAATTTCGCAATTCACGAACATTGCCACTCCATCTCTGATTTATTAGCAAGTTCATAGCATCATCAGCGATAGAAGAAATATTTTTCCCAAACTTTGATGAAAAGAAATTTGTAAATGAATAAGCAAGAATTGGAATGTCATCTTTTCGTTCACGGAGCGGTGGCAAAATTATTCTTGCAACATTCAATCTGTAATATAGGTCTTCACGGAAATTACCTTTTTTCACTTCTTCTTCCAGATTTTTGTTAGTAGCCGCTATTACTCTAACATTTAATGCTATTTCTTTTTCCCCGCCTAATCTGTAAAATTTTCTTTCTTGAAGTACACGAAGAAGCTTAACCTGTAAATCTAAACTTAATTCCCCAATTTCATCCAAAAGGATAGTACCGTTATTGGCAATTTCGAATTTCCCTAGTTTTGTTTTTGAAGATGCTCCGGTAAATGCGCCCTTTTCATGCCCGAAAAGTTCACTTTCCGCTAAATCTTTGGGAATAGTCCCACAGTTTATAGGAATAAAAACTTTATCTTTTCTCGGACTTTGTTGATGGATATACCTGGCAAAAACCTCTTTTCCGGTTCCGCTTTCACCTTCAAGCAATATTGTAGTATCCTCACTTTTTGAAAGATGTTCAACTTCATTTACTACTCTGATTATTTTTTTACTTTTACCAAACATTTCTCTTGAAATAGGTTCTCCTTCAACGAGTGTAGTAAGTTTATCTACTTCGTAACGAAGATTTAGATGCCTTTCAACTTTTTGTAAAATAAGTTTTAAATATTCTATTTCGATAGGTTTTAGCAAAAAGTCAAAAGCCCCTAATTTCATAGCTTCTACGGCAATATTAACGTCAGCAAAAGCCGTTATCATTATTACCGGAATGTAAGGATATTTTATCTGAAGCTCTTTTAATATATCTAAACCACTCATAGTTGTTAGATAAATATCCAACAAAATAATATCAGGATTTGAAGATTCCACTTTATCAATGGCTTTTTCTGCATCCATGCAGAAATCAGTTTCATAATTAAATCTTTTAATAACTTTTGTTAAACTTTTACAGATTAAATCGTCATCATCAATAATCAAAATTTTAGGAATCATTTCTATCTCCATTGTTTTTGAAACGAACAAAAAACTTTGTCCACGCCCCGTATTTACTGGAAAATTCTAATTTAGCGTCATGTTTTTTTGCTATTTCGTTACAAACAGCAAGCCCTAATCCTGTCCCGTTTTGTTTTGTTGTGAAAAATTCATTGAATATTTCCCTCTGTTGCTTATCTTTTATTCCGATTCCGTTATCTTCAACTTCTAAAACAATTTCATCGTTTTCTAAATAAGTTTTAATTTTAACAAATTCACCTTCCTTTGTTGCATCAAGCGAATTACTCACCAAATTAATTATTATCTGTAATATTTCATTACGATTTCCAACAACTAAAGGAATATCTTCAGTATATTCTTCAATCAAATTTATTTTACTTTTCCTGGCTCTATAAATTAAAAAATGGCGTGCATTTTTGGCAACTTCGTTTAATGAAACATGCGTAAACTCTCCTCCGCCAAAACTTAAGAAATCAATTGTCTGTCTTACCAAAGCATCTATTCTTTCTGTAGCTACTTTACTAATTTCAATATATTCAAGATATTCATTTTCTTCTTCTTTTGTCTCAGGTATCTCTATCATTTCCAGATTTATTTTTAATACAGAAAGCGGATTTCTTATTTCATGCGTGAGAGTAGCAAATAATTTGCCTAACAATAACAATTTATTTTTCTGAATATCTTTATCCACTATTTCTTCCTTTTTTCAATTATTAACAATCAAAAATTTTGCCAAAAAATATCAATTATGTTATTAAGTTAAATTTTTCCTCAGATTCATTTACCGGCTATAAAAAAATATTTAAAATTAACATGACAATTCCAGTTCAAGTTTCAACAGTAAGTGAATTCAAAGTATTTGCAGTACTTTTCACCAACATCGGCTTAAGGAACAAAATCATAATCAATATTACAAATATGTAGTAAAATAATCACTAATCAAACAATAGGGAAGTAATATAAATAAAAAACCTCCGTCTGATGAAGACGGAGGTTGGGCTTTCGAATTATCTGTAAATGTTTTCAGAATTATCTGAATAATTGTAGAACTTGCTGCGGAGCCATATTCAACTGTGATAACATTGCAGTTGCAGCTTGTCCGATAATTGAACCTTTTGTGGCATTTAATTGTTCCATTGCCATATCTGCGTCAAACAATCTGCTTATGCTTGATTCCGCATTTGTTACGGCTACATCCAAAGTACTCGATTTAATATCAAGTCTTTGCGAGAAGTTACCGATATCGCCTAATGCGTCAGATACTGCCGATTTCAAACTGGAAAGTGCTGTCTGCAATGAAGCAACTGAACTCGAACCGGTTGTGCAGGAAAGAGTTGAAGCTGAAACATTGGCAAAACTGCCTAACGAAGCCGATATACCGGAGCCATAGCCACCGGTTGAACTGGCGGTACTTGCTAATGAACTGGCAAAATCCAAACTAATAGTATCGCCTGCTTCGCCTACTTGGAATGTAAAACCACTGCCCGCTGCCGAATAAAGTAACTGTGTGTTATTAAATTTGGTATTCTTAAGTGTAGCGGCAATTTCATTTGCAAGTGCTTTAACATCGTTTGCAAGTGCCGTTCTATCGTTTGTCGGGTTGGTTGAGTCAGAAAGTTTTCCGTCGATTTTAACCAACAAATCATTCATTCCGAGTAATGATCCTTCAGCTGTTGACAGCATGTTTTTTGCTGCTGCAATATTGCTCTGAGCGCCTTTATATACAGCGACCTTACCTTTAAGTGATGTACCCACATTAAATCCGGACGTGTCGTCTGCCACGTGCATAATTCTTTTTCCGGATGCGAGTCTTAACTGTGCTTTGGTAGTTTGTGCATTTACTTGTGCTAACTGATAGTAAGCCTTCAATGCGCTGATGTTTGAGTTGACTTGAAAAGCCATTGTGTACCTCCGTGTTTTGTTGATTGATTAAGCCAAGTCTCCCTACTTGACCTTTATTCTTTCTGTTTTCATTAATACTATCGGAACTATGATTTTAAAGTTTAGTTTAAAAATCGTTTTTTTAAAATTTTCTCACCGAGAATAAAAAAACCTCCGAGAAATATCCGGAGGTTTATTTTTGGGAACGATTATCATCATTAAATCAAACTACTATCTGAATAATTGTAGAACTTGCTGCGGAGCCATATTCAACTGTGATAACATTGCAGTTGCAGCTTGTCCGATAATTGAACCTTTTGTGGCATTTAATTGTTCCATTGCCATATCTGCGTCAAACAATCTGCTTATGCTTGATTCCGCATTTGTTACGGCTACATCCAAAGTGCTTGATTTAATATCCAGTCTCTGCGAGAAGTTACCGATATCGCCTAATGCGTCAGATACTGCCGCTTTCAAGCTGGAAAGTGCTGTCTGCAATCCGTCAACACCACTGCCTGTAGTAGTACAAGTAAGAGTGGATGCTGTAACATTAGCAAAACTGCCTAACGAAGCCGAAATACCATTTGCATAACCGCCTTGACCGGAACTAGCTAATGAAGAAGCAAAGTTCAGATTAATTGTATCACCTGATTCACCTACTTGGAATGTAAAACCACTGCCCGCTGCAGAGAACAATAACTCAGTATTATTAAACTTTGTATTCTGCATGGTTGCCTGAATTTCATTTGCAAGTGCCTTAATGTCATTTGCAAGTGCCGTTCTATCATTTGTCGGGTTGGTTGAGTCAGAAAGTTTTCCGTCGATTTTAACCAACAAATCATTCATTCCGAGTAATGATCCTTCAGCTGTTGACAGCATGTTTTTTGCTGCTGCAATATTGCTCTGAGCGCCTTTATATACAGCGACCTTACCTTTAAGTGATGTACCCACATTAAATCCGGACGTGTCGTCTGCCACGTGCATAATTCTTTTTCCGGATGCGAGTCTTAACTGTGCTTTGGTAGTTTGTGCATTTACTTGTGCTAACTGATAGTAAGCCTTCAATGCGCTGATGTTTGAGTTGACTTGAAAAGCCATTGTGTACCTCCGTGTTTTGTTGATTGATTATAAGCCAAGTCTCCCTACTTGACTTTTATTTCCATGGAAACGAACTAATGCCCTATTTTTATTTTGGGGCAAACGAATCCAAAACTAAAAGAACAAATTAACTTGAGATTTCTTTGTAGATCTCATCCACGACTTTATTAAGAACTGTTTCCGAGTTGTAGAAACCATTGTTAATTTTGTTTTTGACTTCCGATAATTTAGCTTTATCCATTCCCTGACCTTTTAACTTTTTTGCTTCGGAAGAAATCTCCAACTTATCACTTATTGCCGTGGGCTGACTAGGTTTTGCCGAATTTATATTTATTTTATTACTTTTATAGGCATTCACCAAATTCGTATTTATATACTGATTATTTATACCCTTAACGTCCACTTTAAACCTGCTTGTATTTTATTAATTTTCTATTGTTGTTTACTAAAAATAAGTCTTTTTTTATAAAGTTGCTTTTCTCTTTTTTTTCTGTGATAATATTATCGAACATTACTTTTATTTCTTTAGCTAAATCAACAATTTTTTTTTCATGCTTTTTTAGTTCTCCATCAGTATAATTACTCAAAAGGAACTTCCGTTGCTTCAAAATGTCTTCATTTAAAAAATTAACTCTTTCGATTTGCTTAGAAAATCGTTCATCTGAAATACTTTGAAGTATCGTAATAATCTCAATCATGCTATTTTCAATACGCTGTATAGTATTTGTGACCATTGCTAAAAGAAACCTCCGCCAAATTGAGAATACATCTGCTGACTCATCAATAGCTGAGCTAACTGTTGTTGCAAATTTTCATATTGCTTCCTAAGATTCTCTGCCCTTTTATCTATGCTGGACTGAATTGAATCAACTCTGTCATTTAAATAATTTACATTATTATCAAGGGAATTAAGTACATTGGCAATTGAACCATCTGCTCCGACATAAGAATCTAACGCATCATAAATTGTAGTAGCCACTCCGTTGGTCGAGTTAAACAAATCCTCAACCTGCGAAGGGTGATTCTGAAGGGCGCTTTCAAACTTCGAACTGTCAGAAAGCGAAAGCCCGGTGCTTGGGTCAAAAGTAATTCCAACTTCCGACAAGTACGAATAATTACCATCCGTAATTCCGCTTATTTTACCGATTACTGTATCTTGCAGTTTTTTCAATAAAGCGTACGCAGTTGAATCACCGGCAAAAATTCCACGACCTGTGTCTCCTGAGTAATATCTGTTCTTAATATATAAATAGGAGTCATTAAATTTCGATATAAAATCATTTACCTTCGATTTTATTTCATCTACGTCAGTCCCTATTGTTGCTGTTACGGTTGTATCGGTTGTCTCCATTTTTGCCTTTAGCGTAAATGTAAGGTTTGAAACTAAGTCAGTAATTGTATTTGACGAACGTTGGACAGAAATTCCGTTAAAGTCTAAAACCGAGTTAAGTTCGTTGCTTGTGGAACTTGTAGTATCGTACATAAATCCGGCAGAAGTGTCATCCGAAGTAACGGTATGGTTAGATAAAATTGAAGATGTTAATCCCACAAAATCTAACGCACTTCCTGATTCGTCAGACATTATTAGCCTATTATCGTATCCGGTATTTTTTGCTGTAATAGATAATTTGGAATTATCGGTGCTAGGTGTAAACACTGACGAAGAAGCCAAATTAGCAGCCGATTTTTCTTTAGTAACATCTATATTCAGGTTACCTGCATCTAAAAGTGTACCTGTATCATCAGCTGTTGCCATTGTTACATACTGACTTTTGTCATCAACTGTTATCTTAAGATTAACGTTGCTCCCGTCGGTTACTTTTTCGGCAGTTACACCATCAACATTGCTGTTTATTTTACTAACTAAATCACTGATAACATCATCGTACGTGTAACCTGTAGAATAATCATAATCTATCGAAGTTTCTGTTCCGTCAATATCAATCACAAAAGTACCGGAACCGGTAAAAGTATCTGTTGCTGTTTTTGCATCGGACTCAACAACCGCATAATCGTTATTAATTGCATCGGCGATTGCGGACATAACCGAAGAATTTGTTTCGGAAGCCGTTAAATCCAGGGATAGATGACTAACATAATCCCCGCTTTGAATTTTTATTTTATGCGTTCCCGCCATTGTAGTTACAGCGGTATCAGAATCCATTGTATCGGAAACCACTAAATCACTTTTAGCCAACTGATTAACTCTAATTGCATAAGATGCAGGAGTTGCATTACTCGAAGCGGTAACCGAAAAGAAAGAGTCATCAGAGAGTGCAGCCGAACTTGAATTAAATATAGAACTTGTTCCCGTATATTTTAGCGTATTGGCTGCAGTTTGCAAACTAGTTAAAGATGTACTTAACGAACTCCATGTTGAGGATAAATTGGAATATGTATTTATCTTATTCTTTAATGGATAGATTTGCCGCTGCTGTTGCAGAGACTTAAACGAATAAACCATTTGGTTTATTCCGCTTGTTGATAATATACTTGAAGAACTCATACTAACCTCACACCGCTATTGCTGCTTTATTAATTGCCGTGATCCAAGTTTCCTTTAAGTTCGAAAGAATAGTATATACAATTTCAATCTCACCTTTTACCATGGACTCTTTACAAAACATATACAATTTATAAAGATCCTGAGCAATTTCATATTTCAAATCCAATCCCGAAAGCAAAACATCAATAGCGCGGTTTGTTTTTGAAACATCTCCTTTTTTACAATGCAGCAAAGCAAAGTCATAAGTTTTTATCAACAATTTTTCCTGTGGCGCTTCCATAATTTCTTTAGACAAATAGGAGTTTTGCGCCATAGAATTTGTCTGTCTGCTTTTTCTTTGATACATTGTTGAACCTGCCGCATTCATAATAAACCCAGTTTTTTCTAAATTATTTCTCTACAATTAAACGTATTATATTATGCAAAATTATACGTTTGGTTTTCTTTTATTTGATTATCGGAAAAAATAGTAGAAAAGTTTAATTTTTATTTATCATGCTGCCTCTTTTTACGGAGGCAGCATAGTAATCAACTAATTTGCCTTTGCCGCAGGTAGTGAACTAAAGAGCGTATCGAATAATTCTTGCCATGTATCTCTCAATCCGGTAAGGACTTTCATAGCCATATCGAAATTACCTCTTCTAACTTGTTCTTGCGCAAATTGATAAAGTTGTAACAAAGATGTGGAAAGCTCACGAGTTTGTGAATCGTCAAAGTTCAGAGCATTTATTAATTCTGAGATTGCTCGGTTTGTTTTCTCCACATCATGTCTTTGACAATGAGTTATTGCAAAGTCATAGACTCGGAACAACAACTCATGAGGAAGGGCATCCATAATTTCTTTAACGAAATATGCATTCGCCTTTTCCTTTTTTTCATTTGCTAAATATTTAGCATTCATCTTATTCCTCCTAATCTATTATTTAAATAATTGTAAGACTTGTTGTGGAGACATGTTCAATTGAGACAACATTGCGGTAGCAGCTTGTCCCAAGATACTGCCTCTTGTTGCCTTCAGTTGTTCCATAGCCATATCTGCATCAAACAAACGACTAACGCTCGATTCAGCATTTGTAATTGAAACATTTAGTGTTTGTTCCTTAATGTCAAGACGTTGTGTATTGTTACCAATACTTCCTAAAGCACTTGATACTGCTGATTTCAAACTTGTTAATGCCGTTTGTAAAGCATCAATTCCTGAACCGGAAGTAGTACAAGTAAGTGTTGAAGCGGAAATATTTGCAAAACTGCCTAACGATGACGAAATACCGGAAGCATATCCACCAGCGCCTGTGCTTGCTAATGAACTGGCAAAATTAAGTTGCAAAGTATCTGTCGATTCTCCTACCTGGAAAGTAAATCCGGAACCGGCGGAAGAATATAAGAGATTAGTATTATTAAATTTAGTATTCTTAATTGTTTTGTTAATCTCTTTTGCAAGTGCCTGAATATCACTTGCTAACGCTGTTCTATCTGCAGTCGGGTTAGTTGAATCAGAAAGTTTTCCGTCAATCTTAACAAGCAGATCGTTCATTGCAAGTAACGCTCCTTCGGCAGTTGCCATCATATCTTTTGCAGCGCTTACATTACTCTTTGCAGCTTTCATTACGGAAATTTTTCCTTTCAGTGATGTACCAACATTAAATCCGGATGTATCATCAGCTACATGCATGATTTTTTTGCCTGAGGCAAGTCTCAATTGTGCTTGGGTAGTATCTTGATTAACCTTTGCCAATTGGTAGTAGGCTCTTAGAGCATCGATGTTTGTGTTAATACGAAAGCCCATATTTTAACTCCTTTTTTTGTTATTATTATTGTTAATTGAACTCCATTTCATTGGATTCATTTTATCTAAAACTTTGTTAATAACGTCTTTCCAATTATTCAATTCTTTTTGTCTAAAAATTTCAATTTCCGGATACCAAATTGTGTTATCTTCAATACCCCACCGCCAGTCAGCTTTTGCGGATAACAGCAAATAAGTTTTAACATTTAATGCTCCGGCAAGATGTACAACCGACGTATCAATCGTAATCATTAAATCTAAATTCTTCAAAATCGCAGCCGTATCGGAAAAATCTTTTATTGCTTCCGATAAATCTTTAATCCCTAAATATTCCATCTTCTGCCGGTCACGAGCAGCCGCTTTGCCAACTTGAAGCGAGTAAAATTTAAAGCCGGCACCAATGTATTGGAACGCTGCAAAATCTTCGATTGAAGATGATCGATGTGCATTAAACAAAGGTGTTTTCCCTTCCCAAACCAGTCCGACTTTTATTTTATTGTTATTAAAAAATCTTCTCTTAAAATATTTAGATTTACTTTCATCTACCCTTAAGTAGCTTTCGTCCATCCGGCATTCTTCTTTTGACAGAGAAAAATAATTTGGCAAACTCAACAAAGGGAAATGATAATCATAATCAATTCCGGCATCATCAAAGGACTCTCTCGGAATTGCTTTATCTACACCGACACAATTTTCCATTAGCGGGGTTAGAGCGGCATGAGTCTGCAAGATTATTTCCGCCCCTTTATTTTTTAATAATTTGACGAAACGCGAAAATTGAATTGTATCTCCATATCCTTGCTCATCATAAAGCAGGATTTTCTTCCCATCAACATTTTGATTAGTAAGTTCCTCTTTCGAAAAACTTCTTTTTGTGTAATTATCTAACTTGCGTCTCCACTCATAATATTTGAAGCCTTTTTCATATTCTCCGGTCATCAAATATAAAAGTGATTTATTAAAATTTGCTTGGGCGTTGTCGGAATTGCCGGTAAGAATTCCGGTGAGTAAATCAAGCGCATCGTTAAATTTTTGTTTGTACATATATGTATTTGCTAAATTTAACTCGGCATCAATAAAATTACTATCGAGTTTTATTGCTCTTGTGAAATAATCAATGGCTTCGTCTAATTTACCTTGAGCGTCACTAATCAAACCAAGGTTATTATAAACAGCCGGTTTATCTTTTGAAATCAGCAAAGCAATCTTCAAAAATCTATTAGCGGCAGAATAGTGCCCCAAATCTTTTAAAGCAACTCCAATGTTATTTAGCGCATCAAAATTTTCCGGAGTAATCTCAAGCAATGCGCTGTAGTATTTTACAGCCTCTTCCAATTTCCCTAACCGCTGTTTAACAAAAGCCAGTTTAAAACAAAATTCCGGATTATCCTCAAACTGAAAGATATAATCAGAGAGCAATGTTTCTGCCGTTTTTAAATCCCCGTTGGCAAGATAAGTCTCCGTTTCTGCAAATATCTTTTCGGGAGATATTTTTTCGACTATTTTAACGGAGATTTCATGTAAATCTTTATTTACTTTCTTAATCAAACCGCCCCAATTTCCTTCTTCCGTTTGACGATAAAGCTTTGCATTTTTGTACCAATATGATGTCTCTCCGTCAAACGTCCAACGCCAGTCACAATATTTTGGAAGCAATACCCAAGTAGGAATATTCATCGAAGCGGAAATATGAAGTAAAGCAGTATCAACAGAGATTACTAAATCGAGATTTGAGATAATTGCCGCAACATCCCAGAGCGACTCGTTGATTATTTGGATATTTGAAAAATTCTTTTCTGCTTCTGCTAAAAATGTATCATGAGAATCTTTTTCGAAGATTAAAAAATTTATCTCCTTGTTTGAAAGCAATAATGATAAAGCTTCCTTATCCATCGAGCGGCGTTTGCTCGTCGGAGTTTTGGAATCGGTATGCCAAGCCAAACCAACATTTAACATCCCTTTTTTTAGTACACGTTTCCAGCTGTTTTTCAGACTTTCATCTACCTTAAAAATTTCATCAGTCTGTTTAAAATCCGCTTCATTTTCCAATCCAAATACCTTAGGAAGATTCATTATGGAGGAGTAATAATCAGCATCGTTTGTCTTTTGAGTTGTAACTTCATCAACAAATGGCGAAGTTTCAAAAAATGGCTTTAATGCCTGAGTTGTTCCGATTATGACATATAATCCTTTTTCCTTAACATTTTTTAGAAACCGCATAAATTGAATTGAATCGCCAATACCTTGTTCGGTGTATATTAAAATTCTTTTGCCTGCCGCTTCTTCTCCTTCCCATTTCTTAATATCGTCAGGCTCGAAAATTTCCTTGGAAAGAACATATTCATATTCTGCAAATCCGTTCTTAAAATCTTTTTGCGTTAAATAAGTAAAACTTTTCCCTACGTGAGCGGCAACCAAATCATCCTGAGCAATTGCTTTATCATAAATTTCAATTGCTGAGTCAAACTTTTTTGTAAAATACAGATTGTTAGCGTAATTTAAGAGGTAACCTACATTGTTATTTTGTTCAATTGCTTTCTCAAGATATTTTTCCGCTTCTTCATATCGTCCATTACCTTGAAGTACACATCCAAATTCGTTCAAATATTCACTGTTATTATCCTTCTGAATCAATTGTAGATAATACTTTTCAGCGGCTTTCTTATTTCCGAACCTGTTTTCCAATCTTGCAAGTTCAAGCAAACCCGCTTTTTCATCCGGACAATTTTCAAAGAGTTTTTCGAGATATTTTATTGATAATGAATAATTTTCTACCTCCTTTTCAATTAAACCTGTTGCCAAAAGGACAGTACAATCCTCCGGATTGTTTTCCAGATACTTTTCAAAATAGATTAATGCCGATTTTATTTTTCCATCATCATACAATTTTAAACCGTAAGATTTTAACAAAGCTAATTGCTGTTCCTGTTCTTTTTTATGGAGCATAACTTTTTGCTCTAAATCATGATTAATCTTTTGAAATACCTTATTCCATTGCCCTGTTTCATTCTGGCGATATAATTTCATCGATTTATACCACTCTGTGGTCCTTCCCGAAGTTCCCCATCTCCAATCTGAAATTTTCGAAACAGGCATCCAAACTACTTTCCCCATTGCTCCGGCTAAATGTGCAACAGCAGAATCAATAGAAATTATCAAATCAAGTTGTTCGATAAACTGAGCAGTATCATAGAAGGAATTTAGCTTGTCCGATAAATCGGTAATGCCAATTTTTACAAGTTCAGCTCTCTCCTCCTCGCTAACATTCTTCTGGAGCGAGTAGAAGACAACTTCATTGTTTTTATATATTTTTTCAAATAACTCTAATTTAACAGAGCGTTTAAAATCGTACATATGTTCGGGGCTACCCCTCCAAACTATTCCCACTTTTAACTTATTGTGTGTATTTAACTTGAATTCTGTTTCAACGGGATTAATTTTCAAATAAGGCGAATTACAATTGCAAGGAAATTGCTTTATGATTTTGGGAATACTCATCAGAAAAACTTTATAATCGGCATCATGAATTTCGTTTACTTCTTCGGTAACTTCGTCTGCTAAATTATTTTCGGCAAATAGTTTGCATAAGGGGCGCCAAGTTTGCAGTACAACATATGCACCGAGTTCTTTTAATTTGGATAAATATCTTACAAACTGAATTGCATCACCCAAACCTTGTTCCGCTAAAACAACAATCTTTTTACTTTTTAAAGATTCGCCTTTCCAAAATTTGGTACCGGGCAACGGAATTTCTCTATCCCAAGTTTTAATTCTCCACTCATATTCATCAAGTGCTTCTTTATATTTTCCTACTGCAAACAAAAGCAAAGAATAATTAAAATGGGTGATTGCGTCATTATTATTTTTCTTTAATACTTCAGAATATAATTCTTCAGATTTTTCAAATCTTCCAAGTTCAAAAAATGTTGTCGCCAAATTAACTTTTGCATCCGGATTTTCTGGTTCGAGAGACAATACCTCTTTTAAAATATTTTTTGAATCTTCAAACTTTCCAAGGTAGTGAAACACTATTCCTAAATTTGTAAGTACATTTGGTTGATTCGGTTTAATTCTCAATGAAGCTTTAAAATATTCTTTAGCCTTCTTCCAATCTCTGTTTTTTTTATACATATTGCCTAAAGCAAAGGAGGCCTCTGGACTAACAGGGTTTTCATTTAAACTCTTTTTATAGTAATTAATAGCATTCACGTCATCATTAAGCTGTTGATAACAATAGCCGATATTATATAGAGCTAAAAAATTGCCGGGATTTACCAAAACCGCGTTTCTAAAATATCCGATTGCTTTTTCACACTCTTGTTTTTTACGACAGATAATTCCCAAGTTGAAATTTGCACTAAAATTCATCGGCCTGATTTCAAGAGCTTCTTCGTAATAAAACTCTGCGGCTTTTAACTCTCCGAGTTTATAATATATTGTTCCCAATTCAACAAAAAGTTCAGGGTCTCTTGAATCTAATTCAATCCCTCTTTTTAAATATTCCGCCGCTTTTGCATAGCTCTTAAAGTTCATATACACATTTGACAGAAGCAAGTAAAGTTCCGGTGTTTCACCATGCTCGGCAGCTTCCAGTAGGTCTTCGCGCGCCTGCTTAATGTTATTGTTTGTAATCGATTCCTTACCTTTGTCTAAGTAATAGGCGAAAGGATTAGTTTCCTTAACAAATTCCTTTTTGTCGATATGTTCTTGTTGTTCAACCAAAGTTAATTTTATTTTTCTTGCTCTGTTTTTTCAATTATCGGGCCAAAAAATATTTTTACAGTTTTTTCTCGTTTTCATCTTTTTTATTCATTTTTCTTCTTTTTCTTCGATTGTTGAATTTTTCTTTTTTGCTTTGGACTTATGAACAGGTGGTTAATATTATGCATTTTTTTTTGTTGATTGGCGAATCCAATTCGGATTCAATATTTTTTTTGGTATTTTATTTGTAGTATTATTTAATAATATAAAATTAGCCGGAAGATTTGTATGAAAAAAATATGGTTTTATTATGTTTATTATCCAGTTACAACAGCTGTATATTTTGAAAGAGCTTTAAGGAAAAAACATGATGTTGTAACAGTGGGCCCAAGTTTACCCGAATCCTTTATTTCCCATTGGAATTTGGAAAATATGAAACTACCAATACTCCCTCAAAATATCCCAACAGATTTTGAACCGGATATTTTAGCATTATATAATATGACTGAAAATGAAAAAAAACCGGAAATATTTATTTGGGTTGAATCCGTTGGTCATATGTTACCTAAAAATGTTTCTTCACTTCCTATTCCTACTGCTTCTTATTGGATTGATAGCCACTTACATTTAAATAATCATGTAAAACTGGCATTAAATTTTGATTACGTTTTTATTGCACAAAAAGAATATATTGAAGATTTCAAGAAGGCAGGAAATAAAAACGTTTTTTGGTTACCGCTTGGAGCTGATCCCGAAATTCACGACAAATTCTCTTCCTCTAAAAAACATGAAATTGGTTTTGTCGGCTCAATCCCTCCCGAATCACGTAGAAATGCTTTACTTAACAAGCTCATGACAAAATTTCCTCTATTCAAGGAAAGAGCTTTTTGGACTGAAATGTCCAAACATTTTTCTGAATCTAAAATTGCATTTAATAACGCTATCCGTAATGACTTAAATATGCGTTTTTTTGAAACTATGTCAACCGGAACTTTCCTATTATCAGATATGACGAAGAATAGCGGACAAACAGAACTATTTAAAGATGGAGAAGATTATGCGAGTTACGATGATGATCTGATTGAAAATGTGGTTCAATTTTATCTTGAGAATGATGAATTGAGGGAGGCAATTGCAAAACGCGGGATGGAGATTGTTCGGAACGCCCATAAATATTCTGACAGAGCTGATGAATTAGTAAAAGTCATTGCCGGAGAAAAAGAAAGGACCTCTACAGTGGAAGAACTCCGGCAAAAATCGATACGGTTTGTAAGTGTAAGTAGTTCAAAAGTAAATAAATTAAAGCGTAGTTTTGTAATTCCCGTTATTGATTATGCCCCTGCAAGTCAATATAACATTAAAACTTTGCTTGATGACCTTGAAAAAATTGAGGGAGAAGTAATAGTCGTATTTAATTCCGAAAAGGTTGCTTCCGAGCTAAAGGATGACCCGCGTATCGATTACTACGCTATCATGAAAAAAAATGTGGGCGTTTCCCGTGCTTGGAATATCGGACTTAATATCGCCAGAACTCCAATTGTTTTCTTTATTAACTCGGATGTACATATTGAAAAAGATACAATTACGGATATTGAAAAAGCTATTATTTCCTTACCCGATGCAGCTATGGTTGGACCTCAAGGTTCCTTTTTCCATTTTGAAAGCCTTAGTGATTTGCTTTATTTCGATAAAGACAAGTATAGTTCTATCCAAATAGTAGATGCAGTATCCGGATTTCTATTTGGAATAAGAAAAAAATATTTTGACCGATTTAACTTTCGATTTGAAAACGACTTTACCCCCTGTTACTTTGAGGAGTGGGACATTGGGCTTCAGATAAAAAAAGCCGGATTAAAAAGTTACGTCATTCCTTCATTCAACTATGATCACGAATGGAGCGGAAGTATAAGATCAATGCAGAAAATCAGTTACTATGATAAAGCTGAAACTCCAACTGTAATTCATAGTAGAAACATGACTTTGATTAAAGCAAAATGGAAAAAAATAGCAGAGGAAGAAGATAATGGCAACTTGCCGTTAGTTAGCGAATGGGTGAATTTTGCACTATCTTTAAGTAAAGAGGCAATAGCAAATAACCGATTGGATTGGGCTGAACAATTATTTCTAAAAATTATGGAATTCTATCCGGAACTGCCTATTGGATATAAAAATCTCGGGATACTCTACTTTTCACAAGGAAAATATAATGAAGCTTTTGAACATCTTAGTAAAGCCAATAATATTGAGCCTGAAGATGAATTTGTAAAAAAGTATCTCGAAGAGATAAAACAAAAAACGGATAAGACTGAATTATCTTGATTTTATCTGACTTTATCACTAAACTTGAAAATAAATATTTGGAGTTTGGATGTTTCGATTTTTGAGTTTAGTTCTATTGATTTCCGTTTCAGTATCAGCTCAAACTACATACAATTTTTTATCTGTTGATAACAGCCCTCGCGCCGCGGCAGTAGCCGGCGGATTTGTTGCCGCCACTGAAGACGCTAACGTTATTTTTTACAATCCGGCAGGTATTAATACATTAAAAGCAAATCCAATCTCTTTTTCCTTCTTAAAACATTTGGAAGGGATAAATTCACTAAGTTTAGCCGCTTCGCATTCCTTTAACAATATCGGACGTTTATCTGCCGGAGTTCAATATATCAATTACGGCTCTTTCATTGCATCCGATAAATACGGAAATAAAACAGGTACTTTTAATGCCTCCGAATTTGCTCTATCGGTAGGTTATGGAAATATGATTGATGAAAATTTTTACTACGGTGCCAACGTTCGTTTTATCTACTCCGGAATTGAAAATTATTCATCTACCGGAGTTTCGGCGGACATTGGTTTACTTTATTTAATTCCTCAATCGAAATGGAGTTTCGGTTTCTCAGTTTTAAATATCGGTAAACAACTTTCTAATTATTACGATATTCAAGAATCTCTTCCGATGGATGTTAGAGTTGGGATGACAAAGGAACTTGCCCATTTGCCCCTTAAGTTTTACTTTTCAATAAATCATTTGGCTAATTCATACGATAACATTAAAGACAGGTTCTCTGCTTGGACTGTCGGTGGCGAATTAAAATTAAGCCGCTCTTTTTGGCTCCGCTTAGGTTATGATAATGCCAAGCGAGATGATTTAAGTCTCGGGCTTTCCTTCGGTATTGCGGGATTTAGTGCAGGTTTTGGTCTGAACATTAAAAATTATTTATTGGATTACTCTTTCTCATCATTTGGACCAATTGGCAATCTTCATCGTTTTGGATTAAGTACATCATTTTAATTTTTGCAATGCCGAGAGGCTCTTCTCGGCTTTTTTAATCGAACCTAAATAATTTTCCATCTCCAAAACACGTTTGTAATACTCCTTTGCTTTTTCGTAATCCTTAATTCTGGTATAAATTATTCCCAAATAAAGAGCTGTGTTTACTTTAAAACCTGAGTCTTTATCTCCGTCAATATCTTCTGAAATTTTCAGCGATTCAGTAAACTGTTTTATTGCTTCAATATTTCTTTGGTGACGAGCATTTATGTCGGCAAGATAATAAAGCGTACTCCTTTTCAAAGAATAGTTGTAGCCTCTTTGCCCCGATTTAATTTTTTTGTAAATAACTTTAAATACAGAATCCGCCTTTTCAAACTGAGCCGTTCGAAAATAAATTCTTGCCAAAAAATTTTCAAACCGTGGATTCTGAGGAAAATCATTAAGAAGTTGCTTGCAATATTTCATCGAAAGAGTATAATCTTTTTCAAAGTCAAAATATATCATCATTAAAAAATAACGAGTTTCATATTTTGCATAACGTCCTTTTTCGGCGGCAATTTTCAGTTGAGTTAGTCCCAGTTCCCTATTCCCCGGAGGGAAAAGATACATAAGCGGTTTCACAAAACTAAATTTTTCAGGAATTATTGCCGCATAGTAATTATAAATCCCCAATCCCAACTGAATATCAAAATTATTGGGATAAAGCTCTGCAATTTTCCCTACTATCGGTAATGCGTCTTTCCCGTCCAAAGCGGCATCAACCCAATCTTCCCTTACGCTTAGCAGCCTTCCTCTGAAACCGAGCGAACCACCCTTATAAAATAATGCATTATAATTATTTTTATCCTTATCCAAAATTGAATCACATTGCTCAATTACGTTCTCTAACTTTTTGTAGAATAATCCATCGAAACGCGGATTTTCAAGTTCCAGTAGTATTTGCCACCACGTTACCATTGCATCAAAAAATTTTCCGGCAGGATTATGAGGATCAACTTCTCTGAGTTTATCAAAGGTAGAGTAAGCCTCCTCGAATTTAATCGAGTATATTTGTTTTATTCCCGCCACAATCAGTGAGTCAACTCTTCCGTTATTTTGAGCATAAACAGAAGTAATAAGTAGTATGCTAAATAGTAATTTTTTCATCTTTTTTAATTTAACAATTACTTTCTTAACTATCTCGGATTAGTTCTATTTTTTCTTCTTTTCCCAAAACAAATTCCCCCCAAATAAAACTATTATTTCAAATAATTTCAATGAAACAAAACAACCTCGATTTTTTAAAAGAGATTATTGCCCAATCACTCATTAATCTATCTTTCGGTAGAATAAATTATTTTTATCCATTATCAATTCTACATCTGCTTTTTCTTTTCCGAGAAATAAAAACAGAAAATTCGTATATTCCGATAATTGATTAATAAAAAGAAAAAGAGAGTGGAAGAAACACGTATGATGCAAGTTGGGCAATTGCTATTCGGCATAATGCTTGAATAGAGGAAAGTCCGAACTCCGAAGGACAGGGTGCCGGGTAACGCCCGGGAGCCGCTAACGTAAGTTTGCGGTTACGGAAAGTGCCACAGAAAATATACCGTCCGGCTTCTGCCGGATAAGGGTGAAAAGGCAGGGTAAGAGCCTACCGCTTTGATAGTAATATCAAAGGTCCGAAAGGAGTTCCGCAATGCGGAATCACGGTAAACCCCACTCGGAGCAAGACCAAGTAAAAGGAACTTCCACTTGTGGAGCAAAGTTGTCCGCTTTGCATGTTCCTCGGGTAGGTCGCTCGAGTCCGTCGGCAACGGCGGATCTAGATAAATAATTGCCGTCCGGCTTTTTGCCGGATTACAGAATTCGGCTTACAAACTTGCATCAATAGTGTTCTTCCGTATTGAGAAAATGATTAAAACACGCTGGAAATTCAGAGAGCCGGCTCCGAGAGAGGATGCGCTGGCTTTAGCAGACAGTTTAAATATTTCAGTAGTTCTTGCCGAACTGCTGCTGCAGAGAAATGTCAAAAACTTTTTGGAATCAAAAAGTTTTTTCAGACCAACATTGGAAGAGCTTCATGACCCGTTTTTAATGGACGGAATGGAGGAAGCTTCGACACGAACCATTGAAGCAATTACCTGCAATCAGAAAATCGTAGTTTACGGTGATTATGACGTTGACGGTACATGCGCTTCATCTATTATGTATATGTTCCTAAAGCATTTAGGTGCCGATGTAAAAATTTACATTCCTAACCGTTTATCAGAAGGGTACGGTCTTTCGACCGAAGGAATTGATTTTGCAAAAGAAAACGACACAGATCTGATAATTACGGTTGATTGCGGAATAACTGCAATTGACGAAGTTGACTATGCAAACTCCCTTGGAATTGATGTAATTATTACAGATCATCATCAACCTAAGGATAGATTGCCCAATGCTTTCACAATTCTTGATCCGATTAAACCCGGGGACACGTATCCATTTAAGTTCCTTGCCGGTGCCGGTGTTGCATTTAAGCTTGCGCGGGCAATCGGGGATAGAATCGGGAAAAAAGACTTGGTGATGGATTACGTAGATTTAGTGGCTTTGGCAAGTGCGGCAGACATTGTACCTTTAGTCGATGAAAACCGCACACTTGTTCGTGCCGGACTCGACATGATAAACCAAAATCCGCGTCCCGGAATTGCGGCATTATTGCAAATTGCAAGAATGACACACGGAAATCTTTCCTCAGGACAAATAGTTTTTACAATTGCTCCCAGAATTAATGCTGTCGGACGTTTGGGCGATGCTATGCGTGCAGTTGATTTATTTACAAGCGAAGACCATGACGAAGCGAGAAAAATTGCCGAAGTACTGGAACAAGAAAACTTGGAACGAAGAAAAATTGATGAAGTTACGTTTTCTTATGCTCTGGATATGGTTCATGAAAAAGTTGATTTTGAAAATGACAAAGCTATTATTTTACACGGAGAAAACTGGCATCCGGGCGTAATCGGAATTGTAGCTTCCCGTTTGGTTGAAAAATATAATCTTCCTTCAATAATGCTTACAACAATTGACGGTGTTGCCAAAGGCTCTGCGCGAAGCATTCAAGGATTTGACATATATGCCGCTTTGGAGGAATGCAAGGATTTACTAATTCAGTTCGGTGGGCATAAAGCCGCTGCCGGGCTTGAAATTGAAATCGATAAAATTGATCTTTTCCGGGAAAAGTTTAACGAAGTTTTGAATCGCAGACTAACCGATAATGATGTTATTCCTGAAATCGATATCGATGCTGAAATACACTTTTCTGAAATTACGGCTAAGTTTATTCGTATCCTCGACCAATTTGCTCCTTTCGGTCCGGGAAACCACCGTCCGGTATTTCTTGCTCGTGATGTTAAGTTCACAAACGGCCCGAGGATAGTCGGCAAAAATCATCTTATGGGAATGGTAAAACAAGTAAACTCCGATAAAGTTTTTGACGTAATTGGTTTTAACTTGGGAGGTGTATTAAAAGAGATTGTTGATAAAGACAAAATTTTAATGGATATTGTATTTACAATTGATAAATTTTATAAATGGGATAAAATGTTCCCGCAATTAAAGTTGAAAGATATTAGAATAAAACAATATTGAGGTAAAAATGTCCGGACACTCTAAATGGGCTACAATTAAAAGAAAAAAAGCTGCGATTGATGCAAAACGCGGAAAGCTTTTTACAAAACTAATTAAAGAAATTACTATTGCTGCGCGGCAAGGCGGCGGCGACCCTGCAGGTAATCCCCGTCTTCGTTTGGCAATCGATAATGCAAAATCCGCAAACATGCCGATGGACAACATCGAACGCGCCATTAAAAAAGCCACCGGCGAACTTCAGGGCGTTCAATATCACGAACTAACTTACGAAGGTTACGGCCCGAGCGGTGTTGCGCTTTTGGTTGAATGCGTTACCGATAACAAAAACCGCACCGTTGCCGAGGTAAGACATACCTTCAGCAAATACGGCGGGTCAATGGGCGAAACCGGTTCGGTTCTTTGGATGTTCGAACGTAAAGGTGTTATTACAATGCCCACACAGGGAAAATCCGAAGATGATATTATGGAAATTGTTCTTGATGCCGGCGCAGAAGACATTCAGGGCGAAGAGGACTTTTTTGAAATCACTACGGACCTTGAAACTTTTGAAGATGTACGCAAAGCTCTTGTGGATGCGGGACTTGAAGTAGAAAACGCTTCGCTGCAGTGGATAGCAAAAAACACAATCGATGTGGCAGGTGAAGCGGAAGAAAAAGTTATGAAGCTTATCGACATGCTTGAAGATAACGACGACGTTCAGAATGTTTATACAAACGCCAACTTTTTAGATGATGCCGAGTAATGAAAATTCTCGGTGTTGATCCCGGAACCTTAATTACAGGTTTCGGGATTATTCAATATGAAAAGAACAAACTTCAGTACATCACTTCGGGAATAATAAAACCTCCCAAAACTAATGATATGGGAGAACGCCTCCGTATAATTTACGACGACCTTTTTTCCCTGATTAAAACTTATGAGCCGGATGAGTTTGCAATTGAAACCGCATTTTACGGAAAGAACATTCAATCCACAATGAAAATCGGGTATGCGCGCGGAGTTTCAATATTAGCGGCTGTTCACAACAACGTTCATACTTCGGAATATTCACCCCGTACAATAAAACAAGCGGTTGTAGGTCGCGGCGGCGCTTCCAAAAATCAAGTTCAGTTTATGATTACCCGTTTGCTTGCCCTCGGAGATGAAAAAAAAATATTTGATGAAACAGATGCACTTGCCGTAGCGGTGTGCCATGCTTTCAAATCGGGCGAAATTGCATCCCGCGGAAGCAGCTGGGAAAAATTTGTTGAAAACAACCCCGACTTAATTGTGAGATAAAGATGATTGGCTATTTAAGAGGAAAAATATTGGACAAAAAACCGACTTCCGTGTTGCTCGATGTAAACGGAGTAGGATACTTTGTTCATATTTCAATTTCAACTTTTGATAAATTGCCCGAACTTGGCGCAACTGCCGAGTTGTTTACATATCTTAATGTGCGGGAAGATGCGCTAAACTTATTTGGTTTTAACAACGCTGAAGAAAAAGCGATTTTCGAACTGCTGATAAGCATTAGCGGAGTTGGTCCTAAGTTGGCTTTGGGAATACTTTCGGGAATTCAGGCAAACGATTTGGTACAAGCTATTCAAAATCAAGATGTCCCGCGCATTGTCAGCATTCCCGGAATCGGGAAGAAAACTGCCGAACGGTTAATTATTGAGCTGAAAGATAAAATCGGTTCCGTAGTTTCCGTTTCTTCTTCCGGTAACTACACTCCGTACGGAACAAAAGGAGACGCAATTGCGGCACTCGTCAACTTGGGCTATAACAACAAAAAAGCCGATTTGGTTATTTCTTCCATATTAAACAAATCTCCTGATTTAACATTAGAGGAATTAATTAAAAGCGCTCTCGCAGGATTGAACAAATAACTTTAGACTCAATAAACCAATAAATTATTGTTGAAAAATCTTTCTCAACTCAAACAAAGTAATTCCGGTTGCAACAGCCACGTTCAAAGATTGTTTAATACCGTATTGCGGAATCTCAATCGAAAAATCGCATAAATCGATAAGCTCCTGGTCAACTCCGGTAATTTCATTCCCGATAATAACCGCAAGCGGAAACTCGGCTTGAGTGATTTGATAATAAGGAATACTGGAGTCGGTTTGCTCGAGAGCACAGATTGTAACTCCATGCTCTTTCAGCTTCAAAACCGCTTCTTTTGCATCTTTTACAAATTCCCAACTTACACTCTCGGTTGCACCTAACGCGGTTTTCAACACTTCCTTTTTGGGCGGAGTAGGCGTGTAACCACACAAATAAATCTTTTCGAGCATCGCACCGTCAGAGGAGCGGAAAATTGAGCCGACATTGTAACTGCTTCGGATTGAATTCAGAATAGCATAGACGGGCATTTTTTTTACATTGCTTATTGTTTCAAGCGTAGCCCTGTTCTCTGATATTTCGTCATGTGTTAATTTTTTCATATTATTTACTAAAAAAAGAAACAAAAGTAGCATATAGTTTTTTAATTAACAAACAAGTAATGTATTTTTGTATATTAATTTTCAATTTCCTACTAACGGAGAAAAAATGAACAAAAAGTTTTTATTGATTTTTCTGCTTACTGTTTTTATTGGCGGTTGCTCTGCTTATAAAGAAATATCTCCCAATCCGGACTTAATTCCGAAAGAAGACGGGTACATTAAACTACTTGACGGAAAGAAAAACTTTGAATTGGAGCATGATGCCAAATATTACATGGAAGTTACTCCTCCGGTAAAGGACAACTTTTACTTTGTTATAAAAAACAATATCAAACCAATTTCCGAGTATTATTTCTCCGACAAATTTGACGGCGGCGACAAAGGCTATACAAAAATACCGGATGTGGTATCGTTCGACAAAACCGAAAGCGCTTATCCTGTTGATTCTCATCATAAGATGTATTATTGGATTATCGAAAAAGTGAATAAGGATACTCTTATTAATGCGGCTTATCGCTACGTTCCAATGTGGAGATACAACTTTGAGAGAGAATTTGCTAAAACACAGTTGGTTTTTTACAAATATAGGTTGAAAAGAACCGAGTACAAACATATTTCGTATAACTCCCCTTTGGAGAAATTAAAATCAAAATTGAAAGCGGTTACTGTATCAATTGATTCCATAAGCTATTTAAGAAAAGTAACACCGCAGATGGAAAAATACTTCCCCGATTCACTTAGAATTGCGAAAGAAAAGGCATACAAGAATTATTTAATTTTCAGTAACGACGTTGAAGAAGAATATATTTTTGAAAAGAAAAGTTTAGCACTGCTTCAAACCTATGTTCAGCTTAAAGAAACCGAAAACGATCAGGCTGCATTCTTAAAATCGGCTCCGGTCTTTCTCCGTTTCCTTAAATCTAAATTATCAGTTGATGAATCTGTTAAAAAAAAGGTTAAAGAAATAATCGCTAAAAGAATTTCAAACGTTGAAAGAGAATACTTTAACACTATTGCCGCTAAAAGAGACATTAAACCGTTCAACATTAATCCTCCCATTGAAACAGTATATAAACTTTATAAAAACGCCAACGGCTTTGTACCTAAAAAGTTTGACGCATTAGTTGAAATGATAAAACGCTTTAACAAAAAAGCTTCGATGTTTCAGCAGTACAAAACATACAAAAAGGATTTGGACAATTTTCTAAAAACCGCCCCTAAGTGGCTTCCGAATACATTTTACGAAACAGCTACAGAAAAGCTAAAAAAGATGATGGATGTTCTTCCGACACTTTTCCTTGCGGACTTCAGAGGATTTGAAAATTATTATTGCGTATCGGAACTCCAGCGCGGATTAAGAAATGGACGAAGATATACGAGAAGACTTGAGCGGGATTACCGTGAAGCTAACTTTATTGTCGGAAGACTAAACGAACTTAGAACTCGTAAGGCTTACGGAGAAATGCTTTCGCTTTTAAAATCGAATTCGGAATTAGGCTTTTTAATTAAACACTACAAGTTTTTGGATTTGAAATATTTGGGAAGTAAAAAAAATATTATCGGGATTTATCTTTCTTCCAACAATTGGGAGTCATCAGAGAAAGCCATTATTAAACTAAATCGGTTTAATGATTTTCTTGCTCCCTCGTTTATCGCTTCAAAGAAAAAGGAATTAATCAACAAGTTTGAAACTGAACTTTTTACACGAGTAAAAAATGCTTCGATTGAAAAAATTAATTCTTTTGTAAAAACACATTTACTCGATACAGAGAACTTAAAAACACTCTATTCCGATTCTGTTTTTGCACCGGTTTACAGACTTACTTTCAGCATTCACGGTGAGACAACCGTGGAAAAACGGAACAACGAAATTTCTGACTACCTTGAAAAAATCAAATACTACTCTTTTCCGGAAAAATCTGTTCTTGCGCTTTATCAACAAATATTGAACAACAAAAACAACAATGCCGTTTCCAAGGTAAGAGCAATTGAATTTCATTCAAAATATTATCGAGGCAAAAACAGAAAGGTCAGAAATATTATCGATGAATTTAATGTAAATATTGCCAAATTAATAACAAGAAGCACAGATTATCGCAAGTTGTTTGTGGTCCCCGTTACAAATAATAAAAAAGGAGTAAATACATATCTCTTTAAAGTTCAGCTTAAGATTCCTACAAAAGCTAAATTCCCCGTTTATGAAATCAACATAAAACTTCCGGAAGAAATTGCTAAAAACGCTGATACTCAACGCTGGTACGATAAAATATTGCTTAACAATACCGAGATAAAAAACGAAGGCCGAATTAAAATTATTGCGCCATCAAAAAATAATAACTACGAATGCAAGATCACTCCAGTTCAGATGGATAAGGAGGAGAAGAACGTATTATCAATTTATTTCAAATTCCCCTCGTATAAACTTTATGAAGTCAGTGTAATGGCCCAAAAACCACTCATCAGAAAAAATTAAGGATTTAAGATGAAGAAAAAAGAATTTGTAATCGGAATATTAGTTTTAGCCGCAGCGGCAGTAATTGCGTATATAATATTAAGCGGCAACAAATTACAAAACGCCGTTGTTCTTCCCTACATCTCACATCAGGCACCTGTTGTTGACCCGCACTTGCCTGACGTTAATCCTTTATCCGACAAACTTGACGAAGTTGAATTTGACGGTCTGTTTAATGTTTCATCCAATAAAAGCGGGATAGTTTATGAAGACGGACTTGGAACGTTTCTGGGAATCGACAATAATGATGTTGTATCAATAAAATTAAAGAATAATGTAAAGTGGTCTGACAGCTATGAAATTAAATCGGATGATGATGAAGTAAAACTTAAACTTAAAAAAGCGGATAAGTTTACAGCAGAAGACTTGGCCTTTACTCTCAAGCGTATTGAAAATCTCGGCTCACTCTCACCCGACTACATCTTAATAGCTCAAGCCCTCGAAAACATTGGCTTTTCGGGACCTGACAAAAACGGCGTAATCAAATTTCAGTTTAAGCACGACAGAATTTGGAAGGAATCCGACATTAAAGAAGTCCTTTCATTCAAAGTGCTGCCTAAATCGTCTGACATGAATGCGCTTAATTATTATGTTGGAACAGGCTCATATCTTGCTGTTCCACAAAAAACGGGCGTTGCGAACTACTTCCGTAATCCTGACAGAAAGCCATTTATTTCATACGTTAAACTAAAACCGTTTATTGATAACAGCACATTCACTACCGAGTTGAAGAATAACAATATTAATGTTTTGCTCGAATCACCTTTCGGCGCCGTTTCTCCGATTTTAGATAAGGACAAACATTTTTTTGCAAAGCCGGGTATCAGCACAACTTACTTTGGTATTCTGTTTAACACAAATAGATTAAACCTCGAACAAAGAGAAGCCTTGCGCGCATTTCTTAATCAGGATAAAATTCTTGCACGTTTTTATAAAATCGGAACTCCTCAGCAGCGTGATATTATTGATTATAAGGGAAATCGTAACAACTTCAACTCCCTACTAAATTACACTATTTTCCCTTCTTCGTCATACTACGTAGAAGAAAAAATTGTTCAGCCGAACAAAAATGTTTCAAAAGTTGATTTACAAAACTTGCCGGATTCCATAAATATTGTGTCATGCGTTAATTATGGTTATCGAGAAGAATATAATGCATTAATTTCAATTTTAAACTCTCCTGAGATTTCACAGGGTAAGATTTACGCAAGAGCCGTAACAAACGATGAAATCAAAAAGCAAAATTATGATGCTGTGATTGTAGCATTTACAGGGTACCGAAGTAATTTTTTGTTTGATTTATACGACATCTTTTTACGCGAACCGGACTTATCCGCCAGAAAGATTAACTTAATATTAGACGATAATGGGCATATTCTACCGGCTTCTTTTACATCCGATAAAAACTTTTTTGGCTTAGACGCTCAAAACTCGGCGGATAATCCCGATGTAAGAAAACTCTTGGATTACACTTACGGATTTATGTCAACGCATGAAATTGGGGATAAACAAGCTTATGCTGAAAGAGTGGACAAATTGGAAAATAAACTTGCCTTGGGAAAGTGGCTTTTCTCGCTTCCCACTTTATCTTACTTCTCAAATCAGTTTGACAGTACCAGCATTGAACTTTACGGTGTTGCATCACAGCTTTCAACTATTGAGAAATGGAAAGAGAAAAAGAAGTGATTTCTACCATAATAAAATTTACCGGCAGATTCTTTCTGTCGGTTTTGTTTTTCTTTTTTTTTACTTCCGCATTATTCGGACAAGTTAACAAAATACTTCTAACTGAAAAACCTTGGGAGTTGGAAATTTACAACAATTACAAAGAAAAACTTACCCTCTATGAAAAACAAAAGATTTTACCTTTCACACCATTTCTACTTTCCGGTTATGATTTATCTCAACCCCTTGTATCGTTGAGAAAGACAATCGTTAACGATAAAGTATTTTATCTCGGATTAAGCTCCCGGAAGAAAATATTACATATTTCAAAAGCCGGCAAATCAATAGTGCTAATGAATTTCTCTGCTTTGTCTCCTGAAATTTCTTTACGGCTTTCCCGCAATAAATCTTTTTTTCTTCCGACGGGAGAAAAAGTAATCTTAAGAAAAGGAGAAATGATAAAACTACTTTTTAAAAAAGGGAAAAAGTACTTGGCTTTCAGATTGGCAAAACCGAACTACGGATTTATCTATTTGTCAAAGACGGAAATTGAAAAATCTAAGCCGACGGTAAAAATTAAAAAACTAAGCGCTGAAATAAAGAACAAAATTATTTCTGAAATTGAAGAATATAACAGAAAGATAAATTCCTCGGTTGCTGAACTCGACTCTGCCTATTCAAAAAATGTATCTCCTCCAAAATGGGAAAATGTAAAATCCTCAGATTATATGATAGACTTTCTGTTTACAAATGGAAGCGTGAGTGAATTTCCAAAAAGTATTGCGAAGTTAAAAAGCAAAATCGAGATTCTTCTTATCGGGAAAAAATATGAAGTCCGATTGGAGAATAACCACTTAATAATTAAAACAAGTGAATCCTTTCAAGAGAAAAATTTCAAATAAATCTTTCTTCCGTTACAACTCTCCGGTTCGCTTCTCGGGAAATTACCGGTAACGCAAAACTTGTTACACTATCAATTATGAATTTTCTTCAATTGACAACTTGGGAGTATTCTTCGGTTATATAGTATTACAAAATTTTTTGTTGTTTTTTGGAAAGAAAATAATTCTTTAATTCAAAATTCATAATGTGTAACTTGCCAAACATAGCTACTACTTTTCTTTCAACTTTTTATAATACTCTCTTATAAGCTCCCTGTATTCTCTGCTGTACCCCTCATCCATTGCCTTTAATAGTTCCTTCTCCAATTTGGATTTCTCTTCTCCTTTATTTTTAGATAGCTGCGCAGGAGATAATCCCTTAAATATCTTTCCCGATTGGGATTCGCGGTTCTTCTCAAAGTCCCGTTCATTAACGGAACGCTGTGCATCAAGGAGACGTGATAAAATATTCTGCTGCGTTTTTATCAAATCCTCATTCAGGTTATTGGATTGTAAATCGGTTACTACCTCTTTCATTTGACTAAGAATCTTTTCCAAATTAGATGCAATTTTCTTTGACTTGCCTGAAGCCTTTGCTTCGCGGTTTAATTCTTCCAACGATTTCCTCAAAGCCGCCTGTTCGCCTGCCAACCGCCGCATTGCCGCAGCCTGCTGCATGCTCATTCCTTTCCCCTTCATTTGTTTAGTCATTTGATTAAGCTGCATCTGCTGCCCCGCCATCTGTTTAAGCTGTTGGGAAAGAGACATCATTCCGCCACCCCCGCCTTGTTGGTTAGCCATGTCGTTCATCATTTGCTGCATCATGTTAGCGGCATCGTTTAAGGCTGCCATAGCACTTTTTTGATTAGCAATCGCCTTTCTACCGTTCATATCCAAAGCCGAAGAAATCGAATTCCGCATTTGCTTTTTTGCTTTCCCCAACGCATTTCCCATTTCAGGAGTAACGGCAAACGTCTTTTTCGATAAAGAACTCATTTGCTTAAAAATAATATCGATACTGTTTAAAAT
This sequence comes from uncultured Melioribacter sp., assembly GCA_964570865.1. Lineage (GTDB taxonomy): Bacteria > Bacteroidota > Ignavibacteria > Ignavibacteriales > Melioribacteraceae > WGAL01. The sequence goes on from CAZMZM010000001.1 coordinate 81,807, forward strand.
CCGGTTTTGCTTTTCCGCCAACTTTCTCGACTGCTCATTATTTAATTGCCCTGAATTTGTTTCAGCCTTCAATGCTTCCTGTTGACGAGATAGATTAACGAGTTCTTTTATCAGTTGCATCATCTCCGCCATAACTTTCTGCTGAGATTGCTGTTTCATCATACTCTGCATATTCATCATCATCTGTGTCATCTGCTTCATATTCTGCATTAACTTATTTTGGTTTTTAGCCGCCTCACTCATCTTATCCATCATCATCTGTTCAGCCGCCATTTTGGAAAGCTCCGGATTTTTTTGTTCCGATAATTCTTTAGCCAGCTTTTCCATTTCATCTTTAGGCATATCCTCCATCTGATTCATCATATCGGAAAGCTCTTTTGCCTTTTTCTCCAATTCCTTAAGTCGCTGACTCAAATCGGATTGTTTTTTCGTAAGCTCATCTTTTTTTGCACCAAGTGAATCAGCTGCTTCTTCCTTATTGATTTTTTCCTGTTCTTTCTCTATCTCGGTAGAACGCTTTACAAGCTCGTCGATTTTCTGCTCGGCCAAAATTCTCTTAAACAACTCTATTGTTCGTTCTAAACTTTTTTTAAATGCCTCCTCATTTTTTTTTAGCTCTTCAAGGGCTTGCTGAGCATCAGTGCGCATCATATTTTCCAATTTGTTCTGCATCTTTTCAAGCGCTTTTTTTAACAGGTCATTATCAAGCTTGCTCATCAGTTTTTGCAGTTCATCATATTTTTTTAATGTCTCTTTTGAAAGGATATTTTTTTTTGATAATTCCTTTTTCTGATTAATAATCTCCTTTTTAAGTTCCTCGGATTTCTTCGCAAGCTCTTTCATTTTTCGGGCGGCAGTTTCAATCTTCTTTTTTTCTTCCCACGAAATTTTTGTTTTATTCTTTTTTAATTCGTTACTAAGTTGTTTGAACTCTTCTTTTAGCTTTTTTGCTTCGGTTAATGTCTTTTTTAATTTATCGATACTTGCATTTTGTTTCTTCTCGGTCTTAGAGAGAAACTCTTCAAGAGGAGGAAGAAAAAGAGAGAAAATCTCACTTTTAACAAATTTTGGACCTGAGACAAAATCGTTGTCAAATAGTACGAAATAAAAGTTAACCCTATCGTTAACTTCAATATTCATATCTCTTAAATTCCACTCGTAAAAAATATTTTGTTCGGTAATCTTTTTATTAATCGGTAATTTCAACGAATGAAACTTTTCCTCCGGCTTCTTAAATTCCGAAGCGCTCAGTCTGTATCGCAACTCCAGTTTTGTAAAGCCGTAGTCATCCGTAATTTTAAGAAGAACGGGAAGCGTATCCTCGTTTCCAAGTTCGGTTTCTTTTTCAGGTTCAATTACTTTTATCGTTGGGAAAGTATCTTCATTCACCTCTAAACTATACACAATTGGAAAGCGGTTCATGTTTCCGGAATTATCTTTTACCCTTATTTTGTAACTTCCGTTATTCATTAATCTGAATTCACCGGCAAACTCGGACAACTTACAATTAAGCGGCTTTGCTCTGTTATTTCCGAATGCTATCCATGCCGTATCAAGCTGCTTGTTAGCTGTTCCCGAAATTACTATCCGGCTGCCCTTTATTGCTCGGATGTTTCCGTTATCGTAAAAAGTAAACGGTTTTTCACCCGTATAATTAGGAGGTTTTACGGTAACAGAAAAACTTTTGATTACGGGAGGATTAATTACTTTAACTTGCGCAGTATCACTACTGATATTTTCCGCAGAAGCAAACCACGTAAACGTTCTTAATATTTTATGAAACTTATATTTGCCCTCGTTTCTGTTTAATCTTAATTTTTTAACCTTAATAAAATCGGTATGTTCATCATCTTTCACAAATAGATTGACCGTTGTTGGAGATTCGCCGATAACAGATATTGCGGCTGCTAACGAATCTCCCTTAGTTACCGTAATCTTTTTTGGAATTATTTTGATTACGAATTTCGGAGGTTGCTCAAAGTCTTTACCGTAATTAATGAGTCGGAAAGTTGCCTCGTTAATTTGAGGAATAGAAACCATAAATATCAGTGCGGATAAAATCAGGATAAAATATTGCATCGGTTTATTTTTCAATTTTGCAGCATCAACCTCAAAATCTTTACCGTTTAATTTTTCAACGATATTATTGAATGAAGCCTCAATTAACTCCATTGAATAAGCATTACTTTCATCGTTAACCAGACTAATAACGTTAGCAAATTCATCCTTTACTGCCGGATTCTTTCTTCCCACCTGATAAGCTTTTTCTACATATTCTCGGAGCGTTATCTTTTTAAACAATAATATCAGTCGCCTGAACAGTAGAAAAACAAAGCAAACAATTGTTTCAACTGCAAGAAATATTATTAAAGCAGTTCGTACACCCGAAGAAAAATTGAATAAAGATTCAAGAATAGAAAAAAACATGAAGGTAAATAACACAACCAACACCGGAATCATAAAGGACGTTATAAAAAGCCATAAACGTTCTTGCCTAATTAACTTATGCAACTTCCCAATAATTTCAGTTTGTTTGGTTTTTATACTCATTGTATCAGCGACCATAAAACCAAATTTGTACCGAACTTGAGTGCTTCTTCTCTTTTTGCCGGCGGATCATTGTGAACGTCCGGGTCAGCCCATCCATCGGAAGGATTGCTTTCGTACGTGTAGTAAACCGCCAGTTTTCCATTAATAAAAATCCCAAAGCCCTGAGGCGGCTTCCCGTTATGTTTATGTGTTTTAGGAGGCCCGTAAGAAAACTTAAACGGCTTTTGATACAAACCGTAATTATATGGAAGTTCCACTAATTTTTTGTTTGGGAAAACTCGTGCAATCTCCCGCCTGAAATATTTATCCAGTCCATAATCGTCATCAACATAAAGGAAGCCCCCTTTTAACAGATAGTTGCGGAGGTTAATAACTTCCTCGTCAGTCAGACGCATATTTCCATGCCCTGTTGCAAACAAAAAAGGGAAGTTGAAAATGTCCGTAGATGCTGCATCTACAAATACATATACGGGTAACGTTTTAATTGATGTATGCTCGGCTGCATATTTAAGCAAGTTAACTTCACACGACGGATCGTTATACCAATCGCTTCCTCCGCTATACTTTAGTCGGGCAATTCTAAAAACTTCTCCTTCGGCACTTTGGGCAAAAAGAGCGCTTTTCGGAAAAAACATAAAGCTTAATAATATAATGCAAACAAACCTATTCATTTTCGTCCTTTGCCCCATTTAAGAACTTCAATCTTCACTTTTTGTAATCCGTCCTCGCGCATTCCGAGAGCATCGGCAGCTCCGAGTGATAAATCGATAATCCTATCCGGATGTTGCGGCATTCTATCATTTACTTCTAATATTACTTTTTTCATATTGCTTAAATTTGTAACTCTAATAATTGTTCCCATCGGATAACTCGGATGAGCCGCCGAAACACCATGCATATTATAAATTACTCCACTGTATGTGAGTTTCCCGTTAAAATCATCAGCATAAAACGATGCAATTCCCTCTTCCGCAGCAAGTACTTTAGTGGAATCGTGCACATCGGCATATCTTTGTGAAGCGCTTCGTTTAATATCGTTTGAAACCCTGTTTCCCGTATAGAATCGCGGCGCCGAGCTGCAAGCAGTGAGAATTGCCATTAATATCATTACTAATGTTTTAGCCATAAACGGATAACTGATTTTTTTTGAACTTAAAAAGAAATATAAAGAAGTTTAAAATGAGAATATTAGAAAAGGAAGCTAAAAGGAGGATAAATATTTTAAAGATAATCATACTTTTATTGATACAAATCAATACACCCGAATAAAAATCCGCCTTCAAGCAACTTATCTAACAATCTCAGAATATTGTTAATTATTTCCCTTCCATAGCTTTAAAAGCTACCGCATACATTTGTATTTGTTTGACCATTGAATTTAAACCGTTTTTACGCGTAGGCGACAAATGATTTGTTAAACCAATCGTTTCAAGAAAATCAGGCGGGTTTGAGATTATTTCATCCGGAGTATGTCCCGAGTAAACGTCAACCAACATTGCCGTTAAACCTTTTACCAAAACAGAATCACTATCAGCCCAGAAATTAATTTTGCCGTTCTCGAACTTAGCTAAAAACCAAACCTGCGATTGGCAACCGGAGATTTTATTTTTATCATTTTTTTCTTCGGGAGGAAACGGTTCTTCTTCTTCCGCCAAATCAATAATGTATTGATATTTATCGTCCCAATCCTCAAACATGGCGAGGTCTTCTATATATTGCTGCTGTTTTTCTTTAATAGTCATAATATAAACTCCTTATTCGTTCCAGATAAAATCAAACAACATGAACGATGCTGTGATCATTATTATATCATAAATAATTAATATTGCCAAATCTACAAAAGCTTCCGAGATTGTCATACCTACAATCGCATAGTTCGTAAGCTCAATTAAAATTAAAATTAACGGAAGTAGTATGGGAAAAGAGAGTACGGGATATAGCGTTCCCTTTGTGTTTGCTTTGGAGATAATTGCCGCTATTATTGTTGATGAAACGGCTATTCCAACATTGCCGAAAAGGAAAGCCAAACTCATAATAGCCCAATTTTCAATTGCAAAACCATTAAACAATCCCAAAAATAAAATTAGGATTACAATATTCATCAAAAAGACTAAGATGAGATTAAAGAGAAATTTTCCGGCAAATATTGTAAACGGTTTAGCCAATAGATGAAGGGTTAAAGTTGTTCCCCTCTCTTCTTCGGATACAAATCCCCGTGCCAGTCCGGACATGGCAGAGAAGAAAATCACAACCCAAAGCAAACCACCGGTAAGTTCCGGACTAAGCACCTCTTGCCCAACCGAAAAAAGTATTACACTAATCGTAACCAAAATAAACATCGCCAATGCATTGATTGCGTAACGTGTTCGCAGTTCGGAAGCCCAGTCTTTTTTGAATACTCCAATCGATTTCATCACTTCATACTCTTATATTGTTCTACGTTTAAGTAATTAGAGCAGAGGTCTAAATCGGTTTGATCGTTTGAGGCAACAATTACCAACTTATCTTTACCGGATGTCTCAATTATTTCATAAACTTTATCCTTTCCTGCACTATCGAGATTGGAAGTAGGTTCATCCAAAAAAAGTATTTCAGGTTCGTGCTGCAAAGCAAAAATAAATTTCATCCTTTGCAGCATTCCGGATGAAAAGCCCTTGAGCAGGTCGTTACGGCGTTTGTAAAGATTAAACTCGTCAAGTAAATATTTGGCTCGGTCGTTGTCAAATTCAATACCCCGAATTTTGGCAAAATATTGCAGATTTTCTATAGCTGAAAACTCTCCGTACAAAATAAGATACGGTGCAACAAATCCGATATGCGAAAATAGATTTTCACTCTCGATTTGTAAACTGTTCGATGTATATTCGATCTTCCCTTTCGAGGCTGAATTTAAACCGGAAATAATTTTTATCAACGTGGATTTACCCGAACCGTTTCGTCCGGTAATTCCGTTGACCGTGCCGGAAGCGAATGAATAATTTATATCCTTAAAAACCAATAAGCGTCCGAAATACTTTGTAACCTGATTAAGCTCAACTTTAAAATTATTCATTCAGTCTTTTGTTTGATTAATTATTTTCTAAAATTATTACCAACTAAAATTGTGCTACAAAATTAATTAATTATTACGAATTTACCCCGATTAATTATTCCGTTTTTTTCTACTTGGTAAAGATAAACTCCTGTCCCAAGTTTATTGCTTCTTAAATCCAAACCATCCCACCCGACTCTATCCATATTGCTGTTTGAGAGAGACTCCTTCCGATAAAGAATTTTGCCGGAAAGTGAAATTATTTTAAGAACAACCGTTCCGGATTGATTTTTCGGGACAGGAAAATAAAGATATGAATTTTGGTAATACTTAAAAGGCTGCGGATAAACTTCCGCTTTTTCACTTGTAGTACCACTTACTCCGGGCAGATTATTATTTATAAAATGTGTAGCCAAAAGATTTTGCAAACCGACACTTTGTAAATCGTAAAATAAATTGTCAGATATTTCCGTTCCTTCTCCCGAATTTGTATAAAGACGATAATCCGCAGACGTAATAATATTAGGATAAGCAATCGCTCCGTTTACATCTCCGTTTGTTAGAAGTGTAACAAGCGTGTCGCCGGAAATTACACTCTTTTTGTATAGATTTGACAGAGGGTTTAAGTCCAATGTCTGAACACTTGTCAGCGGGTCGCTTTCCCATTGTTCCAATTTAATCAACGGGTATTTATCTGCGTCTTTAAAAAACATAGTCGGTTTCTTACGATACGAAGTAAAGTAAACCCACTCGCCAAAGTAGTTTAATCCCCGTTTAAAATCCGAAGAATACTGTTGTAGCACAAAATTAATCGCTTCCACTGCACGGTGAGTAGGCATTTCTTTCCAAGTTTGAACAATTGCGGAATACCCAAAAACATCTTTAACAAAAATATTCCAGATAGCGATATTATATCCGTTGTTGTAGGTAAACGGAAGTTCGGGATGATTAAAATAGCTCCCCATATAAGCAATATAATCATCGACGTAATCGAAGACAAAATCTTCCATGGATGTTGAAGTTAACTCGTAATAAAAAAGGTCGTCCGAACGGTAAATGTAATTTCCAAGTTGCACACCATGATTAAACTCGTGTGCTGCCGTTACCTTTGCCGCATCAATTCCGTGCGTATAAAAACCGCTTCCGTAGTCATTATCCAATGTTACAAACGTAGTAAATTTATTTTCACCCAAATCGGTTTCCGGTGTTGTGTAACCGTAACAGCACGTTCCCAAATCGACTATATAAAAATCATACAAATCATCGCCGCCGGCTCCGTTATCAGGAGGAGGAAACGGAAAACCTATCTCGGTAATTTCCTTATCATAAACGGAATCAAGAGCAATCAGGAATTCATTAATATCATACTTGGGAGATGAATTCGAATCAAGATTAAAATGCACCCGAAATTTGCCATTCGGTGAAACCAGACTTGTATCGGTAACCGGACGACTAAGAATTTGCTTAACAACTTTTTTCTGATTTTCCGAAAAGAAGTTGTAGTTTTTCACCGCATCAGCCATTAACCCGAAATTACATTTAGCCGGATTATTATTGCCTTTGCCGGAATTGAATTCATTAACTAACCGAGAATAAAGGAGATCCGCATTTTGAGGAAAAATCATTCGGGATAAAATCAATATCAATGAGAGAACTGCTTTCATAAAATATTTTGAAATACCAATGAGTTAATTGTACTGTCATAAAAAATAATGTAGTCTTTATTCCCGATGTGTGCCGTTTCAAAATTAGTAATGTTTCTCTTCGTAAAAACTTTTTTAAAACGTAAATAACTTTTTCCCTCCCGAAGTTCCGCTTTCCTGAAAGAAAAATCGGACGGATTATAAATAATCAGATTTTTTGAATTTCCATTCATAAAAAGAAAAGGTAGAATTCGGGGAGAAGTAAAATCAACGGAACTGTAATAAGTAATCGTCGTATCAGCACTTATGATATTTATTTTCCGCCCGGTTTTTTCCATCATTAAAGGCTTCATTAAATTATTTTTAAGATTATACAAATCCTTGATTTTCTTAACTTTGTAAATAGATTCTTCTTTTCCCTTATTCGATTTGGAAATCGAATCAAATACTAAGTCCAAATTATTATTCAAATATGAAATCTTATTATTCACAGAAGCAAAAACATCAATCGGTTTGGATGAAAGCATTATCGTGTCAATTCTAACTCGATTGGAAAATTTTATCGGGCGTAAGACTTTTAGCGAGTCACCATCTTTCCGAATCAGTAAATCGGAGATAGAATAAATCTTGTTAGTATCGATAAAGACTTCGTTGGTATTATCATTATATTTAAGCAAGTATGAAAATTTATCGTGTAAATATTTTGTAAAAAACCAAAAGTCATCATGTTGATTTTTAATAACGGAAAACTCGTCCGGACAATATGGAATTAAATTCCGATATTGAGTAACCGCTCCGTTTTTAAGGGAAACAGTTAATCTCTTCGACAAATAGCTTTTTTTATCAACCCAAGAAACTTCAATGTTCTCAGGGGTTTGAGCAAACACAACATTATTCTGTCCGTTACCCGACAATAATATTTGTGCGGAAGTATCGACAACGCTTATCCTGTGAATTTTATAAAACAGTCCTTTATTTGAGAGTAGAATCAAATTCCTTTGATTATTATCCCAAAGGGTTGCCAACGTTTTTACGCCGGCTGTTTTTGTAATGAAGTTCCCTTTTGTAAACCGATCTTTTCCTAAATTATAAAAAACTTTCAGATTATTTGAATTATCAATAGTAACAATATCGGTAAGATTATCATTATTAATTTTCATAAACTTGTAGTCCAAACAGTTACCGACATTTATTCTAAAATGCCTGATATTCTTAGGATTGGAATTTACAATATAAACAACTAAAAATTTGCCATCCGTAAATGAAAAATCCCTTACCCTGTCGCCGTCAAAATCATTTACCTTAAAATTCGTCAGGGTTCCGGAAATATCCTCTTGTTTAGTAAGTTGAAAAGTGTTGGTAACATTAAGATAGTAATTAAGCTTTTTCTTTATTGCGTCATACAGAACTAAATCGTTATATCCGTCAACGTCCAAATCAACAAAACCTCCGGACTTAAAATATCCATCTGCGAAGAGATTCTTAAACTTTAACTTAAACTTATCTTCGGAAACGGAAGAAACGCCTTTAAAGTTTTTGCCAAACACAATTGCTCGTTCCTCAGGTACGGCTAAATATTTTCCCGCATCAATTTTATCAGGGTAATCCTTAACTTTCTTCACATTCAGCAAACGCATCCCCCCGTATTCTGTAAAGGAGACCATTCCCACTACATTTTTATCTTGTGAAGTAAAAAGATATTTATCCTTTAATCCCTTTGTACCATGCTTAAAAAAATTAATCTCTGTTAAAGGATAGAAAAAATATTTTGACCGCCCCTTCTCTAATCTATCGCCCGAATGAAAAGTATAGCCCAATGAGCTTTGATTATAAAAGAGTAAATCGTAAGGAGGTTTGTTGTCAGCATTAAAGACAAAAATTTTATCTAATCCGGATGATGTTGCATATACATTAATATTTAGAACAGGAAAATCAAAACGTTGGGGGAAAATAATTCCTGATAAAATTAGAACAAAAAGTAAAACACTACTAATTTTTATTCTTGTGCAAACGTTCTTCTCTCCTCTGGAGAGCTTCTTCATAATGCTTAATCTCCTCTTCGGTTTCGGGCACTATTTCGAAAGACTTAACCGGCATTCCGTCATCGTCAACACTAACAAATGTTAGATAAGCCGTATTGCTGAGAGATTTCGTACCTTGTTTAAACGACTGTTTGTAAACACAAACCATTACTTCCATCGACGTGTTAAAAACACGGTTTACTTTTGCATCAAGCACAACAACATCTCCAAGCTTGTGAGGCTCCTTAAAGTCAATAAAATCAACAGATTTTGTAACACAAACTCTCTGTGAATGTTTTGATGCGGAAAGTGCGGCACAAATATCAATCCAATGCATTAACTGCCCGCCAAGTAAATTACCAAGCTGGTTTGTATGATGCGGTAGTACCAGTTCGGTCATTGTCAACTTTGAATCTTCAACGGTTTTAGCCATTTTCTGAATTCTTTTTATTCGGGAAATATTTATTTTTTATTTCAGTAACTTTCTGTGCTTCGTCTTCTCTATCCGGATAGTCGGTGAAAAATTTCTCAATATCACTTAATGCCGCCGATTTCTTATTCATTTGCAACTCTGTTTCAATCCGCCCGACCAAAGCCTTGGAAGCATATTCAGTATCATAAAATTCGTTCATTACGGCGGTGTAATAAATTACAGCTGCATTGTAATACTCCATCCGATAATAGAGCTCCGCAATTCTGAATTGCTTGTGAGCAAGTTTGTTGTGAAGTTCATCGATCTTAGCTTCAACTTCTTTGACTTTGGGGCTTGTTGGAAAGTAATCCAAAAATGATTGAAATTCCTGAATCGCCTTTTTAGTGTAACTTTGGTCTAATCTGTAATCGGGGGAAAGCTCATAATAACAATCTGCCAGCATATATTGAGAATCCGAAACATACGGACTTGCGGGAATATCCTTAATCAGCTTACTGAACTCGTAAGCTCCCAAAATATATTGTCCTTCGTTAAAATACGACATAGCCAAGTAATACTGCGCATCATCATTTACCGTACTTCCGGGATACTGAAGGAGAATTGATTGAAATTCCGGAATAGCGGCTCTAAAATCACCGTCGTCATAAAGCCCTTTTACATAATTGAAATATTCTTCGGGAGATAAAGTTGAAGTGTCAACTTTTTGAGAACAAGCATTTATTAATAATAATAGTGTTAATAATCCTACAATCTTACGCATCAATTTTTCCTTAAACTAATCAAATATAATTTATAAAAATAGGTAATTTTCTTCTCTACTCAAACTTTTTAAATTCAAATTTTTGCTCGTAATTAATTCTTTACAATCAAGCATTAGTTTTGTTCCTTTTGCCAAAGAAACAAAATATCTACGTCTAAATAATCTACTGCCGTCCGAAATAATTTTATATCAAGAGGCAACGAAAACTTAGTATTTGTTTTGAACCGGAGTAAAATAATCGACAAAAAACTTGCATTATTACGGACAATCACATATTTTATGGTAAAACAATAAAAACAATGTGGTCTCATGAGTAAAATTTTACGTTTTTTCTTCATATTAATAATAGCAGCTCCACTTTTAGCCCAAGTTCCGGGCAAAATTTCAGGAAAAGTTTTTGACCAAACCGGCAACCCTTTACCCGGCGTTAACGTTATTGTTGAAGGTGAAGGACTTGGTGCAAGCACAGATATGAACGGACATTTTAATATTTTGAATATCTCGCCCGGGAAGTATTCAATCATTGCTTCTTATATCGGATTTCAAAAAGTTAAAGAAACCAACGTGCTTGTAAAACCCGGACTTACAACAAACTTAACCTTTACATTAAAAGAGCAAACTTTAAGTTTGGGACAAGAAGTTGTTGTTACCCCAAAAGAAAAACTTATTCAAAAGGATGCTACGACTAAGGTTACGACAATTTCATCCGACGAATTGGACAAACTGCCGATTGAAAATTTACAGGAAGTACTTTCCACCCAATCGAATATCAGTGTACTATCAAATACGCCTAATGCCAAAGCAGGTTACAACGAGCGGGGCGTGGACGATATACGATTACGCGGCGGCAGAAGTAATGAAGTTGCATTGATGATTGACGGAGTTAAAGTATCAAATCCGGTTTTCGGAGGATTTGGTACACAGATAAGTAAAAATGCAATTAAGCAGGTAGATATTGAATCGGGCGGTTACAGCGCAAAATACGGCAACGCGCTTTCAGGCGTAATTAATCTGACTACAAAAAACGGACGAGAGAAGACCAGCGGAAGCGTTCGTTATTATTCTTCCTATCCCGGAGATGTCGATTTCATTACAAATTCTCGAAGCAAATCCTTGCGTTTACAAAACTTTCAAGCAACTTTGAGCGGACGAGTTCCGTTATTGCGGCAAGTATCTTATTTTATTTCAAGCGAAATCAGTACCAGCGCCGGCACTTCTCTCCTATTTGATAATATCACATGGGACGAAAACAGAACTATTATGGTTGACTTGGATGGTGACGGTACACTTGAACCATTCCAACTTCCGACTTCACAGGAAATAATAAACGGATATTTGCGCTATGGAAATCTTGATTCCGTACAGGCAGGATTATCACAAAACTGGAAAAAAGTAATTGGTCCGGACGGTAGAAAAATCAATCCTATAGATATGTACAAAGGCTGGACAAGTTTGGGCTGGAACAATTACTACAACTTTTTCGGTAAATTAAATTTTAACTTGACTACAAATATCAGAATAATGCTTTCTTTTTTAATGGATAAGCGTTATCGGCAGATGAACGGATTTAACGCTTATTACGATTATAATATGAAAGGACAAAATATTCAGTTGCTTTCGAGCGATAAACAGACACTTTCTTTTAATCATACACTTTCCAATTCCACTTTTTATTCTGTAAAACTGTCCCGCTTTTTTGAGAGAAGGCGTATCCGAGTGTTGAAGGATTACAGTAACAAATATGCGAGCACGTTCAATATTTTTAGTCCGCCGGCTGATAATATTAAACTGCCGAACGAATACATACCGTACGCAAGTTCAAAAGCAGTACGAGATCCGTTTGAATCTTCGTTTTATCTACTTGCCGATAACAGATGGTATTCAGGCGACTTCAGCACAAATTACGAAACACGATTTGATTTTACAAGCCAGATTACTCCGCAATATATGCTGGAAACGGGCTTTCAAGCAAATTATATTGATTTGGATTATCACTCTTATCAAAACGTTTCAGGGATTGATCCTTATCCGACAATTTACCACTACAATCCCCTTGAAGGCGCTTTATATACTCAGGTAAAAGCGGAATTTGAAAGCATAATTTTTAATATCGGCGGTAGATTTGATTATCTTAACACCGGTGGTTATACTTGGGCGGATCCGTTTGATCCGCTCACGGAACAGGATTTAAGTTCCGATTCAATAAAATTTAATCCTTTGGTAAAAGTAAAACCGAAGTTAAGTTTCAGTCCTCGTATCGGAATTGCTTACCCTCTTACCGATGCTTCGGTAATTTCTTTTAACTTCGGTCATTTCTATCAAACGCCTAATTATCGCGATATGTACCGTGCTACGGGTGATAATCGGGACATAAGCGTTGTACGAGGAAATTTAATCGGTAACCCTAATCTTTCTCCCGAAAAATCGGTGCAATACGAAATTGCAATTCAACAGCAGTTTGCCGATGATTACGTAATAAAAGTAAACTTATGGAATAAGGAAACAATCAACCAAGTAGGTTCGGTTGTTGTTCCTGCTTATTCCGATCCCGGACGGGATAATCCTTTTACTTACTCGATTTTTGTAAACAATAATCTCGGTTCCGCTAAAGGAATTGAAATTAACCTGAAAAAAAGATTAAGCGATAATTACAGTTTTTATATAAATTATTCGTTTTCGCAGGCAAAAGTTTTACAACCTACATCTTGGGACGGCTACTGGTCGGGTGATACTGAAAATAATATTCCGAAAAAAGAGACGACAGCGCCTTGGGATCAGACACATGTAATTAGGGCAAATTTTCAATATTCTATTCCTAATAACAGCGGTCCGGAAATTTTCGGACAGAAATTTTTCTCAAATGTTGATTTTTCCGTTAACTATTACGGCTCAAGCGGAATGCCTTACACACCTACAATTCCCGGCGGTGTTATTGTTGAGCCATATTCGGAGCGTTGGCCGTTCTCACACAGATTTGATGTTCGAATCTCAAAGATGTGGGTATTTAACGGAGTTAGATTTATCTCACTTCTGCAAGTTAAAAATCTGTTTGATACTAAAAATGTTATTTCCGGTTATACAAGAACCGGTTCTGCGACAAATCCGGGAACATCTTCATATTACACGCGCTCATCAACATATTGGGATTCCAGAAACAACAACAATTTCGGATTGCCCAGAACAATATATCTAGGACTTGAAATGCAATTTGGCGGAGCAGGATATTAATGAAAAAGATTATAATAACACTATTACTGATTGCGGTAACGGCAATATTTGCTCAGGATAAAAAAGAGCAAAACGATAATTCAAAATTTTCTCTCGATAAACCCAAGTCGGTTTTTGACAGAGCTGTCGGTTTTATGGATGCCGGTAAAATGAAAGTTCACGGCGTTTATAATTACGGACTTTTAAGCGGATACGATCCTCCGGGCTATCAAAGCTGGTATCCGGGAGCTTTTCACGGCGACTGGGGCGAAGTAAGATGGATTGCTCCGGTGATTGTAATGCCTGCCGGGCCTTGGGGAGCACAAAATACCAGCGGCGACCCATTACCTGAAGACCGAAGCAAACAGTATAATGCAATCGAATCATTTTCGGCTACGCACTTGCTGCAGGGCGACGGAATAAACTTTACCGATTGGGAAGCGATGGACAACTCAAGCAAGTATCTTCACGGAGATTTTTTGCAAGATAATATGCCTATGGTTGCAACAAGTACATTCCCTACAAGCTGGCCCGAAGGATATTACGATGAGAACAATGATTGGATTTCTACTCCGGGCGAACATCATTGGCCCGGTCATTGGGCTTTGGACCCTGACGAAAGTTCCCCGACTTACGGACAAGAAATTCCGGGTAACTTTGTATCGAACAAGGATATTTATTTTATTGCCAATGATAAGTATAACGGAATCCGCTCCGGCGCTACAACGGCAAAATACGGCTATCCGGTTGGAATAGATATGGAAGTCTCCGGATACAGTTACTCTACTCCGCTCTATGCAAACGTAACATTTTTTAATATTAATTTTATTTACAGAACAGACGAGGAGCTGAACGATCCCAAAAGTAGATTCTACGATCCGCATCGCCATCACTACAACGGCAGAATCGATAGCGTTTACTTTGCATTTTTTGTTGATCCGGATTTACCCGGAAGGTACTTGGCTCCCAACTCCAACAATCGTCAGGCTACACCTTGGGCAGAGGATGATTACGGTTTAATTTATGATTATGACGGCGACGGAACTATCGACGTTTTTCTGGCGCACGATAAACAGGATTACTTTACCGACCAAGTTTATCCGGAAAATAAAGGACCTGTTTCGGCATACGGAATTAACTTTTTCAAAACTCCCAAGGAAGATCCAAGCGATCCGAACAGCCCTGAAATAGGAATTACCGGATTTCATTGGTTCGATCAGGACGAAGCTATGCGTCCGGCGCCTGTAAATGCTCAGCTTGAAAAAACATTTTATGCAATCTCGGCAGGCAAACCGAATCTAATTCCTTCCGAAGACAGGGACAAGTGGTTTCACGGAACTGATCCGCAGATGGATGATATTGAAATACTTAAAGCTTATCAGGAAGGTTTTCCGGTCGGCAGCAGACCTGACGTTCAATTTTGGTTTAGCTCCGGTCCTTTCTCAATAGCTCCCGGCGATACGATTCCTATTCACATCGGTATAGTTGGCGGAACCCCTAATCCCGGCGCTCTTGATGCCGAAGGATTTCCCACAAATCCTCCCGATGTAAGATTTAAAACTGTTTTTGACGCACTCGGTGAAGCCAACGAACTCTATAAAAATAATTTTATCGGATTCCGACCTCCTTCCGCTCCCAAGTTATCGGCAGTGGGGACAAAAGTTTTGGATAACAATGATTTACCTGTAATCTACGGAGAAGACGGGAAAGTTACTCTTTACTGGGATTCGAAATCCGAAGACTCATACGAAATAGTTACAAGGGAAAAAGATTTTCAGGGATACAGAATTTACAGAACTCAAGCGGCAGTTAACGGACAGGGAGAACCGGAATGGGGAACTCCGATTTATGATTATACAGGCGAAAATATTGTAGGCTACAAACCTCTTGCAATCTACGATAAAATTGATAACTGGAGCGGATCCGATCCCCTTAACCCATTCTTTGATTTAGGCGATAATAGCGGATTGAAATATACTTTTGTAGATAATAACGTCTTGAACGGAGTTCGTTACCGTTATACAATCACAGCTTACGATCATCCGGTGGAAGATGCCGGACAGCCTGCCCTCGAATCTTCGCGAGGAAACGATCCCCGTTTAATTCAGACTGTTGACGTAATCCCCGGTGTTACTCCGCAAGGTTACACTCCGGGAAAAGTCGATTCAAACATTATTCACTCCGAAGGAATTGCCACCGGTTATGTAGAACTTGAGACAATTGATCCGGTAGAAATTACAGGAGATACATATAGAATTGAGTTTAAAGGCGTTCCCGATTCAATTTCATTTGATGTTTACGATGAAACAAAAAACGAGTATGTTGTAACTGATTTTTCCAAAATCTGGCTTGAAGAGGATTACGGGATTGCTCAACCACGCCCAATCTTTGACGGAGTCGGGATAAAGGTTATTGACCATAACGTACTCGAAGAACTTTCACAAGGCTGGGAAACTGTTACCGGCGATACTTCCACTTACAGATTCGGTGATTTTACGACTGCTACCGACTCAACAGGATTTCCGGGAGATTACGCAATTGTATTCGGAGATTCCAGCTTAAAGTATTACAATCTACCCACTGCGGCAAAAGTTCCGTTTCAAATTTTCGACTTAACAGTTGATCCGACAATGCAGAATCCTCTTAACCTTTATGTTAGAAATCCGGGAACGGCTTGGGCAACAGGCGATTTCATCTACATTTTAGAACCGGATGTTCAGAATAGAACGTGGCAGTTCATTGTCGATTGGGATTCAACAGACACAGCTCCGTCACGAGGAGATGTTTTTATTTATCGAACGAAAAAACCGTTTACGGCAAACGATAAATATATCGTTAATACCAAACCGCTGGTTACGTCTAAAAACGGTTACGATTTTTCAAAAATTAAAGTTGTCCCTAATCCTTACATCGGTTATACTATTGCCGAGCAAGGCGTAACGCAAGGAGATCGTTATACACGAGAATTACGATTTACTCATTTGCCTCCGGTTTGTACGATTAAGATTTACACTCTTCGCGGAGATTTGGTTAAAACAATTTACCACAACAGCCAATCAATCGGAGAAGAAAGATGGAATCTACAAAACGAAGAGCAGCTTGAAGTTGCTTACGGAGTTTATATTTACACCGTTGAATCTCCGGACGGAACTCATAAAGTAGATAAATTTGCTATTATCAAATAGGTAAAATTGATGAAGATGCTAAAGAATAAAAAAAGTTTAATCATTACCGTTTTATTTCTGTTTTCCTGCTCTTTTATCTTCGGGCAGGAAGTTGATTCCAAAGCGGGCACAACCGGCGGAAATATTCTGTTGATGGAAATCGGTTCAAGAGCAATCGGGATGGGAGGAACTTTTGTCGGAGTAGCTGACGATCCCTCCACGCTTTACTGGAATCCGGCAGGAACATCGTTAATTAAATCTCCTGACGTACAGTACCAATTCAGTCAGCGTTATGCAGATATTCAACATCATTTCAGCGGAATTACTTTTCCACTCTCTTCCGATGATTATATCGGGCTGATGGTACAATATCTCGCTGTCGGTGAAATGGACGTAACGACAATTGAAAATCCCGAAGGTACCGGAGAAAAGTTCGATGCAAGCAATATTGTTTTAGGTGTTAATTATTCGCGACAGTTAACAGATAGAGTTCACATCGGCTTTACCGCAAAGTATGTTTACGAAAGAATTTGGCTTGAGACTGCCTCCAACTTTGCTTTCGACATCGGAACAATTTACAATATCGAAGAAATCGGACTTAGAATTGGAATGAATATACAAAATCTTGGTACCGAGATGGGAATTACCGCCGGACCGCATCTCAGCTTTTATAGAAGAAAACCGGATGATTATCCCGGGAGCCCAAATCCGCAAGCTCAACTGGCAATGGAAACATATCCGCTTCCTACGAGTTTTTCGCTCGGCGTTTCCGATGTGATTATAGGAAGAAAAACAACGTGGATTAAAAGTCCCGAACATAAAGTTCTTCTTGCGGCGAGTGTTATCGATAGTTTTGATTCTCCGTTCAGAATAAATATCGGGGGCGAATATAGTTGGAACGAAATCATTTCATTCCGCGCCGGCTACAGATTTTTTTATGACACACAAAATCTTTCACTCGGTTTCGGAATAAATTTCAATCAGTTTATCGATTACGACGTTTCCCTCGATTACGTTTGGGTTAATTACGGAGATCTTGGCGGAATTGATGTTCTCGGATTAGATTTTAGATTTTAATAAGGTATCTCTTTGAATAATCAATTTTATGATAGCGAATATAAGGATAGTACTCCTCTCGGAATTGCCGTAGGTATTTTTATCGGTGTACTGATGACGGCAAGTTTTTCATACGCCGCTCTTGTGCTCGGGTTTTCAACAAACGGTTCACCGGTTGCCGCCGTTTTAGGATGGGGAATTATGCGCGCCGTTTTTAAACGCGGGACAATTATCGAAAATAACATAATTCAAACCGTGGCATCGGGAATTAATACTTCGACAGCCGGAGTAATTTTTACTGTTCCGGTTCTGTTAATAAGAGGAGCCGAATTTAACTTTTGGTGGATTCTTGCCGCAACGATTGCAGGTGCTATTCTCGGAGTTGGTTTTATCATTCCTCTTAGAAAACAGATGATTGATATCGATCGTCTCCGTTTTCCTTCAGGAACGGCAATATCTTCAATTTTACGCTCTCCCGCCGAAGGGATGGAAAAATCGAAACTTCTTCTTTGGGGAACAATACTTTCGGCTTCCGTTTTCTTGATTATTAAGTTTCCCGCTTTAGGTTTACCTGAAATTCTGCCGGCAAGTTTTGACTTAAATAACCTTTTAGGATTACCATCTTACATTTCAAATATTTGGGCTATCTCGCTCCTTAGTCTCGGCATCGGATTTATTGCAGGACGTAACGGTTTATTCGTCCTTGCAGGCGGAATACTTGCTTACTGGTTGATAACCCCGACCGTAATTTCACTTAATCTTGTCCCGTCAAGCGTGGCACCCGATAAAGTTGCAAATTATGTTCACAGCGCCGTTACACGTCCTATCGGCATCGGAATGTTAATAGGCGGATCATTAATGAGTATAGTGTTAATTATTCCGGCAATAAAAGCTACAATCAAAAGTTTTAATTTATCTACAATAGGAAGCAATGAAAATGACGAGCTTTCGATTTCTCTATTATATAAAGTAATAGGTGGTGCTTTTATTCTGTTTGTCGCTTCAGGATATTTTACTTCCGATATTTCACTTTTCACCGCAATCGTTATTTCGTTCGTAAGTACTATCTGGCTTATGTTTGCGGGCATAATTGTTTCGCAAGCAACGGGAATGACAGATTGGACTCCGATAAGCGGAATGAGTTTAATTGCGGTTGCTTTGCTTATGTTATTCCTTTCACCCGACCAAGTAACAACCGCAGTATTAATAGGCGCTGCCGTTTCGGTTGCCATTGCCGAAAGTGCGGATATGATGCAGGATTTAAAAACGGGGCATCTTGTAGGAAGCAAGCCTGTAAAACAACAAACTCTTCAACTATTAGTTGGAGGATTAGGTCCGATTATTTCACTTTCCGTAATGCTACTAATTTGGCACTCCGGCGGAGTTGACCCAGTTACCGGGCACCAACTTCCGGGCTTTGGCCCCGGCACTGACATTGAGGCTCCTCAGGCTGTTGCGCTCGGAGCTACAATAGATTCGGTTGTTAAAGGAAACGTTCCCGTGGCTAAATTTTTTGCCGGAGGAATTATAGGAGGGATATTATCTTTCACATCCATTCCGGGTCTTGGAGTTATTATGGGAATTTCGATGTACCTTTCTATGAAATACATTTTACCATACGGACTCGGAAGTATAATCAGCTTATTTGTAAAGAGAAGAAAAGGAAAAACCTGGGCTGAGGACAAAGGGGTTCCATTCGCGGCAGGATTAATTCTCGGCGAAGCTTTAATGATAATTATATTTGCATTATTAACTGTTTCAGGAATATTATAATGGCACAAATAATTTCCGTAACACTGCTTGGCATCTCTCTTTTTGCCGCAACAATTTTTGCTGCCGGAAACCAAATAAACTGGTTCGGTTTTTCATCCGCAGCTTTTGCAATGATAGTTTCTGTTTTTTGGAGTAGAATTATTACAAATAAAAAAATTAAGAGCGAGACCGAAAACAGCAAATCGACATCTACGTTCTCAAACGATTTGAAAAATGTTAAGGCGTTGTGCGTTCTATATTCAACCGAATTATCTGAAGAAAACAGATTCGACATAGAAGAAAAATTTATAGAAGTTTTGCCTGATATAGAAGAAAGAAGAATTGCACTAATTAACGAATTCGGACTCCCTAAATACACGGAAGTAATTTCCACATATGCTAAAGCCGAACGTAAAATTAATCGCGGAGTTTCTGCGGCAATTGACGGATTTATTAATGAAGCAAAAAAATATTTTAACGAAGCAATACAAATAATTATTCAAAGCCAAGAATTATTAAAGGGGTAATTGTTTGGAACAAGATGAAATAATTCGAATAGGTAAAAAAATTCGCGAAACAATGAACTCATTTAAAATGAGCGTTAAGGAACTTTCAGCCCGTACGGGAATTGAACAGCAAACGCTTTATTCAATTCTTAACGGACATCATCAGGCGAGTGTAAAAAAATTAGCACTAATTTGCAAAGAACTTCAGCTCAGTCTCGACTCGCTGCTTGACCTTGAAGTAAATACATTCCCAATCTATTCAAATCCTCACGAAGCACCTTTAAATTACGCTAATTTCGAAGATATTTGGTTCGGCCCGGTAGGAGGCGAGCGAATTTCAGTTTCACGAAATTTCAGCGTAGCAAATCAATCTGCTGAATTGAGAAAAGAATTTCTTGAAAATATTTATAATTTAAGCGGGACCGAATTAACGGAAGCACTAACCGCTTTTGAAAAACGCCTTGAAGTAATTGCTCACCGCGAAAAAAAGAGATTGGAAATAGTCGTTTATTCCGAAGTAGTTGATTTTATTAACCGTCGTGAACCGTTTAATAAACTCTCTGCCGATTTGGTATATCAAACTATCGAGAAAATAATTGAAAGACTGGAAAGTGATGTGGAAAATTTTGAAGTAATTGTAATCCCGAGACAGCACTTTTTGGTGAACTACGAAATCATCAATAAAGAAGTAATACTCTTCGATTTAGGAAGCGTATTTTTCCGCCAAACACACGAAACAATATTAGAACACTTCCTTTCCGAAGTAGAACTATTTAGAACCAAGTTATCAAAAATTTCAGACAGAGATATGGTAATTGACTTTTTAAAGGAACAGTTATATGCTGCAAAAAGAAAATAATAAAAAAGAATTAGTTGAAATATTAGATTTAATTAAAACATTAATTACGTTTAAGACAACACCGAAAAATTTTAGCGAGTTTAACAGAACCGTTGATTTTATTAAAGATTACTTTTCCGGCACAAAGATTATTATCAAAGAACATAGATTTAATAATTTCCCCGCGCTTTTTATCTCAACGTTTGATACCCAAAAGCCAAAACTGTTATTGCAAGGTCATCTTGATGTTGTAAACGGAAATGATGAACAATTTACACCTAAAATTATCGGGAATAAACTTTACGGCAGAGGCAGCGTTGACATGAAAACTTTTGTTGCCTTAGCAATGAAATTTATTAAAGATAACCCCGAGTTAGACATCGGACTTGTTGTAACATTTGACGAAGAAATCGGAAGCGAAAACGGCGCGAAGAAGATGGTAGAAGAAGGATACACCACTGATATGTTATTTAACGGAGACGGCGGGTATAACTATGCGGTTACATATGGAGAAAAAGGTATTCTTAAGTTTAACGTAACAACCGTTGCGAGTCCCGGTCGTCATCCTTATCCGTGGGAGGGACCCAACGCATTTGATTTGTTTGTTGAAGATTACCTTCAGCTTGAATCCTTGTTCCCTGAGAACAAGTTGGCAACCGATAACGATAATTGGCATTCTACCTATGCGATATATGATATAAAAGTCTCCAACGATGAATTTTTCACTCCGAATTCCGTAAGTGCGAAAATTTCGATTTATTTTACGGAAAACATTACAACGGAAGAACTATTTGATAAAATTAAAAATACATTTAAACATTCACAAGTTGAAAAGTTTGCAGCAAGTGAACGTGTATTTATGAATCCGAATTCAAAATATACATTGATGTTAAAAGAGATTATGGAAGAACAATTCGGCAAGGAAATAGTTTTAAGAACTGAAAACGGTTCATCCGATGCGCGCTTTTACGCCAATACGGGAATTCCGATAGTCATTGTAAAAGTAGTGGGAGAAGATCATCACGGCGATAACGAACATATTTTGATTGACCAACTTTTGCCTATGTATTATTCTATTGTAGATTTTGCTTATTCATATCTCGAAGATGTAAAAGTTAAGGAGGTTCATTATGCGAGCAAAGCTTAGCATTGCAGTTGCGGCACTTTCTTTTTTTATATTAACTTCTTGCTCCGGCAATAAAATTGAATTTTCGGGAAAACTTGTTAAACCTCCCGTGGCAACGCGTCAATTAGGTCCTTCCATATTTTTCAGTAAAAATAATATTACCGACTTCGGATTAACGGAAGGAACTCCGATTAGAGTTTACCATGATAATAAATTTATTGATGTTCGTCCCTATATTCTTTTCGGCGATGACAATTCTTTTGCTCTTCACAAAAATGATGCGGCTAAGTTAGGTTTACGGAACGGTGTAAATAAAATCATAATTGAAAAGATAGATTTAAGTCAAACAAAATTAACACCCAAACCGATAAAATTCTATGTAGAAAACTACAAAGGTAATTTGAAACAATGGAAAGGTTTTGCATTCGGAGCACCCCACGGAGATTGCGATAACGAAACCGGAGAAGTGGTAAAAAAAATCTCCGTACGTTTCGGCATCCCTTCCACGGCAGCTTACGGATGCCGAGTTTCATATCGCGGAATATGGTACGACTGCAACCGACCGTTAATGAAAGAACCGAAAAAAAACGGGCATGGAGTAATTCCGGAACGCCAATGGAATAAGGCGGCCGAAGTAAAATACAAAGTCTTTCAGGACAGTGTGCTCTCTAACAGCGAGATGAAATACGGCGATAGATTTAATCTCTACTGCAGTTTTCATGGTCACGATTTAACGGTAAAATTGAAAGACGGTTCTGTTATTCAACGTCCTGTAGTCGAGGGAATGGGAATGGGATTTTCCAATGATGAATTAAGAAGAATAAAAAAGTATTATTACAAAGTAAGAAGCAGCATTTATAAAAATCCTCCGGATTTATATTTCGGCAATCTCCCGGAAGACCATACATATGAATACCAAGGAATAAAATTGACATTTTTCTATACCGGTCTCGGCTCGCGAACATATGGCAGTTTAAGAAGAGATTTCTTAAAAAACGGATTACATTTTGAAACGCCAAACTCAATGCGTTTCGGTGAAGACACTCAAGCCCAAACAGCTCTTCTTCTTTCTAATATTTACTCATTTGTCCGAGATTCTATTTTTGCTACAAGAAACAAAATTACTCCTAACTATTCATTAGTGAAATCTCCAAATGATTTAGATAAAAAAATATTTATTCCCAAAGGAGAATTCCAAATGGGCGTAACGGACAAGCAAGGCTGGTCGAGTGAACGACCTCAGCATACTGTTTTTATTGATGATTTCTTGATTGACAAATACGAGGTTACAAATTATCAGTTTGTTAAATTTTTAAATTCCGAACTTAACGCCGGAACAATCCGAATTAAGAACGGAGTAGTAAGCGATACTAAAACAAAAAAAATTCTTTATCGCACTAAGGAAAAAAGTCCGTTCTCGGAAATTAGTTTTCAAGATTCAAAATTTAGTGTAGATTCAAACAGAAATTATTTCCCTGTTATTTATGTTACTTTTTGGGGAGCTTCAAAGTATGCAAAATATAAAGGCGGAAGACTTCCGACCGAAGCCGAATGGGAAAAAGCCGCAAGCTGGGATGCAAGACATAACCGGAAATTTTTCTACTCGGTTAAACACAACACAATTGACGGAACAATGGCTAACTTTGACAGAAGCGGAGATATGTTCGATTTCACTCAACCGGGCACAACTCCGGTTGGATATTACAACACTTCAAGTCCATACGGCATAAAGGATATGAGCGGTAACGTATGGGAATGGACTGCGGATAATTACGTTTACGGAATTTACAGGTCCGAAAAAGACTCCGTGCTGAAAAACCCGCTTGTAACAAAACCAAGCACAATGAAAACTATTCGCGGCGGCGCTTGGGATACCGAGTATGCCGTACTCAGAAGTTCGATGAGATTAGGAATTAATCCCGACCAAGGTTTAATTAATCTTGGGTTCCGATGCAGTTATGAAAACAATTGGGAAAAAAAATTCCGGCTAATGCCGGATGGATAATATAATATGAATAAAAATAGATTTACTTACATAGTTATTTTAGTTTTGTTATTTAGTGTTTCTGCGGCAGCTCAGTCTGTTACAAGAAATGAAGCGCTTAAGTTTACATCAAATTGGGTAAAGTGCAATTCCGCTTTACTTGGGTTTAATACGTTACATAATTTTTCCGTCTCGGATGAAATCATTGAAGTGAAAAACAGAAATAATATTACTGTTGCTTACGGCATAAATTTAATTCCGCGTGGTTTTCTTTTTATTTCCGCAAACAAAAAGTTTAATCCGGTAATCGGATATTCGGACAAAGGAAAAATTAAATCCGAAACTTTTTTTAGGAAAAGTAATTTCGTTTTTAATTTCATTGAAAATAACGCACGTTTAAATCGAATGCTTCTTAAATCAAATTCCGTAAATCAAAAAATTATTTCACATAATTTGGAAGTTTGGGCTAAATATCTCAAAAATATTTCTAATCCGATTTCCATCCAAGATTCCAAAACAATTTACGGTCCTTTTCTTAATTCGGATTGGGGACAAGGTTATGTTCATGGCGATCCGGTATTTAATTACTATTCCCCCAATAACTGGCCTACAGGCTGCGTGGCAACGGCTATGGCGCAAATTCTTAATTATTACAAATGGCCTGTTCGCGGACTCGGAAGTCACGGTTACACCGATAACAATACCGGTTATCAGTACGCCGATTTTTACAACACATTCTACGATTGGGAAAACACGCTCGACCAGTATCAAAACGCTCTGATTACTACCGCACAACAACAAGCGGCAGGATTGCTGACCTACCATACAGCAGTAAGTCTGAATATGGATTTCGAGGCAAACGGATCTACGGCAAGCACATCCGATGCGCCAAACGCCTTTACTTCTTACTTCAGGTTCAGCGGACATTACAAAAGCTCAACATCATCCGGCTTTTGGGATGAACTTAAAGCAAATATGATAGACGGACGTCCGGGAATTATTTCGATAACCGGGCCCGGAATAGGGCATGCGGCGGTTGTTGACGGTTACTCCGATGTAAATAACTATTACCATGTTAATCCCGGATGGTACGGCGATTACACCGGATGGTATAATATTTCCGGTTCTTGGAATATGAGCGGATACAACAATGTTGTCGGAGCAGTTAAAGGAATAGTTCCCTCACCAATGATAAATATCGATATTCAACGAATTGATTCCTTATCTTTCATTATTTCGTGGATGCGAAGCCGTTATGAAAATGCCGATTTTTACGAACTTCAGCAATCAACAAATTCCGGCGGTCCTTGGACGACGCTTTCCTCCTCAATTCCCGATTCTTTTTACACGGTAACCGTTACCTCTTTAAGAAGCTATTATTACCGTGTCCGGGCAAATAGAGATGGAATTTGGTGGAATTATTCTTATCCGAAAAAAGTAACTCTCGGCACAAATTTAACAGTTACCTTCATTGTTGACATGAGCGGAGAACAACTGTCGGATGAAGACGAGATTGTAATTCGGGGTAATATTCCTCCACTCAGCGGCTCGGTAAACAGCGCTCCAATGCAGGACGCAGACGGAGATAATATTTACGAACTCCCGATAACATTCGATTTTGATGAAGCGGGTTCGGAGTTAACATACAGATTTTTCATTCAGAAACCGAATCAATTAATTGCGGAAAACGAAAATCGCTATTACACCTTAACAATGGATGCAAGCCAGGTTTTAGATACTGCAATATTCAACAACTTTTCTTCGATAGATGAAACAAACAATATCGTATCCGGTTTTTCCCTCTCTCAAAATTATCCTAACCCGTTTTTCAAAGGGAGTACCGGAAACGGAACTACTTCGATTAAATACTCGCTTCCGGCGGTTAAATCAGCAAACAGCTTAAACGTACAACTTGTTGTTTTCGATATACTCGGGAGAAAAATTGCGACAATAGTTAACAAAAATCAAATGCCGGGAAATTACGAAGTTAACTTTAATCCGGACAATGCGGAGAATAATCTACCTGCAGGAATTTATTTTTACCGGCTTACTTACGGTAAACTACAAATTACAAAAAAAATGGTTTTGATGAAGTAACGAGTAAAATCAATAGGTTTAGCGTATTGAATTATAATAGAATAATATTAATAAAAAATTCATCTTTCTAATTTACGGACAAAGAAAATTTTACTACAAAATAAAACGGAGGTTAAATGAAACAAGTATTAACACTACTAATTATGATAACAATGTCATTCGGGCTTTATGCTCAGACAAGCAATTCGCCTATCACGGAAATCGATTATGCCAATGCTACTCGTTATTGCGGGGCACGTAATATTGCGCGTACAACCGACGGTTATACAATTGTTGTTTTCGAACCGGCTTCAGGCTGGGCAAACCAGGAAATATGGTACGCAAACTATAACTCGGCTTTCGGTAGTTGGGATGTTGCACAACTCAGTCAATCCACAACAGGTACAACCGGAATTCCTGCCGTTATTGCCGATAATCAAGGACATGTTTTTGCGGCTTGGAAAGAGAAAGCCGATGACGGAACAAGGAACGCAATGTTTTCAAAATGTACTTTTGCAGACGCATTCACTCATTCGTGGTCAACTCCCGTAATTGCGGATACAATCAATAACAATACGGGTGTTTTAACTATTGATACGGATCTGGATGACAATCCGTTTATCCTCTTTTCGATTTGGAATGACCCCGCTATTTTTAATGCGAATATTTATGCTTCAAAAAGTTACGATGGAGGCATTACTTGGACTACAGATAACCTAACATCACAATTCCCTACTCCAAACGTTCTTCCGTTCAATTATATGGATGTTAACTTGACTCACGGACCGGACGGTAAAATGTATGCCGCATGGGAAGACAAACCTACGGAAATCACAAATCAATACGAAGTTCTTTTCTCGGAATATGATCCCGCTTCAGGATGGAGTTACCCCGACATAGTATCTCCTATTTTTGACGGAGGAGCCGAATTGCAGAAATATGTTGACGCCCTTACTCCTGTTTCCGGCGCTGTTTCCGTTTATCAGATGGGTCCGGCAGATTATACATTTGCAAACGAATCATCCGTTATTTATTATGACAACGGTACATCGCAAGTTTTTTCTTTAGCTTTTAATCCTGTTTATACCGATCCTTTGGAAAACAATCAACAATGGTTGAGCGATTTTATGAATTACATGGGACTTACTACAAGCTCATCTGTTCTTTTTGTTGATGATGATAATCGCTACAATAACGACACAACAATCACAAGCGCTTTATCCGCATTAGGTTATAACAATGTTACTGTTTTCGATTGCGGCAACAGTAACGGAATGGCAACCGATATTCCCGCAGCAACCGATTATGCAGGAAAAGATGTGGTAATTTGGTTTACCGGTGACGATTACAAAAACCTTGCATTTTGGAACATTGCCGATGAAGATAATCCTGAATTGATTAATTATCTCAACACAGCCGGCAAAAAATTTATGATTATCGGCAAAGACTTTTTGTATGACAGATACGGGACAGCACCTGATACTTTTGCCGTAGGAGATTTTGTTTATGATAAATTGGGAATTTCGAGCTACGACGGACAAAGCTGGCGCGACGATAACCACACCGGAGTAACCGAACTTAACTTAGCGGACGGCAATACCATGACAACGCTCGCACAACTATCGTGGGGAAGAGGCGGAACACGCCAGGGTGAACCTTCGATTGCAACTGATCCGAGTAATAGACTCCACATGGTTTATCTTGATGAAAACGGAAGTCATATTATTTATCGAACTTTTGACGGAACCGATTGGACAGATGGAATCCAAATCGATAACTCGGCAGATACGGTAACCGTAATGCGACCTAATATTTCGATTGATAATAATTTCGGGATTTATGTAACGTGGGAACAAGTAACCGGAGTTGATTCGGCAAGCTCTACTTCAATTTACAATGTAATGTATGTTACATCACCCGACGGAGGCGCAACTTGGAACCAGGTCACACAACTAAGCCATTGTAACTATGTAAACGGAAGCGGGTACTCTACCAAAAATCCGACAATCGGGAAAAAAGTGAGAAATGCAATTTCATCTGTCGGGTTTGAAGGAGGTGCGGAAGTAATTTGGACAGAGGCAAATCCCAATTCCTCTTTGGGATATTACGTGATGTACGCACGTATTCCTTATGTCGGAACATTAACCGGAGTAAATAATGATTTTACGATTCCGGCTAAATTTAAGTTAAGCCAAAATTATCCCAATCCGTTTAACCCTACAACTGAAATAGCTT
>CAZMZM010000002.1:0-50877 GCA_964570865.1 uncultured Melioribacter sp.
AAGACGGTTCATTTAGTATTAACACGAGGAATGACTGTTTCCTAAATCTCTAAAGTGATCCGCCATTCGAAATTACAAAAATCTTGAGAAAAAAAATTAATTATTAATTATTAGTCAGTAACTATTTCGAGTCCTTTTTATAGTATAACCTCTTTTGATTATTGCCGATAATTTAAGACCCGTATCAAATTCCCTCGCCACAAAAAAAAGCCGATGTCATCACTTAAATAAACATCGGCGTAATAATTTTTTTAAAAAATTTATTATTTAATAATTATCATTTTTTTCGTTTTATGGAAATTTCCAGCTCGAAGTGTGTAGAAATAAATTCCGCTCGGTAAATTTACGGCGTTAAATCTGACCGAATAATTGCCCGAAGCTTGTTTTTCATTTACCAGCTCTGCAACTTTTTGACCAAGAATGTTGAAAACATTCAACATAACAAACTCGCCATTTCCAACAATAGGTTTAGGCATTGAATATTCTATTGTTGTTGCTTGAGCTTCTCCCGAACTTTTAGAAAAAGGATTCGGATAATTTTGAGATAATCTAAAATTCTTTGGACTCGGTTCATCATCACCAACACCGACTACTGTTAACGGATAAATATATGTTTCCGAAATAATTGAACCGTTGGACTTTCCGCCGAAAATCAAAATACCGGTTGGAGTTTCATTTTCATCAGTAAGCAAAGCGGCTCCAAAACATGTGCGCGGAAATGGAAGATCATCTAATTGCGTCCATTCTTTTGTAGCAACATCAAATTCCCAAACATCTTTAAACGCTGCACCGCCGGAATCATCATCTCCTCCCAAGACCCAAATCTTACCCGCTACATCTGATGCAACCATTGCATGGCACTGTCTTCCACCGGGCGATGTTTTTCCGCCGGATTGAAGTTCCCAAGTATCGGTTGTCATATCGTAATCCCACATTTGATTATTTGCACCGTCCGGACCTACACCGCCAAACAATTGAACTTTATTGTTTACAAAAACTGTTTTATGACCGTATCGATACATCCCCGGGAAATCACTTTTCTTTTCCCAAGTTCCATTCGAAGGGTCATAAACCCAAACGGAAGAGTCGAATTCAAAGTTTTCATTAAACCCTCCGAAAGCCAGAATTCGCCCGTCGGAAAGTTTTGATGATGAATGGGCGAAACGTGGCTCCATAATAGGACTGCCGTTTTGAACTTCTTCATTCCATTCGTTAGTCGGGGGATTATAAGACCAAATTGAAGAAATTGTTCCGCCTTCGCCGTCAGCGCCGAAAAAAACGTACATGTCATTTGATCCGGTTTTATTCGAAACGGCTGCCGAATGAAAAAATTTGCCGGGCGGAGTATTAGTAGGATTTTTATCAATCCATTCTTCTCTTTCGTAGTCCCATTTCCATAAACCGCCAATCACGCATCCTTTCCCTCCGGCATCGGAATACCCGCCGTATAAATAAATATCACCTTCAACTTTTGTCATTGTGCAACCGAATCTTGCTTGGGGGGTTTCGGTTTGAGCTAATACTTGAGGACCGAATCCGGCAAAAAATATTATCGAAAAAACAAAATAAAAAAGTTTCTTTAGGTTTTTACCATGATAACTCATTTTTAACTCCTGCTTTATTACAAACAATTTCAATTAAATCTCTCTTTCATAGAAAAAGAGTAATCTATACTTAAACAGTTATCTGTTGAATGATAACCGAGTAACTTGTGTCGTGTAGCAGGTAAACAATTTGTTATTATTAAAGCAAATTTTTTAGCTTTTCAAATAACAACTAATATAAATATTAGATGTCAAACAAGTTGTAATTATCAAAGGAAGAGGAATAATAACTGAGAGAACACTTGATTAACCGTAATATACAAGGATTTTGTATTACTCGTTTCAGTTTTTTCTACGGCTTTGTTTGTTCTGTTTTGCGGAAAAATGATTTTCACCAAAAAGTAAATCGAAAGAGTAATTTCAAAAATAGAAATAATTACAATAAACAATTGACAACTCGTTAATATTTTTTATTTAATTTAAGAATAATATTTGGCTCAAACAAATTTTTTACTTCGTTATTACATAAACTTACTGAGTTTGAGAAGAAAAACAACAATAATCTTAACAAAATTAACCTAAAAAAATTCCTGTAAATGGTGACAAAACGAGAGTGCAATTCAACAATCTTCAAACGAAACTATCGATTAACGGCATAAAACTTCGAATCGAAAAAAAAAAACCGGATGTACAAACCGTACATCCGGTAATTTGAGAATAAAAATATTTTTTAACGAATCAGTACCATTTTCTTAGATGCAACAAACTCTCCGGCTTTTATTGTGTATATATAAACACCGCTTGCTAATTTGCTCGCATCAAATGTTACTCTGTATGAACCGGCAGATTTTACTCCATCAACTAAAGTAGCAACTTGCTGTCCCAAGGAGTTATAAACTCGCAAAGTAACATTAGCAGAACCTGCAATGGAGTAACTAATAACGGTTGTAGGATTGAAAGGGTTAGGATAATTTTGATTAAGCGCAAACTTTGTCGGCAACGGAGTAACATCATTATCGACTCCGACCAATCCGTCATAAGCAAACGCTAATCCAAGTAAACCTTTAATTCCGGTAGTTCCAACTTCAGTTCCCGCACCGGTTGAAACATCAATTGCAATCAGCTTACTTGTTTGGTATTCGGTTCCCTGAACTCCAAAAAGATTGCCGTTACTATCGAATGCTAATCCCCAGAGTACATTATTTAAGCCTGTTTTACCAACGTGCGTTGTATCTCCGGTAACTATATTAACAGTCATGATTAAGTCCTTATTGGAAATTAATCGCGAAGCGGCATACATTTCATTTGTAGTCGGATTAAATGTTACGGCTGCAAATCTCATCGGTAAGTCGGCAATATATGTTTCATCTCCTGTCTGAACATTAATTGTGTAAAGTTTCGGTTCGGTTGATACACCATAAAGAACGCCGTCTTTGTCAAATGCCATTGCATCCATCGGCACATTATATCTCGGTCCGGGATAACCTGTAAAATGCACGGGGAACGCATTTCCGTCTGCCGAACTAACTCTTACAATTAGTGAAGAATCTTGTGAAGTACCTGCAATAGCAAAAATTTGGTTAGTTAACGGATTAATCGTAATCGTACGTAATGGTTTATATCCGGAATTACCAACAGAAACAGCTTCGCCGGTTGCCAGATTAACCGTAGCCAAAGCACCACCCGAAGCCCTGCCGGATGAAGCATACATTTTATCTTTATAAACTTGCTGAATAATATAACCTTCACCGTTCAACACTACATATACGTTAGGAACATTTGAACTGTTTGTTATCCATAAAGTATCAGCAAAAACAGTGTCAATAGTAGGGATAAATTTTATTCTGAGAGTGAGCGAGTCGAAAGCATTAAGAGATGTAGGAGAAAATTGGTCGAGCATTACAAAGTCGGGATTTGTTATTGCAATATTATTTATTTCTAATGCTTCCCTTCCCCAGTTAGTAATATAAATATCAAGTTCCTCACTTTCAGAGCCAACCTCAATTTGCCCGAAATCAAGTTTAGATGCCGAAACGTTCATAGTAGCATTTTGGTACGGGTGTGCTCGTACGCCTGAGTTCCAAACACCCCACGAGTTTTTAGCGTGAACGAATTCTGTGCAGAACCAAATGTTGTTGTTATCGGAAGGATCTGTCCAAGCACCGTTGTAATCTCCCCAGCGATTTCTACTTCCACCGTAAGTAACAACGTAATTATCTTGACCGGGCTGAAGCATTTTATCTTCGGTTGTAAAAATAGCTCCGGGTGAAATTACGGAAAAATATGCGCCCATATATTCATCGTTAGCCGAACGGCTGTAAGTTACAAACGAATTATCTTCGCCATCCAAAGCGATTGCGGGATAAGTATGGTAATGCTCGCCGTCGCCAAATACAATATCCTGGTCGGCTGTCATACTCGAAACATCAATCTGCAAAAAGTTTACTCCGGAATAAGAACCGTCTCTAACGGCATGCACCATGTAAAGATAGCCGTCCTTGTAAACCGGTTCATTTCTCAGGTTTTTTCCTCCGCCATCAATTCTCGGAGAACCGCCGCCTAACTGATTAGGATCGGGAGGCGATGTGTAAGAGGTAACCGGCACGGCAACGCCTGCAAGTCTCGGGTTTGAAATCGGGCTTGATAAAGTGAAAACACCTACGCTGGTTCCGGTTGAGTATGGAGAACCGACAGCAAAATAGTAATTGTTCGAAACTGTCTGCATTCTTACCGGTCTAATGCCGAAGCATGAATAACTGGAACCCGGATAAGTAATATTCCAAATATCTTTCCAAGTTACCATTCCGGGATCGGAGGAGATGTAAATGGAAAACTTATCGATAATTCTGATTTTAGTATAAGCATAACTTCCGGCAAACGAAAATTGATTTGAAGTGAGATAAATCGCTTTATCATCAAATCCTATACCTTCATAATCGCCCCAATTACCTGAACTGGTGTTTCCGTTAACATTGGAAGGAAGCGCCCAGTTAAACCAAGTGCCCAAAGGATTATCATCGTCGGAAACAGAAATTAAATAATAAGATTCGCTTGCAGATCCGTTTTGATGCAGCCAAACCATTACCCAACGATTATCGAAATGATCGTAAATTACCTTAGGGTCAAATGTACTTGCACCTTGTAAAGCGGTTCCAAACCAAGAGTTTGCTGAAATATCTTTTAATATGTTCCCTTCTTTATCAGCAATCATAAATCTACTGTTTACAACTTGCATCACATAGTTCGGGCCTACTGCAATATAAGGGTCGGGAGGAATACTGTTTTCTTGTGTAAAACCCTCATAACCTTTAAAAACTATTACGCTGTCGGTAGTACTTTTTTGCAGTGAGTTTTTAAATCTAACAACATTGGAACCTTCGTAACCGGTAGGTCTTGTCGGATCCTGCAGATAATCAGGCAAATCGTAATCATCGTTTACATAAAAAAGTTTTATTCTCGGTTGGGTAGATAAACTTTTGGAAAAGTTATCGGTTGATACCGTAACTCCGGTTTCAACAGAACCGTCGGCAGGACCGTCATAACTTATCTGAGCAAAACTCAACGCTGAAAAGAGAAAAAAAACAAAAACCAATAAAGCCTTTTTCATAATTAATTCCTTAAAGTATTAGTAAATAATTAAATAAAGTAATAAAATATTAATTGCATATCATTTTCAATCGGATTTTTTAACTACAACCTTGGAGCCTTCCTCGGCAATCACTTTTATTCTGTTTCCTTTTTCTATGTAATCTCCTTCGGTAATTACATCTATTCTTTTATCATCAAAAAGTCCTATTCCTGCAGGACGTAAATCTGATAACGCAACTCCTTCTTTACCCAACAATTCGCGTACTTCATCTTTTACCGTGTAACCCGAACCGGAAGCAATGCGCTCCTTAAGTACAAAAGTATTAAAAAGTTTGGACTTTGGTAAAAATTTAAACAAAAAATAACTTAAAATAATTGTTGCGAGTAAAGCTCCTCCTAACTCGAGTACTGCAAGATCAATCGCCTCAGCGGTTAAATAATCTCCGGATGGAATCAGCCCGAGAAACAATGAAGCAACGATTGAAATTATCCCCGCAATCCCGAATATACCGAATCCGGGTATCACAAAAATTTCAAGCAGAAGTGCAACAACTCCGACAATAAACAGAATTATATCAAGAGCGGAAACAAGCTGCATAATAACACCGGAGCCGAAAAAGAGGAAAAAGGCAATTAATGAAAGCGTTCCGGCAATTCCAAATCCGGGACTTTTGATTTCAACAAACATTCCGACCATTCCCACCATCAGAAGAAGTGAAACAACTACCGGATGATTAAGAAAACCTACAATTTTTTCACCGGCGTTAGGATTAATTCTTTTGATCTCAGCGTCCGGATAACCTGCCCAGGTTAGAACCTCATTAACATTGCTCAAAACCGTATCGGCTATGCCGTATTTTACAGCCTCTTCTGCAGTAAGTGTGATAAGTTTTGTACTGTCAACCAATCCGCGAACAACAATTCGTTCATCCACCATTCCTTCCGCAATTTCTTTCGGACGTCCGTTTTCTTCGGCGGTAGCTCGCATCTCAGACCGCATATAAGATTGATATTTTTCCGATTGCTTTTCTCCCTTTTGGTCAACAACCGTTGTAGCGCCAATTGAAGAACCGGGTGCCATCACAATTTTTTTTGCGGATAATGTTATCAGCGCCCCTGCTGATATTGCTCTTTTATTTACGAAAGCAATTGTAGGCAATGTTGAATTAATAATTAAATCTTTAAGTTGTGTAGCAACATCAACTCTCCCACCGAATGTATTTATTTCAAATAATATCACCGATGCATTTTCTTGCTCGGCTTCCTTAATGCCTCGTTCAACATAGGGAACTAATCCGGGACCTATCTCGGAATTAATTTTAATTAACACCACACTATTTTCTTTGGCACTTATTGTACTAATGATAAGAAATAATAACGCAGCTATATATTTTATAATAGTCATACCAGTTATGATTTATTGAACTTAGAATTTAACAATTTTTTATTTCAGACGCATAGAAATATTTGCGAAGTAAGACGGAGCACTAATTCATAAGTTCAATCTAAAGGTAAATCCTAAGTTTCATTCCGGGTTTAATTTTGTTATCGGAAAGATTATTCCATTCCTTAATTTCACTTACATGACAATCATGTTCTCTGGCAATTTTCCACAAGGATTCCCCTTCCTTTACAATATATACTTTTGCCTTTTTATTAAGGACGTCCGGATTTTTATTTTTGCTTAGATTGGCAAATGTAACTTTAACATTTTTCTTTGATTTGTTGTTTTTTAGCGATAACACTTGCCCCGCTTTAATTTTATTACCGCTAATATTATTCCACTTTCTCAAATCATCCGTTGAAACATGATTTCTAAGTGCAATTTGACTGAGCGTATCGCCATGTTTTACAATATATTTTCCATTCTTTGCTTTTGAATTTCCGGAACTCTTCTTTGATACGGCAAGTTTAGCGGAATAAATTTTTAATTTTTTCCCGACAATAATTTTATTCCCGTGCAGATTGTTCCATCTTCTTAAGTCGGATGAACGAACTTTGAATTTCTCGGCAATTTGGCTGATTGTATCGCCTGGTTTAATTACATAGTAATTTCCCTTCTTCCCTTTTGTGTAAGATGATTTTCTTTTTGCGTATCTGATCGAAGGAGATGCCTTTCCGGTATAAATATGTAAAACCTTACCTACATAAATTCTGTTTCCTCTAATGTTATTCCATCTTTTAATTTGGGAAACCTTAACCCCGTACTTCATAGCAATAGTTGAAAGCGCTTCTCCGTTTTTTATTTTATGCGCAATCCACATTCCGCCCGAATTCGCATATAATATTCTAAGCTTTTCATTACGTGTTTTGTGATCAATCGCTCTACAGAAATCAACTTTTGAACTATCAACGTAAAGAGTTATTTTTTGTCCGATACCAATCGAAGTTGTGTAGGGCAAATCATTCCAATTACGAATATCGGAAACACGAATCTTAAAAATTGTCGCCAAGTCCACAAGATTGTCGTACCGCTTGATTGTGTATTTAACAGGAACTTTCCCTTCCGGAATGTCAACTTCATCTGTGTCGAAGCGGGAATAATCAATATTTCCGGTATCTTGTTCAATTTTAAGTTGATAAGGTGAATTTTCCGCAAAATTTCTGCTCTCATCAACAGCCGGCATTTCATCAACACTCAGTTCAAAATCATTATTGATTCTTCCCGAAATCGGAATCTTTAACTGTACGCCGGGATAAATGCGTGACTTTCTTGAAATTTTATTAAACTTGGCAAGTACCGATGTTTTGATTTTGTACCTGTAAGCAATACCGCTTAAAGTCTCTCCGGATTTAACCACGTGAATCACATATTGTATTTTAGCATCGTCCGGTACGTTTTCGATATTTTTAACAAAGGCATCGTAAGTTTCAACCGGAACCCGGAGTTCGTAACCTCCAAGTCCTTTGGGAGGCGTTGACCTCTGAACCAAAGCGGGATTAAGTTCCTTAATAAAATCGACTGAAACGCCGGCACATTTTGCAATAACGGATAAATCAACCGCTTCATCAATGTAATATTTTTTTGTTTCATGAGCTGTTTCATATTTTAGATTTTTAAATCCGAACTGCTCGGGGTTTGCTCCTATAATTGTAGCCGCTAAATATTGCGGGACATAATTTCTTGTTTCGCGCGGAATAAATCTGCGAATATCCCAAAAGTTTTTGCTTTTAGCTCTGCGAATAGCGCTGTGAATTCGTCCCTCGCCTGTGTTATAAGCAGCCAAAGCCAAATACCAATCGCCCAATGATTCGTACAAATCCTTTAAGTGCTGTGCCGCCGCATGTGTGGATTGTTCCGGATCGCGCCGTTCGTCAATGTAGAAGTTTATTCTCAAACCGTAAATCCTTGCTGTTCCCGGTATGAACTGCCAAAGCCCTACTGCTCTTGCCCATGAGCGTGAATTCGGATTCAACCCGCTTTCCATCATGCTTAAAAATATCAACTGCTGCGGTACGCCTTCCTCTTTAAAAATATCAGCCATCATCGGAAAGTACTTGCCGGAGCGGGTAAGCCATCTCTGCATGGTTCTTCTTCCTCGTCCGGAAAAATATTCAATATACTGCTCAACGTAACGATTTACTTCAAGCTTAAAATCTCCGACGCTTATCACATCGTTTATTTCGACGTTACCTAAAGTATCGTCCTGCATTTCAACATCATTAACGGAATTCATCCATTCCTGAAATGCAGTGTTGGAGGAACTATCCGGTGCATCAGGCAAAGTCGAAAGAAATTGCTGATAATTTTCCTGAATACTTTTTTCAAGTTCCGTGTACGATGCGTTCTCATCGATATTTGGGAAATAGCCCAACTTATCTAAAGTAGAAAGCGCTTTCTCGTAACTGTCAACAGCTTTTTGAGTACTGTCCCTGCGGGCATATTTCATTGCCGCTATATAATCAGTACGTGCTTCTTCCAGCAAGTTATTAATCACGGCGGAATTATCGGCAACTTCCGTTGAGTCGCCGGTTAAGCCGATATTATCAAATAACGGCTTAACCAAACTACATGAACTGAATAAAAACATGGAAAATGTTAATATAAAACTATATATAATGTATCGCACCTAAACTCCAAAATTCAACTTTAATAAAAGTAATCTATTATAATTTCTTTTTCAAATTTTTCTTTATCTATTTTCTGTAAGTTATTATTATTAAATTATTTGAATAAATAAAAAAGCCGGCTGACAGCCGGCTGCAAAAAGTCTTGAGACAAAAAGATAATTATTTCAAACCTTGCAATCCATCTTCAATTTTTTTGGATAAATCTTCGATAGAAATATTTTCAATATGTAATTTATTTTTTTTAAGAGTAGTAATAAAAGAATCTCCTTCGCCGCGAATTGATTTTAACAGATCAAAACTCAATCTGTTGCGATCGTTTTCAATCGGTAAAAATTCCGAAAGAGTATTAATAAAGCTATAAACCTTTACTTCCAGCGCATCGCTTTCGTTTTTATCGATTACAATTCCTTTTTCCATTGTAGCCATTTTCTACCTCTAAATTTTTAATTTATAAAAATAACGAAGATTTCCCACACTCTCAATAAAAAGAAATTTTTTCTTTAATTATTTTCTAATTGAAAAAAAAACAGTAAATTAGTAAGAAAAGTGAGGAAAAATGTCAACTAAACGATGGGCAATATTGGCATCGACCTTTTTTATTATTGCATTGGTCGAATTTGCAATAATAATGTCAATGAATGCACCCGTTCCAAAAGCTAAAATAATTAAAGTTGAACAAACTTCAAACAGTTCTAATACCGAGCCAACTTCTAAAGTGCTTGATGTCGGAGTTCCCGGCAGAATAACGTCAGAATTTCAAACAACGCCGATAGAAGAAACCGGCGGAGAAGCTATTGCAACCGGAAAATACGGAGCATGGAAATCCCTGAAAGTCGGAATGTCAAAAAGCCAAGTACTTTCGTTATTGGGCAAACCGAGATTAGTTAAGAGAGGAATTAGTGAAATCTGGAGATACAGCTACACAAAAGAACATTTCGGAGACGTTATTTTTTATAAAAATAAAATAATAACTTGGTTGCCACCGACTATTGAACTGGAAGAAGTTAAATAATTTTCCTATCTCTCTACAAACGCTTTAATAAAGTTCTCTGTCTCGGGAGATGAAATTGCGGAAATTACTCCTGCGTAATTTCCGTAAGTAATTCGTTTTTTATCTAACAAAAGATTATTATCGATATTATAAATCTTAATTTCATTCTCATCGGCAATTGTGTTACACTTAAAAAATCCGAGCGCATCACTATTATTAAAGTGAACACACATAAGAGCAAATCCGTTCCCAATCCCCAATATTGGTTTCTTATAAATACGAAGAGCACTGTACAAATTATAAAGATGTAATTTACGTAAAGCTTTCAAAGGATATTTTGTGTCCGGCAGTACAATTTTATCGGAGTTTAGGGCATCAACTTCATTTTTACCTTTTTTGATTTCATCATTAAACTTCGAGAGTAATTCATACGCTTGCTTTGCACCGGTTTTATCATAATCAATAATGTAAATCATTCTTCTTCCAAAATAATCTCATTTACATTATCGGAAATTTCTTTCATTTGTTTTACTACTTCATCAACAGATTTTTCGGAAATTACTGCCAAATCAATTTTGAATCCGGTCTTTCCTCCTTTTTTTCCTCCCACAAGGTTAAAAGCGCTTTCCCAACCCTGCATCCATTTTTCAAAATCCTTTCCGGAATTTTCTGATGTAAGAACAACTCCAAGTGAAATTGTGTTTTCCGATTTCATTGTCCAGTACAACTTTTTAGCAGCATGACACGAAGATTTTATCCCTACAACCAAAGCATCAATAAGAATTTCGGGAGTGTTTATTTGCGAAGATGAAATTCTATTTCGTTTTGTTCTGTAATATTTACTCTTAATTCCATCTTTGTCAATTATCAAACCAATTCCTTCTTCATCTTCAGCATTCATCAAAACAATCAATGATTCGCCTATATTTTCATCTCCCAGATTTATCACATGGATAAATTCGGAAAACTCCGCAAATTCCGGAAGAAGTTCAGGTAATAGATTTTTCTTACTCTTAATTAATTTCTCATTCAAAAATCCATCTTCTTCATCAGGATAAAGAGGCAGGTAACGTATTTTTGCTTCAACCAAATCTTGGAAAAAATGCGTACCAAATGACAAGTCGGGAGTATAATCTCCTTTCTTTTTAGCTATTTCAACAAGCATGGTTGTATTATTAATATCGGAATATGTAACGCTAACACCCAGTTTAATATCGCCTCTGCTTCCCCATCTTCCGGGTCCCATTAAAATGAATTTTTTACGAGGTAAAACTTTATTTAACTGACCTACAATTTCCCCTATCTTAACCAAAGTTTCCTTGTCCGTTGCTTCCGAATACTTAACAGGGTCAACATAAACAATATGTGTAACATTTTTTATTGTTCCGTTTGTTACATATTTTGAAGCCTTAAAAAGAACTTTTTCCAGAGGGACATTATGTGGAATAATATCGGGATGTTCTTGCTTGCTGTGACTTTGAGGACGGCACTGCAGCAAAAATAAGTCTTTCCCATTCGAAGCAAATTCAATATCAACAGGTGAATTAAACGATTTTTGAAGAGTGTGCAGCATCTCATTTATCTTCTGCAAAAATTTATCTTCTTTGAAAATACCTTCAAACGTTACAACAAAATCATCTTTTTCATAATCGGTGCGGAACGGCATCGGACGTTGCAGCATATCATTATCAACAATTGATACTATTTTTTCGATTCCGGGATAATTATCACCAAACTCCCTTACTAATGTTTCAAAAGAAATCGTTTCAAACTCATTATCATTCAGATTGATAACATCAACAAATTTTGGAGAATATTTTCGTATTTCATTTATCGTCGTGTTAACTCTAAGTGTAGGCTGCCCCGGAGCGGCAAGTATCGGAAAATCATTTCCTATCCTATCCACTGCCCTTGTTCCCAATCCGGGAACTAATCGAACCAAACCATCTTCCAGTTTTATTCTCGGAGACCACCGGAACTCGTTATTGCTGAACGCAACTCCTGCAAACGAAGGAAGATAATAATTGCCGATTTTTGTCCCGACTACTTCCTGAATCATAACCGCCATCTCTTCATGGAAATCGAGTAATCCTTTTTCGGAGCGGTATTCGATTGGATCAGGCCCGAAAGTAGAAGCGTAAACTTCCGTAATGGCATCCATCAATTCTTCTAATCTTTGTGCCTTTGGTCCTTGATTAGCCAGGAATAGCGATTTATATTTGCCTGAAAAAGAAGCTCCTACTTGGTCTTCAAGTAAACTTGAACTCCGAACAACGAGCGGAGCATCACCAAAATCATCAAGAGCTTGAGAAAAACCATGGACTAATTCCAACGGGAATTTGGAGTTCTTAAACATCTGCACAATGTGAGGATATTCAATTCGTACTTCATCAATAGACTTATATTTATACTCAAGCATCTCTTCCAAATCGTTGTAATGCATAAAGTACAAAATTCCGTCAGAAGACATATACCAAGTCTTAGGCGTTTTAATTTCACCTAAAAGTGCATTTGATTCTCCTTTTTTTCTCAAAATTGAACTTGCTATGAAAAGCCCTGAACTTTTACCTCCAAGTTTTCCGTGACTGGAAGGCATAAAGATAGTTTTGTCAATAAGATGATAAAAATCAGTCAGCTTTATATATTCCTTTGCTACGGAAATAAACCGTAAATCATCAGTAAAGAATCTTCTTAACAGGGAAACTCTTAATCCTTTCATCAAACTTTCTGTCAAACGAACTTTTTCAGGCGCAATATGAAAATACTTTCTAATAGCTTCGGATATTTCCGTTAATGACGTACTTTCTGATTCTAGTGTTTTAACTAACGGAACAGCTTTATTTAAGAGCAGCCACTCTTCCAACTTTTTTTCGAGTTCGTTATCCTTAATATGCTTCTGTGCCAACTCAATAATTTCTTTTATGTAATCATCATAAGTATTAATCTTCTTTTTCTTGATCGGTCTGTTTTCATCTGCAGGTTCTTCATCTTCCCCAAAGTATGAAATACTCGATTGATTAATAAGAATATTTGCCTCTTCAATTTCTTTTGAAGAAAGAATCAGTAGAATTTTTCTTAAAAGACGCATAAATAAAGGAGGATCGGTTTTACGAAGCATTTTCAGAATAATTTTCCAAGAAGGTCGCTTTTTATTTTTTATTTGTTTATTTACCGCACTTAAATCGGAAAAAATATTTTTAAGATCCTGGTATAAAATAAAATGCTCTAATCTATTGGCTACCGTATTAATCAGCTGTTTTTCCTCTGAAGTAAAGGGATTATCTTTACTTTCAAACTTATCTTTCAAATAAACTACTGTAATACTTCCGATTTCCTCACTTTGAACAATAATCGGGAAAGATAAAGTCCAAGGTGTATATTTGAAATTATTAGTTTTGAAAATGTCATCATAAATAATCATCTGTGCAGCAGCAATATCACTGTGAGCAAGGCTGGCAGGAAGAGACTCGACTATTTTTTTATATTTCTCTCTTGTAGTTATATCCTGTCGCTTTAAAATCTCTTCGATTTCAAAAATACAGTTTAGTTCTCTAATGTCTTTTTGTTTTTCTGAGTCTGAACCGGGAGGAGAAATCTGTGCCATGGCAAACCAAATTTAATTATTAGATTATAAAAGATTGCCCGAATCATAAGAAACGGGCAATGTGAAATTATTGAAGAGGTATGTTTATACCCAACCTCTTAACTTGCAAGCTTCTGCAACTCTGCTTACTGAAATTACGTAAGCTGCATCGCGCATATAAATATTTTTCTTTTCAGAAAGTTCATAAACAGCTTTAAATGCGGAAGTCATTTTTTCATCCAAACGGCTTAACACTTCTTCTTTCGTCCAGAAATAATTCATGTTACATTGAACTTGCTCGAAGTAACTGCAAGTAACACCGCCGGCATTTGCCAGAAAATCAGGCACAACAAAAATGCCTTTTTCTTTTATTACTACGTCAGCTTCCGGTGTTGTAGGACCATTAGCTCCTTCAACAATAAATTTAACTTTATCACTAATAAGTTTTACGTTGTTTTCTCTGATTTGATTTTCTAGCGCTGCAGGGATTAAAACGTCAACATCTTGTTTAATCCATTCGTCGCCAGGTAATACTTCATATCCGAGTTCTTTTGCTTTAGCTTTATCGATACCGCCGAACTTATCTGTGATTGATAATAACTCATCCACATCAATTCCGCTTTCGCGTCTAAACATATATGAAGTTTGATCTTCCTGATCCCAACTTGCTACTGAAATCACTTTACCGCCGAGTTCGTTATATTTTCTAATTGCATACTGTGCTACATTTCCAAATCCTTGTACACTCGCGGTTGTATCGGCAGGGTTAATGCCTTTAGCTTTCATTGCTTCACGAAGCGTGAAA
Source organism: uncultured Melioribacter sp. (assembly GCA_964570865.1). Classification (GTDB taxonomy): domain Bacteria; phylum Bacteroidota; class Ignavibacteria; order Ignavibacteriales; family Melioribacteraceae; genus WGAL01. The sequence continues at coordinate 14,583 of CAZMZM010000002.1, forward strand.
ATTACGCCAAAACCGGTTGCTTCGGTTCTTCCTAACGAACCGCCTACTCCGACAGGTTTTCCTGTAATAAAACCGGGATATTTTGCACCGTGAATTGTTTCAAACTCATCCAACATCCAAGTCATGTGCTGACCGTTTGTCATTACGTCAGGTGCAGGTACGTCATTCAAAGGTCCGACGTTTTTTGCCATTTGGCGAACCCAGCCGCGGCTGATTTGTTCTTGTTCGCTTGCGCTTAAATTATGTGGGTCGCAAATTACGCCGCCTTTTCCGCCGCCTAGCGGGATATCAACAACTGCGCATTTCCAAGTCATCCACATTGAAAGGGCACGAACCGTGTCGATAGTTTCTTGCGGGTGAAAACGGATGCCCCCTTTTGCAGGTCCGCGAGCATCGTTATGCTGAACTCTGAAACCGCGAAAAACTTTAACTGTTCCGTCATCCATTTTAACCGGAATTAAAAACTGAAACTCACGTAGAGGATTGCGAAGCAACTCTCTTGTACCTTCGTCAAGATTTAACATCCCCGCAACGTGATCAAACTGTTGTTGAGCCATCTCGAATGGGTTGAAATTCTTATCTGTCATTTTTATTTCTCACTTTAATTTTAAAATAAATTAAATACATAATAAAATTATTTATTAATTCGTAATTGCCAAAGAAATAATTTGGAAATCTTTACTTTATTAAGGATAAAAATATGCTGTAATAACCCTTAATAAATGTCAAAAAAGTAAAATATTATACAAAAAAAAGTGCTTGCTTTTTATAGCGGACACAACCGGGGCATTAGTCTGAATTTTATTCAGGGGGAAAAATCAGAACTAGAAAAATAAAATCTTCAATGAAACTCTTTCTCCTATCCAATAATAAGAAAAGCTAAGAGTAGCAAAATGTCCACAATACGAAAGCGATGTTTCTCTTGAAATATTTGATAGAGTTTAATCTAAAGACCCTACTTTGCGGAAATCGGAATATTTGCTCCCATTTCATTTACCTTTTGCTCTGTATCTTCCAGACTCTCTTTCATCCTTCTAATATCATCATCCGAAAGAAAAGAAGGAATAGTTTTCCCTTCTAAAATTATGGGCGTTGGCAAAATAAAATATGAGAACTGACCCTTTTCATCCATACCTTTATAAACCCAAGTAGGTAAAAAATTAATATGATTAATTTTGGCAAGACCCGACTTAATATTTTTACTAAACGAAAAATTGAGTATCATACCGCAATCAGAGTAACGCCAAGTTTGATTTGAGATAAAATTCCCCAGCGAATATGCAACAAACCTTCCTGTAAGATTTTCTCTATTTTTCCACCAAGCTATTGGTTGAATTACGTGCGGATGACTTCCGATTACGACATCAGCACCATATCGAAATGCATAATTAACATAATCAAGTTGGAAATCAGACGGATTACTTTTATATTCGTCTCCAAAATGAAAATAGACAATTATCAAATCCGGGTTCTCATTTTGTCTGATTAGCTTCAAAGTGTTTCGAACTTCCTTGCGTCTGATTCTATTAATTAGATATAAAGCCGTATCAGGCAAATAAAATCCATTAGTACCGTAGCTAAATGCCGCAACAGCAATCTTGAGTAATCCCTTTTGGAGTATCTTATAATTATTAGTCCCTTTCCGGTATGTACCGGCGCTCGTCATCCCATATTTTTTAATTGCCTCAATTGTTCTTTTCACTCCTTCTTCGCCCTGATCCAGAGCGTGATTATTAGCCGTAAAAAGAAGGTCGAAACCTGCATTTTTTAAGGCAGCAACAAATTCTTCTGGAGTATTGAACTTAGGATAACCTTTCCAGCCAATCTCCTTTCCGCCAATTACCGTTTCAAGATTTCCGAACGTAAAATCCGAATTACTTAGGTACGGCTTAATAAACTTAAAAACAGGATTAAAATCAAAATGTGATGAATCAATTCGCGCATAATTAAACTGCGTTGAATGAACCATCAAATCGCCGACAACACTGAACGAGACCGTTTGAACTGAATCAACTTTCGGAAGTAATTCTAAAGAATAGGGATTATACTGAGGGAAAATAGATGATGAAAAAACTAATGACAATAAAAATAGCTGTCTGACAAAGAAAGATTTTATTATCATAAATTAACCTTGCCAGACAGCTAAATTTTTAACCTTTTCTATCTGCTTTTATTGCTTGAATTTCAACGCGCATTTCCTGAGCTATTTTTTTAAGCTCGTTTAATTGTTTACGCAAACGTGTTCCGGCGGCTGATTGCCCTTTTACGTAAAATTTTTCAACGTCTTTTTCCATTTCTTCCAACTGTGCTTTCAAAGCTTCGTATTTGTCACTCATGTTTCTCTCCTAAGTTTAGTTAGTAATTGCTATTGTACATTATCTAATAAAATTTCCGCAATATCGCGAACTTCAACTTCTTCACTCTTCTCCAATGTCTTAACACCGTCAGTAAGCATAGTCATACAGAACGGACAAGCCGAGGCGATTGTTTCGGCACCGGTTTCTATTGCTTCTGCGGCACGGTTTTCGTTAATACGCTGTCCTTGTGTTTCTTCAAGGAACATTCTTCCTCCGCCGGCTCCGCAACAAAATCCGGTTTCACGACTTCTTTCCATTTCCACAATTTCTACACCTGCAATTTTTGAAACTGTTTCGCGAGGTGCATCGTAAACATTATTATATCTTCCAAGATAACAAGAATCGTGATAAGTTACCTTAATTTGATTATTTTTTTCTTTTAATTTCAACTTTCCTTCGTCAATAAGATTATCCAACATTTCGGAATGATGAATAACTTCAAAGTTTCCTCCAAGTTCCGGATAGTCATTTTTTAGAGAATTAAAGCAATGCGGACAAGCGGTTACAATCTTTTTAACTCCGTAGCTATTAAGTTTTTCAATATTTTCCTGCATTAAGGTTTGCGCCAGATATTCATTCCCCATTCGCCTTGCAGTATCGCCGTTACATTTTTCTTCCGTTCCTAAAATTCTGAACTCAACACCGGCTTTCTGCATTAACGTAGCAAAAGCTTTTGAAACCTTTTGGTATCTCGGATCAAACGAACCTGCACAACCTACCCAGAACAAGTATTCTGTATTTGAATCTTCAGCCATGGTTTTGATATTCATTCCTTCAGCCCAATTTGCTCTGTCCTGCGGATTATAAGCCCAAGGATTAAAATTTACTTCAAGATTCTTAAATGCAGGATTGGCTTCTTTCGGGAAATCCCCTTCCATCAATACTTTATCCTGACGCATACGCAAAATATCGACTAACGGTTCATTACCCACCGGACAAGCGTATGTACAGAAATTACAGGTTGTACAAGCCCACAGAGCGTTCTCAGTCAATAAAGTTCCAACCAGTGGGACTTCATTTCCGCCTTCAATAAATTCATCACCATGCTCGTTTAAATAATACCGTTTATTAACTTCAATTGCCGCCGGAGACAATTCTTTCCCGGTTTGATAAGCAGGACAATAATCCTGGCACCGATTGCACATGATGCAGGCAAATCCATCGAGGATGGAACTCTGCGTGAGATGTTCTAAACTGCCGGCTCCGAATTGTTCGATTGATTCATCTTCAAAATTGATAGCCTTAATTGTACCTCGCTGTTTTCTCTCATCAGGCAGCATATGATTTAAGGGACCCATAAATAAGTGGGCATGCTTTGAATGGGGGAAATAAGGAATAAACGCCAAAATTAATCCCAACGCCAACCACCAAAAAATATGTTCACCCAAAACAAGCTGTGACGGTGAGAATCCGCTCCATAAAGAAGCAAAAAGAGTAGCAAAAGGTTGTGCCGAATCTTTTCCGTTTTGCGCTATATGAAACGAAGCGGCAAAAAATCTTGCACCTACGTGAAACATAATAAAAAGTGCTACTATCAGTGAATCTGTTCTAACACCTTGTTTTACTTCATCAAGTAAATGAACAGGTTCTTTAATCCTTAAGCGATTATCATTAAGGAAAAATCTTCTAATAAGAAAATAAAAGACACCCAAAAATACCAGAACACTAAAAATATCAACAAATAACCTGTAAGCAAAACCTATCCACGAATTTGGAAAGAACTCGAATCCCGAAATATAACCGGCAATAACATCGAATGTGTTTACCAACATATAGATTGTAAACCCCCAAGCTACAAGGGCATGAATAAAACCTATTATCGGTCTGGTTTTAAAAAGAGTTTGCTGAGTTAAAAAAATCTTTAATCCTTCAGTCAGCTTCCCGAACGCTTTTTTCCAATCAATCGGCTCAATACCATGATTTATAATTTTAAACATTCGGGAAAATGTCTTATAGCTAAGAACTAAAGAAATGATTACTGCAAGCAAGAAAATTAATTTTTCAGCAACTGTAAGCATAATTGTTCCTAATTTATTTTAAGTGATTTAGAATTGTTTTTCATTTTTTGTATTCCACATCCCCGTAAAACTGTAAACTACAACCAAAAAGATAAAAATTCTCATTAGTAGATAGTGAAATCACATTGATAAAGATGATGGGAATTTTCTTTTAACGGAAAAATAAATGCTGATAGAAACAGCTGTTTTGATTAATCCCCAAACTGCGAAAATAACAGCGCCGGCATAAAATGCATGATGCAAATCGCCGTTCACAAAAAGTGAAAGATAAAAAGAGCCCGAGATTAAAATTAATACCGTACCTAAAAGCATACTTAATGAAACGGAAATTAAACTGTTATTTTTCCGGACTAAAAAACCGACCAAAAATGCAACGAGCGGAAATGCTGCAAGATAACCTCCGGTAGGACCCAAAAGAACCGGAACACCGAATGAAAATCCGGAAAAAACCGGAAGACCCAATGCGCCTGCAGTTAGATAAAGCAACTGACTTACGGCTCCGTTAACCGGACCGAGAAATGCGCCTGCAAGTAATACTACAATAGTCTGCAAAGTAAAAGGTACCGGATTAACAGGGATTTCGACTTGTGCAGAAATAAATGAGATTACTGAAAAGGTGAGTATCCAAAACAAACGTGAACTTAATATATTGGGAAAATTAGATGTTAGAGTTAATGATTTGGCATTTCCGTTTAGTAACATAATTTAACTACCTGTATTTGTTAACCGAATAATTAGCTATTATTATTGCTTTAGACTTCAAATATGGCTAATATGAAAAGAAAAGTCAAGAAATAGTATTAGAACAAAAATAAAATTCTTTAAAAAATAAAAGCCCGTAAAAACGGGCCTTTTAATTATAATCTAACATTATTCTAACTATCTTACCTTGATTTTTTTATCGCGAATCATTTTCGCTAAATCTGCAGTACCGTTTTTAGCAATAGTGCGTAAGGCTCTTGTTGATAATTTAACGGTAACAAATTTATTTAATTCTTGTACCCAAATTCTTTTCTTTTGCAAATTAGGTAAAAATCTTCTTTTCGTATGATTGTGAGCATGGGAAATACTGTTTCCGCTTTTTGGTCCCACACCGGTTACTTCACATCTTCTTGACATATTATACTCCAGCCTAAAATTATTATTACAGTCTTAAATTATAATAGATTTTCTTAAAAAATGCAAATAAATCTGTAAATCATTCTACGGTTGAACCTCTTTCGCCCAATTCTTTATCCAAAAAGTAAAAACTTTCCTTACTTTCTCCAATCATTTTGAATTTATCGATAATTTCAGTTACAGTAGAGACTTCTTCAATTTGCTCGGTTACAAACCACTGCAAAAAGATGTTAGTTGCATAATCTTTTTCTTCAATTGCAACTGTAACCAAATCATTAATTAACTTTGTTACATATAGCTCATGTTTCTTGGCAGCTTCAAATACTTCGAGCGGGGATTCCCACTCACATTTCGGTTTATCTATTGCTTCTAATATCACTCTGCCGCTTACATCAAGCATGTAGTTGTAGAATTTCATCGCATGAGCGTATTCTTCTTCGGCTTGAGTTCTCATCCAGGTTGCAAAGCCTTTGTACCCCGAATTTTCAAAATAAGCTGACATTGATAAATATAGGTAAGAAGAATATAGTTCAGCATTTATTTGCTTATTCAATTCATTTGCCATTCTTTCGGTTATCATAACTGCTCCTTTTTTATTAGTTTATATTTTAATATATATAATATTAAAATATTTTTCAATGTAGCTTGTGAGATAATAATGAGAAAGATGCTTTACACACTGATATTGCTTTCCTCAATACTTTTTGCCCAGCAAGAAAGCGCACATAAATATTTTTTTGAAAAATTCCATGGGAATTCGGAAGAAGCAAGTATTACGCATATTAACCGGCGTTTACCTGAACCAGGTAAAAACATTAATCTCAGTTCATCCGTTTTCGGTTTTTTACCCGATTGGGAATTTCTTTCCGGCTCAGCAAATTATCTTCACTTAAACTTACTTTCTCATATCGCCGTTTTTGGTTTTGAAGCAGATTCACTCGGTAACCTTACACCTCCGTTCGGATGGCCCTGGACAGACTTTATTTCCGTAGCACACCAATCAAATATTAAAGTTCTGATTACAATAATCTCATTCAATAACGGAACAACTCATAAGCTGTTAACTAATGAACAAGCTAAACAAAATTTATATAATAACATTTACTCGATTTTATCAACCAACAATCTGGATGGTGTAAATATCGATTTTGAAGGATTATACGAATCTGACAGAGGGAGCAATATTACATCATTCCTTGCAGCCCTAAACGAGTTTTTGCCGAATGAAATGGAAGTCTCTTTTGATTCCCCCTTTTGGAATTGGGGAGGCTGGGATTTTAACGAATTGGCAGCATCATGTGATTACTTGTTCATAATGGGTTACGACGCTTACGGCTCGTGGAGTACAACCTCAGGTCCGTCATCCCCTTTGACGGGTGGTTACGTCAATCTGCAAAATGCTTTGACTTACAACTCGCAATATGGAACTGTGGTTCAGAATAACCCCGAGAAACTAATTTTAGGCTTTCCGTATTACGGAAATCATTGGACGACTGAATCGAACAGTGAAAGCTCAGATGTAATTGAATATATTAGTTCGCTTACTTACCGCACAATAACTTCCGGATTTGAATGGAATGACAAGCAATGGTCAAATGAATATAACACTCCACGGTATGTTTGGGATGAAACAAAATGCAATCAAATTTGGTTTGATGATGACTCGAGCCTCACATTGAAGTATGAATTTGCAAAACAAAAAAATCTCAAAGGTGTCGGAATTTGGGCTTTGGGTTTTGACGGAAATCGTACCGAATTATGGGATGCACTAAACTCCGAGTTTGGAAACGGAGCAATGCCTCGTCCTCAACCGCCGGTTGAGTTTTCCGTTTCCAAAGTAGAACAAACCACTGCTAATATTAGCTTTTCTCAATCTGCAAATGCAGATGGTTATAAAATTTACATTAGCAACGATGGAGTAAATTTTTACGATTCGATATTTACTGCTCAAACGGAAGTTACTTATCCGATTACTGAAAACAACAATTTTTATTTCAAAGTTTGTGCGGTTAATTCATCGGGCAATTCATTACCGACACATACATTGGGGATTAACTCCGCAGTTTCATCTCAAAACGTTTTGATAGTTGACGGTTTTGACCGATACTATGGAAACAATAACGAGTTTAGCTTTATTACACGGTACGGGGAGTGTTTAAGTTCGCTCGGTTATAATTATGCGTCATGCAATAACGAATCAATTATTTGCGGAACCGTATTATTGAATGATTATGACTTTGTTATCTACATGCTGGGAAACGAAAGCCGTGCTTCGGAATCAGTAAACTACTTTGAAGAGAATGCTATTGCGAATTTCCTTAATTCATCATCACTTCACGGACTTTTTATCTCCGGCTCGGAAATCGGTTACGACATTGGGGACACATCAACTGCCGACGCTCATGATCTGAATTTCTTCAACAACGTGCTTCATGCCGATTATATTTCGGACGCACCTGCCGGATTACCGTCGCATTTCTACTCGGTAATTCCGTTAAGTTCAACTCCAGTTTATATGAACCTTAGCTTTGACGACGGTTCTCACGGCACATACAATGTAGCTTATCCCGATGCGATAAAACCGTTTGACGATTATGCCGTTCCTCTTTCTCAATATGCCGGTTCCCCTTCCGAAAGCGGGTTTGCGGCGATTGCTTCCTCTAACTCTGTTGGCAACAAAACCGTTTATCTTGCTTTCCCTTTTGAAACCGTTTACCCATTTGAAGTTCGCAAAGATTTACTTTCCAATATTTTGATTTATCTCGATAACCAAACCGGAACTGATGAAATCGGAAAACTTCCACACAGGTTTTCACTTTCGCAAAATTTTCCTAATCCTTTCAATCCGACAACTACAATAAAATATTCAATTCCTTCCGTCATTGCGAGGCATAGCGGAACACCCGATAACAATGTTAGTTTAACTGTTTATGATGTACTCGGGCGAAAACTTAGAACAATTGTAAACAAAGAACAAACTCCTGGAAATTACTCTGTGAAATTTAATGCAAACTATCTACCAAGCGGAATATATTTCTACAAATTACAGAGCGGTAATTTCAGCAAAACCCGAAAAATGATTTTGATGAAGTAAATTCAACCCCTAATCCCACACTTCTTAATCAATACAAATTTATCACCGACAAAGTTATTATTATATTAAAATTGTAATCCGAAAATCCACTTTCACTCGAGTATTGTTTTAGAATAGTTTCAATCACAATTCTCGGATTGGAAAAAGTGTGTTGATAAAGTTCATATTTTAACTCGGTAAGTAATTCTTTAATTTATGAAATTGCTATTTCCCCTTTATATATTGAACTAACATATAAAAAATGCGGTTATTAAAAGATACAACGTCTTAGTTTAAAAGATTTGCATAATATTACTTCTTTACTTATTTTTATTGTTATTCAACCAACAAATAGAAAGGAGTTTGCATGGGACTAAAAACTAATTTTTCATTTTCCATTTGGGGGAAAATATTCAATACCTTTATTATTGTTGTTTTTATTGCATCATACACATTTGCGGGAGGATTGGAAAACAACAAAAACTTTAAGATATTGAAAAATTTTAAACCCGCACCAAAGGTATCTAACCAACAATGCTTGGGTTGTCATAAAGATGATGACCCCGGAATGGTTGCCGATTGGGAACATTCAAAACACGCAAAAGTCGGTGTTGGTTGTGTTCAATGCCACGTTGTTCCCAAAGACTATCCGACAGCATTTAAAGATCATCCGTTTACCGGCGACAATTGGACGGTTCAAATAGCCGTTTCTTCTGTTACATGTGCTAATTGTCACGAAAAAGAAGTTACCGAATTTTTGAATTCCGGACACTCTCGCGGAGGAGCTCAATGGCTTGCTCAAAACGGAAGCGGCCACGGTAAAGCTATGACAAAACTGGCTTACGGCTATGAAGCAATGAAAGGCGGAAAAGGAATTGACCTTAGGTTTATCCATAACAAAGGTAACGATGACATGGATTTTACCGTTACAAATATTTGTATTCAATGCCACGGAACAGTGATAAAACTTGACGATGTCGGGAAACCACTTGCTACAACTTGGCCCAATGACGGTATTGCATCTCTTTATCCTGACGGCGGCGTTGGAAACTGCTTAAGTTGCCACTCCAGACATAAATTTTCTGCTGCAGAGGCAAGACAGCCCGCAGCTTGCTCCAATTGTCACTTAGGTCCTGACCATCCCGATAAAGAAGTTTACGAATCAAGTGTTCACGGACATATCTTTGATACAAACGAAGATGATTATAATTTTGAAGTTAGTGAACAAATACCGGGTAAAACACTCAGAGGAGCAACTTGCTTTACTTGCCATATGAGCAGTATTAATCTTCTTAAATCTACCCATAATGTTTCAAAGAGATTGAAATGGAATTTATGGGCACCAAAAAGCATGAAAAGAACCGGAATGGACGAAGAAGCCGGTTGGGCTTGGTGGAATGAAGGTAAAGTTCTGAGAGGTGACCCGAAAGCAGGAAATCCGGATGGACCTGATGCGGCAAGAGAAGAAATGGAACAAACATGTAATGCTTGCCATAAAACAACATTTGTTGAAAATTACTTTAAACGTGTTGACCAAGATGTAGTTCTTTACAACCAATACAGAGACAAGTCTGTAGAATTATTTAACAAGTTAAAAGAAAAAGGCTTGGTTAAATCTGATGTTTGGGATGACCCGTTCTTTAAATTGATGTATTATATGTGGCATCATGAAGGTAGAAGAATGAGACAAGGCGCTGCAATGGGAAGCCCTGATTTCGCACACTGGCATGGTGTATTCCAAGTAATGCAAGATATTCGTGAAATGCAAAATATCTACGATTATCGTATGAGAAGATTAGATGAGTTAAAAGATGCGAAGAAAGTTCTTGAACTTGAGCCGCCAATGCCTGTTGTTACTCACGAATAATTTTATTTGTTTATAAAAATTATAAGCCCTTTCCGCATTTGCAGAAAGGGCTTTTTTATTTCTTGTCAGAATACTTTTTCGATTATTATTTCAACAATCCATTTTAGTTAACCTGACTATTTTATTTTCCTCAATAAAATCAAGGGTTCCACACCCTATTACAAAGAACACCGGTATATTAATCTGAAATTAGCATGCTTCTCTCCCGAGTTATGAATATTACCTTATAGCATCATCGCCGTTTCAAAAGCGGAACGAATTGCGTCCTGAGCCTTTGCCGGCTTTGATGCATCGCCGATAACGTAAGTTGGTTTACCTAAATTAATATCAGCATAAGGATTATTCGATTTCATTCCTGTAGCCATTACAATTAAATTAATATCGTTAATCGTAAAAGTTTCCCCGTTACTTTCAAAAATTACTTTATCATTCTCAATCTTTTTTACAATCGAGTTAACATATATTTTAATCTTAGAATTTTTGAATGCCTTCAGAGTAAGTTTTCTTTCAATCATCTCCATTCCCCGAGCAATTTCGGAAAACATTTCAATAATAAAAACTTCATTCCCTTTTGCTAATAACTTGTTGGCAACTTCAGTACCGATTAATCCGCCCCCGATAACAGCAACTCGTTTACCTGCCGGAAGATGTTTCTCCTTAAGGACTTCAGCCCAGTAATAATTATGTAACCCTTCAATTGGCGGGACTGTCGGGACAGCTCCCGTGGCAATAATAACTCCGTCATAATCACTTAAGTTTTCCTTCTCAGGATGTGTCATATTCAGTTTGATATTTTTTTCTTCTATTTCCTTAAAGTAGAAATCAAGAATTTTTTTCAACGTTTGTTTGTGAGGAGGAAGGTAAGCCAAATTAAACTGTCCGCCCAACTTATCCTCTTCGAACAGTGTAACATCATGCCCGCGTTCAGTCAATGTTAAAGCGGCTTCCATACCGGCAAGCCCGCCTCCGATAACAGCATATTTTTTTGATGTATCTGCTTCTTCGTAAACAACATCTTCTTTGCCGACTTTTGGATTAACCATACATTGTAAACCTTTTCCCGATTTAACTCCGCCTAAGCAGCCTTCGGAACATGCCAGACAGGGACGAATATTTCCTCTTACTTTATTTATATATTTTCCAATAAAGTCCGGATCAGCTACCAAAGCTCGTCCAACCGAAATATAATCCGATTTAAATTCACTAAGTAATATGTTCAGATCATCCGCAGTATTAATTTGTCCTACGTAAATTGTATCTATTCCTGCTTTCTCTTTTATTTGTTTGGCAAACTCCCAAGTCTTCCCTTTGGGAACAAACATATGTTGAAAATACCAGGGAGGCGTACTGCAAACCGTACCTGCCGAAACATGAACCGCTTCAACTGATTTTTCCTTTAAAATCTTCGCGAACTTAATCATTTCATCTAATGCTATTCCCCCTTCTATCATTTCATTTCCGCTGATGCGAACAATAACGGGCAATAGACAAGCATGTCTAACAGCTTCTAAAATCTGCAAAGGAAATCTGATTCTGTTTTCAAAACTTCCGCCATATTCATCATCTCTATTGTTTACCAAAGGAGAAAGGAACTGTGCAGCCAAATAACCATGTCCGAATTGAAGTTCAATAATATCAAATCCTGATTGCTCTGCTCTTTTTGCAGCATCTGCAAATAATTGAACTGCTTGAGCAATTTCTTCTTTGTCCATCCGTTTAGGAGCAGCTCCCCCCGATTCGCATGCTTTATCTGTAGAGGAAATAAAATAGTTACCTGGAATTTTAGGGTTTGCCATTCTGCCCGGATGATTTAAATGCGCAATTACTTTAGTATCATATTTATGAATTAATTCGGTTAGCTTTTTTAATCCGTTAATTTTATCATCGCTATCAATCCCAATTTGTGTTGGTAACTCACGCAGCCCTTTATCGAGATATAATGGTTCCGGAATTACCGCCCCAAGATACTTGGCACGAAGTTCATAAAACTTTAAGTGTTTATTGGTAATAATTCCTGTACCGTTACTGTAGCCCGTTTTTACCGGAGCCAAAATAAATTTATTCTTCAATTCTAACATAATCATCCTCAAATTTTAATTAGAAATAATTGTATTTGACAACACAAATATAATTAGTTCCAAAAAAATATTTTCCCGAATACAAATAAATTATTTAGTACTCTTTTTGGATTTTTTGGGAATGGGAAAAACCTAACTACCTTATTTTACTTTGATTGAAATCCAAAAATATTTTAATTTTTTTTATTCTTGAAACCTAAAATACAACTCTTATTTACTTAGTTTTTCAAATAATAATTTGAAAAAAGATTGAAAACTTCCAAAAATATTTTTGTAAATTATTTTTTGCTAAAAATTAATATTCACAAAGGTCAATATGAGTTTACCCAAGGAGAAACATACGTTCCATATCCCTGTAATGGGATTAAGCTACACGATAGATTCGCCGATTAAAATAGCACATTTCGGCATTTCATCTGTAATCTCAATTATCGAACATAACATGATTGAGAAAATGAGAAAATTTTATGCTGAAAAATTCAGTTATCCGTATGAACCGATCACAACAAAATCAGAGGATTTCAGAGCAAAAAGAATTACCGCATATCTCGACTTGGTGAATGACATAGTTCAGGAAAATTTCAACAAACTTGTAGCTTCGGTTACAAGCGGTTATCAGGAAATTGAGAAATATTTTGCTTTGCTTCCCACTTCTTCCGAGTTAAGAAAAAATTTCAACAAGTTTGTCGAGAAAAATTCGGTCAGCTTGAAAGATATTCAAAATTGGCTTTACAATAATTTATCAATCGGCAGTATTGACGTAAACATTATGACAAAGCTCGATAGCCCTAATTACAAAGGGAAAACTCAACTCCCTATCGAGCAAAACAATGCCCACGCCTCATTGCGCGGTTTTGCCCTTAGTAAACTAATGAATTCCTCGGTTGTTCTTTCAGCCGGCATGAATCCTCGTTTGTTTTCATACATGGAACAGTTTGATGATTTTTACCCTGACGAAGAGGGAAACTTTAAGAAAAAAATAACAATAAAAGTCAGCGATTACCGTTCGGCAATAATACAAGGAAAGTTCTTTGCTAAAAAAGGACTTTGGGTTTCGGAATACAGAATTGAATCGGGGTTAAATTGCGGCGGACATGCTTTTGCTAGTGACGGATATTTACTTGGGCCGATTCTTGAAGAGTTTAAAAACAATCGAGAAACTTTGCATGAAGAACTTTGGGAAATTTACCGAAAAGGTTTGGAAAAGAAAGAGAAAATTGTACCTAGAGAAATTCCACAATTAAATGTAACGGCTCAAGGGGGAGTTGGAACCGGCGAGGAACACAAATTTTTACTCAACAATTTTCATATCGATTCTGTCGGATGGGGGACACCTTTCCTGCTTGTTCCTGAAGCGACAAGCGTTGATGAAGAAACAATGCAACTGTTAAGCGATGCAACCGAAGATGACCTTTATCTTTCAGACGCTTCTCCGCTTGGTGTTCCGTTCAACAATGTTCGCGGAAGTTCAAAAGACGTAGAGAGAATTGAATTAGCAAAAGCAGGAAAACCGGGCAGTTCTTGCCCTAAAAAGTTTCTCACGTTCAATACTGAGTTTACCGAACTCCCTATTTGTACCGCATCTTCTCAGTATATAAACTTAAAATTAGATCAGCTTAAAAAGGAAAACCTGCAGGAAGACGAATATAAAAAAGCCTACGATAAAGTAATAGCAAAAGAATGTTTGTGCAACGGGCTTTCAAGCTCTGTGCTGGTTATGAATAACTTAGATTACAAAATGGAAGGTGAAGCCGTCTCTGTTTGTCCGGGTCCCAATATGGCATATTACTCGGGTAAATTTTCGCTTCAGCAGATGGCCGATCATATTTATGACAGGGTAAATCTTTTAAACAGAGCAGATCGACCGAATATGTTTATGAAAGAGTTGAAAATGTATATTGAATTTCTGAAAGATAAAATTGACGAAGCCGCACCAAACTTTTCCGATAAACAAATTAAATATTTTGATACGTTCCGGGAAAATTTGAACAGCGGAATAGAATATTATAAAAACATGTTCAACGAACATCGTGACGTGCTTAAAAGTTCGTATGAACAAGCCCTGAACGATCTTAACGAACTTGAGATGAAATTCCATCAGGTGATGATTTCGGTATAGTATATTAGAAAAAATTAACTTCGCTCTTATTATTTACAGTCGGTATAAAATACCCAAACCTGTTTGAGTAAAACTTACTTCGGGATAAATTTTAAGATTGCCAAGGATCTTCGGTTCATCTTTTCCGTAACCGGAAATATAATCTCCAACGAAATATCCGATTACTCCTCCGAGAAAAACATCCGAAACCCAATGCTGGTTGTGGTAAATTCTGGATAGTGCAACCAATCCTGCGCTTCCGTACCAAAATGATTTCCAGAGCAAATTATCGGAGTACCCCGCCATAACAGTCGAAACGGCAAAAGCAACGGTAGTATGACCGCTCGGGAGTGACTGATAATCATTGTCAAAAAGTTTTGGCGGATTAAAAAAAAGATTCGATTCACCGTCGTATGGTCTTCGTCTCCCTATAATAACTTTCAGTACCGTTGTAATTACTCCTGAAACAATAAACGCTTCGGAAGCTTTCAACCCTAAATTTCTAACTTCCGAGTTACCGGAAAATAATCCGTATCCGTAAATACCGGCAGTAAATAGTGCCGTATAGCCGCTACCGTAAAATTTGTCAATGCCAAAAAGCGTATTATTAAAATCGGATTGATTACGCAGAGCAATAGAGCGAACTCCTTTATCGGCAATAAAAAACAGTGCCGTACTTCCTACTGCTTCTGCAACAGTTCCCCAATCCGAAGCGTCAAAACCGAGAGGTTTGGCAGCTACAACAAGTCCAAGATTAACGGCGTTCTTAGAATCATTGAGGAAAGTATTAAGCAAACTATCTTCCCCATTTCCACCTTGGGCGGAAATTGTCTGAAAAAACATGAATAATAAAATGATTAAAATATTATTATTTCTCATAAAATTAGATTTCCGATACAGTTATTAATAATTAATTTGGAAATATAAAAAAGTTTGTTCAGAAAAAGCCGTGATTTATACGCTATCCCTTACCTTTTATTGCATATTAAAAGAAATACAGATCTAAAATTACATTTTTCCTTCCTTTGAAAATCTAACTAATTTGCTTATTTTAGAAGTCAATTTTTTTTGAGAAAAGTAAATGATTAGAAGTATGACGGGATATGGTAAATCCCGTGAAATAATAGGCAATTATGACGTTGAAGCGGAAGTAAAAAGTCTGAACAACAGATATTTGGATTTAACCGTCAGACTCCCCAAAGAACTTTACAGCCGGGAGTTTGAAATTAGGAATCTTGTTAAAAAGGAAATTAACAGGGGAAAAGTTTATGTTTCAATATCCCTAAAACTTCAAGATTCCGCAGCTGATTTATCCTCGTTTAATAAAGATGGTTTACTCCGAACAGTTGCCCTTTTGAAGGAAATCAAATCTCTTTCGGATGTTGACGATAATATTACGATGGATCATTTGCTTAATCTTCAACATTTTTTCATGGATGACCTTGTTGAACTAAGCGACGAAGAATACTCCCGTATTGAAAATCTGTTGCATAAAGCAATTGCAAAGTTACACGAAATGCGTTCAGTTGAAGGAGAAGAACTAAAAAATGACATGCTTCGCCGAGTAGATACTATTGAACACAATGTTGCAGATATTGAAAGTTTACTCACTCCTTCGGTGCATGAATATTTTGCAAAATTAAAATCCAGAGCTGAAGAATTGTTGGCTGATTTTTCAAAATTTGACGATAGGCTTAGTACCGAACTTGCACTGCTTTCTGAAAAATACGATACGTCAGAGGAAATTGTAAGACTTAGAAGTCACATAAAGCAATTCCGTGACATTCTTTCGGGAGGAAAAGAAGTGGGGAAAAAACTAAACTTTATCGTTCAGGAAATGAATCGAGAAGCAAATACAATTAACAGTAAATCAATTTCAACTGATATTTCATACAAAGCGCTTGCCATAAAAGAAGAACTGGAAAAAATCAGAGAACAGATTCAGAATATTGAGTGATGATGAAAAAAAAAGGTAAATTATTTGTTTTTTCCGCACCAAGCGGAACAGGTAAAACTACAATTGTAAGACATTTATTGAATGAAATGCCGCAACTTAAATTTTCTGTTTCAGCTACAACTCGTAAAGCTCGTTCGAACGAAATAAACGGAGTGGATTATTTTTTTATTTCTGAAGAAGAATTCAAAAATAAAATATCCAATGGCGAGTTTATTGAATGGGGTAAATTTTATGATTATCTTTACGGTACTTTGAAAGAGGAGATTGAAAGGGATACCAATAAAGGAAAAAACATTCTTCTGGAATTGGACGTAAAAGGTGCCCTTGAGATTAAGGAAGCGTATCCCGATTCAATCACTATTTTTATTGCTCCACCAAGTATCGAGGAATTAATCTCAAGATTAAAAAAGCGAAATACGGAAACTGAAGAAGATTTTAAGAAAAGAATAGAACGCGCCGAGATGGAACTCAGTTACAAAGAAAAGTTTGATTATTTAGTTGTAAATGACGAACTTGAAAAGGCAAAAAAAGAAGCGAAAGAAATTATATTAAAAGAAATAGAGAGGTTATAAATGGGATTGCATCCGATTGACCAAAAGAAGATAACAAAGTACGCTCATAATGTTTACGAAGCAGCTGTTGTAGCTTCAAAAAGAGCGCGAATCATTAATGATGAAATTAAAATTGAATTCGAACAGCTTAAAAATGCTACAAGCGAATTCGAAGACGAATTTGAAGAGAGAGGAAATCCGGAGCTGCTTAAGTTTTCGCTTGCTCAGGAAAAGCTTGAAAAACCTCACGTTCGCGCATTGCACGAATTAATTAACGGTGAAATTAAATACCGTTATAAAACAAATGAACTTTAACAAACTTTACTTTTTCACTATTCCGGCAAAATTACTTTGCAGGAATAGTGATTTTTTTATCTAAAATGTCAGAAGATATTTCCCAAATCATTAACAATTCATTGTTGACTCAGAAAGAAATTTTCGGTAACGTTCTTTATGAGCCAAAAAGGAAAACCGTGAAAAAAGAAGCGCCCAAAAATATTCCGCTTACTGTTGAAGAACTAAGCGTAGAAACTACAAACGAAACAAATGATTTTGTAAATATTCTGAGTCTTGATAAACTTTATTCCGAAATCCATACATGCCGAAAATGTGCATTAAGTAAAAGCCGTACAAATTTTGTTTTTGGAACAGGAAATCCGGATGCCGATATTATGTTAATTGGCGAAGCGCCCGGAGCAGAAGAAGATAAAACCGGCGTTCCTTTTGTCGGACGCGCAGGCAAACTTTTAAACGATATTCTGAAAGCAATTAATTTGACGAGAGAAGAAATTTACATTGCTAATATTCTTAAATGTCGTCCACCGAAAAATAGAGACCCACACCCTGAAGAGAGAGATTCTTGCATGCCGTATTTGCTTAAGCAAATTGATTTAATCAAACCTAAAATGATTCTCTGTTTAGGAAGAATTGCCGCAAATACACTTTTGGGAACCAATCAATCTCTGACAAAGCTTCGCGAGAATGTTCATGAATTTCACGGAGTTACGATGATGGCAACCTTCCATCCTGCGGCACTTTTGCGAAATCCGAATTGGAAACGCCCTGTCTGGGAAGATGTTCAAAAGTTCAGAAAAATGTATGATGAAATGTTAGCAGACGGAAAATAAAATGGCTAAAGATTACAAACAAAAAATTGCTGAAATTAAAGAAAAAGAAGACTTAAAAAGATTACACTCTCGTGAAATGCCAAATGCGGTAGATGCCGAACGAGAAGTAATCGGGGCTATGTTACTTGATCAAGACGCAATTTCAAAAGCTATTGAAATTCTAAAATCTGAAAATTTTTATGACATCCGCCACCAGAAGATTTTTGAAGGAATGCTTCACTTGTTTGAAGAAAACCAACCGATCAATGTTGTTACTTTATTCCAAGAGTTGGATAAAATGGAAGCAATAGATGAAGTAGGCGGACCTATCTATTTAAATGAATTAACTCAGGATATTACTTCTGCCGTTAACGTTGCCTTCAATGCAAGGATAGTACTTGAGAAATGGATTCTCAGAAAAATCATTACAAGCTCGATTAAAATGGCTGAACAGGCTTTTATTTCGACCAAGGATGTTTTTGATATACTTGACGAAACTGAAAAAACCATCTTTGCGATTGCCGAAGAAGGATTAAAAGAATCCTACATCGGGATGGATAAGGCGGTGCCCCAAACGCTTGAATATATTGAAGCTATTCATCATAAGGATTTATCTTCGTTTGCGGTACCTACCGGTTTTATTGAGCTTGACAATATGTTGGGCGGATTTCAGAAATCGGATTTAATAATAATTGCGGCTCGTCCTTCAATGGGTAAAACAGCTTTGGCTTTATCGATTGCACGTAACGCCGCGGTAATGCACAAAGTGCCGATTGCTGTTTTTAGTTTGGAAATGTCAACTATACAGCTTGTAACAAGGTTGATTTCCGCCGAATCCAGAATTAATGCTCATAGTATTCGTACCGGAAAGTTCAGAGCCGAAGAAGGACAGAAAATAAGCAAGACTGTCCACAAACTTCAGAAAGCTCCAATCTATATTGACGACACACCCGGTCAGAACGTTATGGCAATCAGAGCCAAAGCCAGAAGACTGAAAATGGAACACAACATTCAAATGATTATAATCGACTATCTTCAGTTGATGACCTCAGCCGGGAAAATGGAAAGCCGTGAGAGGGAAATTTCTTCTATTTCAATGTCGTTAAAAGCTTTGGCAAAAGAGTTAAACATTCCCGTTGTTGCTCTTGCACAGTTAAATCGCTCGGTTGAACAGCGGCACGATAAACGTCCGATGCTTTCCGACTTGCGTGAGTCCGGCTCCATTGAGCAGGATGCCGATGTAGTTCTTTTCTTGTATCGCCCAGAAGTTTACGGCATTACTCAGTTGCCGGAAGGCGATTCAACTGAAGGTTACGCCGAAATAGTTATCGGTAAACAGCGTAACGGGCCTGTAGGAAGTGTTCCGCTTCAATTCATAAAAGAATATGCACGATTCGAAAATCGCTCATTGGATTACAAAGATGTGCCTCCACAAATTGAAGAAGGTAACAATGAAAAAAGGGAAGTTCCATTTTAGCATAATAATACTGCTGTTGTTTTCTTCGGTAATTTTTGCGCAAAATATCTATTCATCTGACGACAGTTTAATCTGTAAAGAAAAATTTTCACTTGTCAATTATGAAAATCCCAATACTCTTCCTTTCGACTCGGTTTTTACAATTGTTGCCAAATCATTTATCGGTACTGAATATCAGCCCAAAACAATAGAAACACCCAACGCCGAGCGGCTCAAGATTCATCTATCTGGATTGGATTGCTACACGTTTATTGAAACTTCACTTGCTCTTGCGCGTGTTGTAAAATCTAAAAAAACAACATTTACGGATTTTGTCAATGAAGTAAAATTAATTAGATACAGAAACGGATTGCTTCATGGTTGGACATCGCGTCTCCACTATTTTTCCGATTGGATTTATGATTTGAGCCGTAGAAATATTTTGAAGGACGTTACCGAAGCAATTGGGGGAATTCCATATCGTAAAACAATAAATTTTATGAGTTCGCACCCCGAGGCTTATCCGATGCTTGCCGAAAACAAAATGCGTATTGATTCAATACGACAAGTCGAGAAGAACATTTCTGCAAGAAGTTATTATTATATTCCGGAAAATTTAATTGAGCACTCTGAAACAAAAATCAATTCCGGTGACATTTTGGGAATTACAACCGATATTAAAGGTTTGGATATTTCACATACGGCTATTGCTATCAGACTATCAGATAAAAGGATTCACCTTTTGCACGCTCCCAACGTCGGACAAAAGGTTCAAATATCAAAGCTGCCGCTCTCCGATTATATCAAAAGCCACAAACACCAGACAGGCATTATGGTTGCGCGTCCTTTACCCGTAAATAGTACAATCAAAAAATAGCATAGATAAAAGGAGCTAATGCGGAGCCTTGAGTTAAAATTATTAAACCGCCGAGCAATATCAAAAAGAGAATAATCGGGAAAAGCCACCATTTTTTTCTCACTTTCAAAAATTGCCAGAGTTCGCCAAATATAGATAATTTACTCATTCTATTTCCTTAAAATTGCCTTTCTGTCTCTTCTTTTGTATTTAATTCATCTTCACGCAATATCCAATAAGTTTCCTTATTCTTTTCGATTTTTCTATCGAGAAAATCTGTTCCGAAAAGCTTGGCAATTAACCCCATTGGAGTAATTACCAAGTAGAATAATATTCCCAGAATTAACCGAGTGGAAAAATAACCTAAAACGACGGAAAATGCCATCCATAATTTATGAATAGGAAGAAGCAGTTTGGGATAAAAGAATGCGGGAATAATTAGGAGAACTCCTGCAATTGCTAAGTAGTAATATGATTCTTTTTCAAAGTAGAATAATATTGCGGCAATTACTACGAAAATGCCTCCTATTAAAAACCCGAATTCACGTAATTTCTTTTTACTGCTGTTTATATTTTTCAATTCATCGAGTATCAATCTAATTCAAACTCCTTTCTCCAGTCGGAATCGTTTTCCAGTGGATTCATTTCATCCTTATATAACAGATAGTTCCCAAGCGCAAGCACGTCCATGTCGGTTCGCATAAAACAACGATAGGCATCCTCCGGTGTACAAACAATCGGCTCACCTCTCACATTAAAAGAAGTGTTTACAACAACGGCAGAACCATGTTTTTTATCGAACTCCGCTACCAACGAATAAAAACGGGGATTTGTTGTTTGGCTGATTGTTTGAATTCTTGCCGAATAATCAACGTGCGTAACAGCGGGAATATCAGAACGTTTGACGTTTAGTTTTTTTATTCCGAAGTAACTTTTCTCTTCTTCGCTCATCGGAACTCTCCGCTCTTTTCGAACATCTGCAACAAGAAGCATATACGGACTTGGGCGGTCGATTTCAAAATAATCGGAAACTTTATCTTCTAAAACTGCAGGAGCAAACGGACGAAAACTTTCACGGAATTTAATCTTCAAATTCATAACCGACTGCATCTTTGAAGAACGCGCATCTCCGATAATGGAACGGTTTCCAAGCGCTCGCGGACCGAATTCCATTCGTCCTTGAAACCATCCGATTACATTTTCACTGTTCAGCAGATCAGCGCATTTATTATATAAATCTTCGTCGGAAAGCTTGTGCCCCTTTATATTATTGGACTTAAGGAATTGCTCGATTTGATTTACGGAAAATTCCGGTCCTAAGTATGAGCCTTTTTGAAAGTCGGTTTTATTATCCGCCTCTCTCGGGTTATTAAAATATTGGTACCAGGTAAACAGTGCGGCACCCAAAGCCCCGCCGGCATCACCGGCAGCAGGCTGAATCCAAATATCATCAAAAATATTTTCGCGTAAAATTTTACCGTTTGCCACACAATTAAGTGCAACACCGCCGGCTAACGCCAAATATTTTTCTCCTGTAACTTTTTTGATATGCTTTGCCATCTTTATCATTGCAATTTCAGTTACATCTTGAACCGAACGCGCTAAGTCCATTTCACGCTGAGTTAATTCCGATTCCGGCTTACGGGGTTCACCTCCGAAGAGCTTATTGAATTTCTCGTTGGTCATCGTAAGTCCGGCTACAAAATTAAAATATTCCATGTTTAACTTAAAAGAACCGTCATCCTTTAAATCAATCAGATTGTTAAGAATTAAATCAACATACTTAGGTTCGCCGTATGGTGCCAAACCCATTACTTTGTATTCTCCGCTGTTAACTTTAAATCCTGTATAATATGTAAATGCCGAATAAAGCAATCCGATTGAATGCGGAAACTTGATTTCACCAAGGAGAGAAATATTGTTACCTTTTCCAACTCCGTAACTTGTAGTAGTCCACTCCCCTACTCCGTCAATAGTAAGAAATGCCGCATTCCGAAAAGGAGATGCGAAAAAGGCTGAAGCTGCGTGGGACTGGTGATGCTCGGGAAATAAAATTAATCCGTCGTAATCCAATTCATTTTTAATAAACTCTTTCATCCAGAGTTTTTCCTTTATCCAAAGAGGCATTGCTTTAACAAAAGATTTAATCCCTGCCGGAGCGTATGCCAAATATGATTCGAGCAAACGCTCAAACTTTAGAAAAGGTTTGTCGTAAAAAGCGACTGCATCCAAATCACCGGAGGAAATTCCGGCTGAATCCAGACAATATTGGATTGCGTTCTTTGGAAAACGATGATCATGTTTTTTACGTGAAAATCGTTCTTCCTGAACTGCGGAAACAATTTCCCCGTCCCTTACCAAACAAGCTGCGCTGTCGTGATAAAACGCTGATATTCCTAAAATATTTTTCAAATCGATAGAAAACCGTATCTTTAAAAATTAAATCATAAAATATACAAATATGCGAAAAAACAAGACGAATTATTTACTTCCGGTTGTTGTAGCGATTCTAATTACCACCACTATACTTTCTGCTCAAGAACGAGTTCCTGATTGGACAAAATCGGCGGTATGGTATCAAATATTTCCCGAAAGATTTTGCAACGGCGATAGTACGAACGATCCGACTCCGGAAGATATGAAAGGCGGTTGGCCTTACGATATTCCGGAAGGGTGGCAGATTAGCAACTGGCAAGGGGATTGGTACGAGTTGCAATCGTGGGAAAAAGCAGACGGTCACGATTTTTATTGGAATGCCGGAACAAGAAGATACGGCGGTGATTTACAAGGAATAATAAAGAAACTCGGATATTTACAAACGCTTGGAATTAATGCTATTTATCTCAATCCCCTTTTTGAATCTCCTTCGCTCCATAAGTATGATGCAACAATGTACAGACACATAGACAATAATTTCGGGCCAAATCCAAAATCGGATAAACTAATTTGGGAAAGGGAAGAACCCGATAAACCTGCAACTTGGCGCTGGACTTCTGCCGATTCACTTTTTCTGAAACTGATTAAGGAAGCGCACAATCTAGGAATTAAGGTAATAATAGACGGCGTTTTTAATCATGTCGGTAAAACTTTTTGGGCATTTCAGGATGTCGTTAAAAATCAGCAAAAGTCCAAATATAAAGATTGGTTTATAATAAAAAGTTGGGACAACCCAAATACGAAAAGAAACGAGTTCCAATATTCCGGATGGTATGGAGTACCCGATTTACCCGAAATACGAGAAGATGCAAACGGATTGGTGGAGGGCCCACGCGAGCATATTCACAACATAGTTAAACGGTGGGGAGATCCGAACGGAGACGGGAATCCGGAAGACGGAATTGACGGATGGAGACTTGATGTAGCGGACATGGTAAATATTAACTTCTGGAAAGATTTCAGAAAATGGGTTAAGGAAATTAATCCGGATGCATATATAACCGGAGAAATTTGGTGGGAAGATTGGAATAGAAACAAAATTTACAACGCTTCACCTTGGCTGCAGGGAGACGCATTTGATGGTGTAATGAACTACAGATTTGCCCGAGCTGTTAAACGATTTGTTGCCGATAAAAAATTGCAAGTTGATGCAGCAGGTTTTATTGACTCCCTTAATAATCAGTATCGGGATTACAATCGCGAAAACTTGCAGGCACTGATGAATATGCTGGACAGCCACGATACCGAACGCTTAGCTTCGTTGATAGTTAATCCCGACCATCTCTATGACCATTATGCAAATCCGCAGCAGAATCAAAATTGGCTTGTACGCAAACCTAATAAAGTTGAGAGAGAAAAACAGAAATTAATGGTAGCTCTGCAGATGACTTTGCCGGGTGCTCCCGTTATTTATTACGGTGATGAAGCCGGTATATGGGGAGGCGACGATCCTGACGATAGAAAACCTATGGTTTGGCCTGAAATGAAATTCGCAGATGAAACTCATCATCCTCTGGGAAAATACCGCGAAAGAGACAAAGTTCAATTTGATTCCTCTTTATTTAACTTCTACCGCAAATTGGTTAGTATAAGAAAATCGAACAAAGCGCTAAGTACGGGTGAAATAAATTTTATAAAATTATCAAGCAATCGTTTTGTACTTGCTTTCAAACGTAAATTGAACAATGATTCATTAATTGTGCTTTCCAATAATAATAGCAAATCCGTTAATGTTAGTTTTTATCCGCAATATCGTAAAAGTACTTTTGTCGATTTAATTTCAAATAATAAATTTGGGATTAAAAACGGACAAATTATTTTAATAATGAGACCATATCAGACAATTATTCTAAAGTAGTTATATTATGACTAAAAAAAATATCACGGATAAAAATAACTTACAAGCAGAACCGAAAAAGATTTTTTATGTCGTTTTGGTTTTACTCCCGATTATTTTTCTAATCGCTTTTGAACTGATTTTAAGGGCTGTAGATTACGGCTATAATACGGATGTGTTTATTGAAGTTGCTCCCGGCTACTACGGTTCAAATCCCAAACTTGCGAAAAAATATTTTCATAACGTTAAATCTGTTCCGAATACAATAAATGACGTATTCAAAATCGAAAAACCTAAAAATGGTTTCCGAGTTTTTGTATTAGGCGGCAGCAGCGGAGCCGGTTATCCTTACATGCCGCTCGGTTCATTTTCGCGATACGTGAGAAAAAGGCTTGAATTGGTTTATCCCAAAAATGAAATTGAAGTAGTAAACTTGAGCATGACAGCCGTTAACAGCTATACAATAAAGGATGTTTTACCTTCTGTGCTTGAACAGAAACCGGACTTAATTTTGATTTACGCAGGACACAACGAATACTACGGAGCGCTCGGTGTGGGTTCAATGGAAAACCTCGGCTCAAACATTTGGTTGGTAAATCTATCGGTTAAACTCGAACAATTTAAAACTTATCAATTCATCAGAAACGTAATTAAATATTTGGTTAAGAAATTGGGGAAAAATGAGCGCCCTTCAAACGGAACTTTAATGTCGAGAATGGCGGAAAAGAAAAAAATCCCTTATCAATCCGATATTTTCAATGCCGGAATTGAACAGTTTAAAGAGAATATGTCCGATGTATTGGAGGAAATTCACGATGCAGGGGTACCGGTACTATTTTCCACATTGGGAAGCAACCTTATGGGCTTAAGTCCTTTTATTTCCGAGCCGTATAAAAATTTTCCCGATGCTAAAATCATATTTAAAGATGCTACCGAAGACTTTAAGAACGGTAATTTACAAAAGGCTGCAAAAGAGTATCGCTACGCAAAAGATCTGGACATGCTTCGATTTCGAGCTCCCGAGAAAATAAATTCCGTAATTGAAAATCTCTCCGAAAAATACGGAGCTATTTTAGTCAATTCCGATTCGGCTTTGAATAAAGCGAGTAAAACCGGAATAATCGGAAATGACCTAATGGTTGATCATCTTCACCCAACCCTGCGCGGCTATCAGATAATCGGTAAAACATTTTATGAAGCAATGGAGAAAAATCATCTTCTTCCCAATGGACTTCACAGAGGATTAAACAATTACCAACAAGACAGTTTAACAATTGCCCAGTTTCCATTCTCGTCTTTCGATTCAACAATAGCAGCATTTAAAATTAAGTTGCTTAAAGATGATTGGCCCTTTATCAACCCGATAAAGAAAACCCCGCCAGATAAATTGCTCCCCCGCAAAAATTATCTTGATTCGCTGGCATACGATTTTGTAATGGCAAAAATCGACTGGGAAAAAGCGGAGAGATATGCTGCCGATTACTTTTTTGCTCACAAGCAATACGACAAGTATGTTAAGCAAATGAACATTCTTATTTCGCAGTTTCCGATAATTTTAAGCTATTATAAATTTGCAGCTGAAAAACTAATAGAAGCTGAGCAATACGATGCCGCGTATGACTTCGTGCTCAGAAAATTCAGAATTGGGAAGGATTATTTCTCATCAAAGTGGCTGGGTATAATTAATTTATCGCGGGGCAAAATTTATGCTTCGATATACTATCTAAAACTTAGTACTAAATTTAAAGAAAACGATCCACAGGTTTACTACAACCTTGCCGGAGCTTACACAAAAAGACATGATTACAAACACGCTTTGGATAATGCCAAACTTGCGCTTAAGTACAATCCTAAATATAAACAAGCTGAAACATTAAAAAGTCAGCTGGAGAAAATACTGAAAACAATCAAACCGCAAACAATAAAAATTACGCCGAAAGGAAAAAGTAATGATAAATAAAATTATTGAAATTTCTAAGGAAGCCGGAACTATTATTAAAGATGGATTTGGAACAAATTTTGAAATTGAATACAAAGGAAGCTCATCAAATCTTGTAACCGAGATTGATAAAAAATCGGAGACATTAATATTAAATTACATCTCCAAGGAGTTTCCTCGGCATTCCGTTTTGTCTGAAGAAAACGGGAAAAGAATGCGCGATTCGGAATACATTTGGGTTATTGACCCGCTGGACGGAACAACAAATTTTGCTCACGGATTACCGATTTTCTCAGTATCGATTGCAGTTATGAAAAATGGTGAAACTTGCTGCGGCGCTGTTTACGATGTGATGCGCGATGTGATTTATAGTGCAGAAACCAATTCCGGCGCATTTATGAACGGGAAACGAATTAAAGTTAATTCAATCGAAAATTTCGAAGAGTCCGTACTGGTTACAGGCTTTCCGTATGATATTCAGAACAATCCGTTTAACGCAGTTCAAAAATTCGAAGCATTTTTGCTCAAGGCACGCGCCGTCAGAAGATTGGGTTCTGCTGCACTTGATTTTTGCTATGTTGCCAGTGGAGTATTTTCCGGATTTTGGGAAGTTAAACTTAGTCCGTGGGATTTTGCCGCAGGGGACTTGATTGTAAGGGAAGCCGGAGGAATTGTTACAGACTTGGAAGGAAAAAATCTGACGATTAACTCATCGCAGATTCTTGCTACAAATGGAATTTTACATCAAAAAATGTTAGAGATATTAAGAAAAACTTAATCTTTTTTTCAAAACATTCTTAATAATTTTAAGACGTGTGATTGCCATTAGCGTAAGTAAATTCCTTCTTTTTGAAACAAACTTAATCTTTGTTTCTTCCATGTTAGCTTCAACAAGAAACTGACCGTTACAGTCGGGATAAATGGAAACGATAATATTTTTCATGATTACCTCTTAAAATTGTACCTATTATAATTATCGATACTTTTATAAGAATGTTTAGTCAAAAATCGGGAATTATTTCTTTTTTTAATCTGAAACTTTTTACCCTGCATGTAATCTAATCTTTTTGATATATTTTGTTTTGGGAGATTATCTTACTTTGTGAAACAAAATTATTTTAATTAGGAAGGAACAATTTTGAATAAACAATTATTAATAAAACGAATATTACCAGTATTACTTGGAATGATTGCCGGATATACTTATTATTACTTTATCGGATGCAATAACGGTCATTGCATGATACAAAGTAATCCCTATTTATCACTACTTTATGGCGGTGCAATAGGATTAATATTTGCAATTCCCTCCAAGAAAAAAGTTAAGGAGAATGTAAATGGAGAAGATAACTAAAGATATTGAAATTGAAGATTTAGTTGATTTGCTTCCGGACTCGGTAACATATTTAATGGAACAAGGAATTAGATGTTTGAGATGCGGTGAACCTATTTGGGGAACTCTTGAATCCGCTGCACAAGAAAAAGGATTTAACGACGATGATATAATAAAATTCGTATCCGATTTAAATAAAATGCTCGAAAAAAATTAGGAGTAAGAATGTCGAAAAAAAACAGACTGAAAAAAGAAAAAACGGAAGAAAAGAAAAAAGTTTACAAAGGATTAAATAAAAAACAACGCAGTAGAGTTTACACTGCAGCCTTTATTGTTATTGTCGGATTATTCATCATACTTAATAATAGTGACGGCACTCCGGAACACGGACCTTACCCTCCGCATTACCAAGTTAAGAACGGTAAAACTCTTAAACTCTCGGATTATCGCGGTAAAGTTGTAATAATAGATTTTTGGGCAACCTGGTGCCCGCCCTGTCGTAAAGGAATTCCGGATTTGATTAAGTTAAAGAATGAATACAAAGATAAAGATGTGGAAATTATCGGTGTTTCACTCGATAGAGTTACACGTGCAGGCAAAACCGCAGAAGATGTCGTTCCATTTATCGAAAAGATGGGAATAAATTATCCGATTGTTTGGGGAACACTTCAGACTCCTCAGACTTTTGGCAGGGTTCAAGCAATTCCGACTACATTTTTTCTCGATAAAAACGGAAAAGTCCGTAAAAAAATTGAAGGACTTGCCGATATCAGAACTTTGGAAGGAGAGATTGATTTTCTGCTGAAAGAACCGATGATTAAAGATTTTAAGGATAGCGTTCCCGATTTTGCGCTTCCTTTAGTAAAATAATCCCAATTATTTTTTACCCGAAGGCTCACGGAAAAGTGAGCTTTTTTATTTTAAAAATTAAATTATCTAAATCCCAATATTTATTCCGGAACCATATAAAATAAAATTGGAGATTTGAAAATAAATCTTTAATTTTACGACTTCCCAAATGGGAAATAATGTTGTTTACATACTGGAGAGGTGGCAGAGTGGTTGAATGCGGCGGTCTTGAAAACCGTTGACGGTGCAAGCTGTCCGGGGGTTCGAATCCCTCCCTCTCCGCAATATTTTTTTAAGCGCTTGTTTTTCAAGCGCTTTTTTATTTTTTGGATTCCTCTAAAAACTACACTTCAATCTTTGGCATATTGAACATATTATTATAAATTTACAATAAAAAAATAATGAGATTGCTATGAGGAAAACTTTATTACTACTTTCGGTTTTATTTCTACCTGCATTTATCTTTGCTCAAACTGAGGTTAGCGGAAATCAATCCGGCACTTGGAATTATTCCGCTTCCCCTTATTCCGTAGTCGGAGATATTAATGTACCTGCCGGAGATACACTTTTTATTGAGCCGGGCGTTTTTGTTAATTTTAGCGGTTATTTTAAAATAACAATTCATGGAACACTGATTGCAGTCGGAACAGAAACAGATTCTATTTACTTTTCTCCGGAAGATATTTCTACAGGGTGGCATGGTTTGAGATTTAACTCTACACAAACCGTGAGCCGTTTGGATTATTGCAGTATTAAATACGGGAAAACTTCCGGCGGCGTTTATCCTTCGCAACACGGCGGAGGAATAATGCTTGAGAACTCAGACATCATTTTGGAGCACTCTTTCTTTGCAAACAACGAAGCTAACGGCGACGATAACGGAATGGGCGGAGCAATTTACGGGATTAATACAACATCACAATCACATATCACAAATTGTAAGTTTATTAATAATCATTCCTATGGTGAAGGCGGAGCAATAAAGCTAAGCGGCGATAACGGAATGAAGATAGAGCGATGCACTTTCATCAATAATTCTGTTTTATACGGGGGCGGAGCAATTTGCCTTTACGGATGTTTCAATACCGAACTCTACCGCTCCCTTTTCGTCGGCAACGTTACAACTTATTCAAGTGGTGGCAGCGTATTAATAGAAGGCTATTCAACAAGGGTCAAATTTATAAACTGCACAATGATTAATAATTCCGCACCCGGCGGAGACGGCGGAGCCGTAGAAATAGCTTTTTCAGAAGCTTCTTTTACAAATTCCATTATCTACAATAACAACGGAGCTTATAGCGATAACATATTTCTTGATTTTGGTGGAACTGCTGAAATTAACTATTGTAATACTCCTTTCCCTGACGATGCAACTGGAGAAAATAATATTAACGTAAATGCTCAATTTGTTGATGCTGAAAACAATGATTTTCATCTTACGCGTTCTTCTCCTTGTATTGATACAGGTATTGATTCTCTTACAATCCATGACGCATCCGGAACAACGATTGCCGTTATTATTTTGGACAGTAGCGAATATGTCGGCAACGCTCCGGATATGGGATGTTATGAGTTTGGGATGCCGAACAAAGTAAATGATAACACAGATGGAATTGTTAACCGATTTGAATTATACCAAAATTACCCCAATCCGTTTAACCCGACAACTACGATTGAATATTCCATTCCTACCGTTACAAATGGAGAATTAACAAACGTTAATATTAGCGTATTTGATATACTTGGACGCAAAGTTGCCACACTCGTAAACGGATTAAACTCGGCAGGAAAACACAGAATTCAGTTTGACGCTTCACATTTATCATCCGGAATATATTTCTATCTGTTGAAATCAGGTGATTTCTCGGTTTCCAAAAAGATGATACTAATGAAATAATTTTGATTTATTACCGGTTTCACTCACAAAGCCTCTGAGAAATAATAAAATTTCCCGGGGCTTTTTGTTTTTTTCATTATGTTGGGCTAATACCCGACATAATTATCAATTTTCCGTCATTGCAAATTTTGTAATAATAATATTGATTCAAATCACATTATCCTCTCTATTGATGAGTATCACATACATTTGCTTACGCATAATATATATTGGGTTTAACAAAAAGGAGACAACATGAAAATGATATCACAAGTAATACAGAGAAGCATTTTCTCAATTCTTTTCCTATCAGTTTCTCTATTCGCTCAACTCAGCGCTCCGCACGTTGAAAGTGTTTTTGGCGGAAGAATTAATGCAATAGCAAGTTATGCAAAAACAGTCGATACCACGCGTATTTTTATCGCAACCGAAAGTGCAAATTCAATTTTCTATGCGGATGTTTATTCCAATTCATCTTCTCCGACATTCGGTTCTTTTACTGTTATGCCCGGTGTTGATGCAAATGCCGGCTACGGAGCCGACATCCAATACATCGCTGCAAATCCTTTATCGGGGAGCATACTATTTGTTACAGGTTCAAGATTGCTGGTTTCAAATCCGGCTTCATCAGTAGTAAATGTAATCTTTAATGCAAACGTTAACGGATTATTTATTAAAGATAATTACTTGTTTTTTACTGAATCGGGGAATTTACATTTCGGGACTATAGATGCTTCAGACGTTTTCACCGAAGATCCGACTTCTCCATTAAATTCAACTTCAATCGGGTGGCAAAACACAATAACAGTTGATCCGACAACCAATTATCTGTACGTGTTTAGCAAAAATACTAATCCGGTTCTTCTTCGTTTCAATTCCGCTTATACTGCAATTTCAGGCTCAACTACAATTTCAGATATTTCTCCTGCTACTCTTTCAACTTCAGTTGAATGGACTGCATTCAATATTGCTCCGGATGGCGCTTTTTACTTTATCGGTCATGCCGGTCAGGATAAATATTATGCCTATTCTACAGATCACGGAGCTTCGTGGACTTCAAGTTTTATCATAACAAGTGGCATAACCGCCAATAATATTGACTTTGCCGGAAACGCTTCTTCATACACAGTTTATTGTTCAGATATTTTTAACGACAATAACGGCGCTTTACCCGATTGGCATCTATTCGGGACAAGCGGTTTTGAAACGCATCCCAATGACGGAGCTGTTTTAACTGACCCGATAAACGACCAGATTGTTTATATGACAACCGATCAAGGAATAGGAGCTTCGACCGATCAAGGTTATCATATTTTTGAAATTGACGACGGAATTGAAGCCGTACAAGTAAATGATTTAAGTATGACACAATCTAAAAATAAAGCTTGGGTTGCAACTAAGTCCGGTATTAGACGCGTGGATAATTACTTGACTTCTCCAACTTGGACAAATGCTTTATTTCCTTTGGGAGACGGCTCGCCTTACTTCTCAATTGAGATGGGACACTTGAACACAAATGTTGTTTACACCGGGAATGTTAGAATATATAAATCCACAGATAACGGAGCTAACTGGACAAGGATATTTACTCCCGAAAATGCACCTTACTATTTCCCCTCCATAGGAATAATGGCGAATGCGATTGAAGAATGTAAGTGGAACACTAACATTGTTATGGCAGGTTATGAAATACAGGACTCGTTGAGAAAGGGTGGACTTTTTGTCTCGGAAGATGCGGGTAACTCTTGGGAACAAATCTTGATTGAAGCCTCAAGTATCGGCGAAGACGTTGACGTAACAGATATAGTGTTTAATATTGAAGGAAGCGACACTGTAGCTTATGTTAGCGTAAAATACGAATTAGCAGCACCGCAGGGATACAGTATTTACAGAGTAGTTAAGAACGGCACTACTTGGATACCTACGGAAGATATGCTTCCTTCAAATACAAGCACAGGCTCTGTTATTGTAGCCTCGCTGCTTGATATTGACTTAAGCGTGACGGGCGATACAATTTTTACGGCTGGAACTGATGCGGGGAATAATCATCCAACGGTTTACTACAAAGATTTAACCGGTACATCGTTGTGGACACCATATACGACAAACTACTTTCCATTCGGAAATACCGAAGCTACTGCAGTTACTCTCGGTATTGACACACTTTACGTTGCGGTAGATAACGAGATCTACTACTACGATCTCAACACAAGTACAAGCTGGCAACTTGGTTATTCTTATCCGGTTGGGACAAGAATAAACGTTCTTTATTACGATGATTTGCTTGTAGGAACTTCACTCGGACTTTTCGGTCATACCGGATTAAATCCAAACGGTGTAAATGACAATAGCGGTGAAATTGTTAATCGGTTTGAATTATTTCAGAATTACCCCAATCCGTTTAACCCGACAACTACAATTCAATATTCCATTCCTTCCGTTGCAAACGGAGAATTAACAAACGTTAATATTAGCGTATTCGATATATTGGGACGCAAAGTTGCCACACTCGTAAACGGATTAAAGTCGGGAGGAAATCACACGGTTCGGTTTGACGCTTCGCATCTATCATCCGGAATCTATTTTTACCAATTGAAAACCGATAATTTTGCTTCATCGAGAAAAATGATTTTGATGAAGTAGAATAAACGTAACATAATTTATTGTTAAGCGAATGTACTGATTTTATTGGTGCATTCGCTTTTCTTTTCTAAAATTCCATTTTACGCATACCGATATGACATAGAGCAAAATCGAATTTTACCGGATCTTCGTTGTCGAATTGTTTTAAGTTTTCAGTTATCTCTTCCGCCATTTTCCAAGATACATTTTTCAAGGATGTTAATCCCAGTGCTTTTGAAATCCGAGCAATATGAGTGTCAACCGGAATTACTAACTGCGATTTTTCGATTCCGGTCCATAAACCGAAATCAAGCTCGTCTTTCCTCACCATCCATCTTAGAAATAAGTTCATTCGCTTTGCCGCACTCCCCTTTTCAGGGCGCGGAAACATAAACTTAATTCCGTTTGTCAAACAACCCGATTTTCTACATTCGCCGATAAACCATTCCGAAAAATTGTTGATTCCGTTTTTCACATTCTTTTCGCCACTGTTAAATCCGATGAGAAAAAGATTTTCCAACGTATTATATTCTCTAATTCCTTTAGCCAGAATTTCAAATAGATTAACAACATCATCATTTGAATAAAACCTGTATTTGATATTATGAAAAATTGTTTTCCCTTTTTCTGCATTATAGTTACATATAAATTCGTAAGGTCTGTACTCCATAATTTTTTCAATTTCATACAATATTTTCAATATCTGTTTTACGCTCCCAAAAGCAAAGATCGAAGAGATGAATCCCATCAATTCAATATCGCGTGAATCAGTGTGATGATGAAGCATTTCAAGCGGGTCGGGTGATATACTCGATTTATCGAACTCTTTGTAATGGTAATTCAGTTTTGAAGATAATTTGTTATTTTTCATAATGATATTTTATTAATTATTCACAAAATAAGGAAATTTTAAAATGAAAAGCATAACGATTTTCTTTCTATTTTTATTTGCGTCGAATATTTTATTTGCACAGAGTTTTTCGATTAGCGCAACTGCGGGAGTAGATAATTATACAATCCCTTCGGTTGATCAAAACTTTAATCTCTCTGACGGTACTTTATCTTTTCTTACTCGTGATGAAGTGGCAAACCCTGTTAACTTCGGACTTCAACTAAGATTAAAGAAACAAAAATTTACTTACGGTATAGATGCAAACTTAACTTATAAAGAATATAATGTGAGATACGGAAATCTGGAAAATATTATATTGCCTCCTTTTCAAACCGGTTTAGATACGCTTTACGACAATAATTATACTGTTCCTTGGGTTCGCGCCGAACTGAATTTATTTTTACTTTACGATATTTTCACTTTGAACGGATTTACACTAAGCGGAGGAGTTGGCGGTGGATTGCAAATTGTTGCTCCTGTTGTTTCCGATAGCTTTATTGAAAACACTCTGCTTACTAAACTTGAACATCTCGATGTTTCAACCGATGTCAGTCCGGAATATCTCGGCAACGGGAAAATAATTGCGGAGCTAAAATATAATATCTCCGACCATTTAAGCGCCGGAGTTGATGCCGATTATCTTTTTCTTCAAAAAGGGAAAGCCGAGCAGCCTGAATCTTTTGCTGTAATTAAAGGCTTTGTGTCGTTTAAATTGTAAATCGAATTTCATCTGAGATCGATTTTTGAATGTTCCGAGCAAATTGATATTCTAATTCCACGTAAATTACCTATTTTGATTACTCTTGTAATCATATTATTAGCACAAATATTGTGGATAGAATCTGATTTCCGTTAAATTATAAGTTATGGAAGTTTTATAATTATCACTTCTTCCGGAGTTATCTTGTTTTGCTTATTTGATCCAGGTAAAATCTTTCAAACTCGCTTCTTATTTCATCACGAATTTTTCTGAAGACGGACAATCTCTCTTCCTCGGTTCCTTTTGCCTCGGCAGGGTCTTCAAATCCGATATGAAGACGATGCTTAACTTTACCGAGAAATACGGGGCATGTTTCCTTTGCGTTATCGCAGACAGTTATTACATAATCAAAAGAAAATTTCAGAAATTGATCCACATTCTTCGGCTTGGTGTCTGAAATATCTATTCCGACCTCCTGCATCGCTTTAATCGCAAGAATATTAACTTTTCCGGAAGGATTTGTCCCTGCGGAAAAAAGCTCTAATTCAGTCCCGAATGATTTTAAAAATCCTTCCGCCATTTGGCTACGACAACTATTACCTGTGCATAAAATTAAGATTCTCACTTTCTTCATCTAATCTCGCTTATTTTTACCTTCTACAAGGTACAAATCTCTTCCGTACTGGAGTTATTTACTTTTTTTGTATCACTACTTACTTCATCGTCATCATTAAGCCACCGTTCAATTTGCGGAAGAATAGTTTCGAGATATTCCGAACCGGAGAGACATTTCCGGTGATAGTAGTACCACTTCCCCCTTTTCTGATATTCGATTATCCCGGCTTTTTGCAAGATTGATAAATGCTTTGATACGGTTGAGTATGCGAGTCCTAAAACAGAACTGATTTCACAAACACAGAGGGGACGAATTTCCAACATCTTAATTATGCGGAGACGTTTGGTATCACTTAAGGCTTTTAAGATAAATGCTAAATTTTCCATATTCTCATTTCGTTATTTGGCGAAATATAAATATCTCAAAAGTTAAATCAAAATTTAATAGTTAAAAATGAATAATAAAGTCTTAATTTTAAGAACAACCCTTTGCCGCAAAAGCGATGTAATGATCAGATTTCTTAAAGATAATAGAATTCCTTTTGAAGTTAGGTTTGTTGATACGGACACATCTGCTGCAAAATTAGCGAAGGAATACAATTTTAAGGCATCACCCGTAATAATAGTAAATGAAAAAACTTTTAACCCTTACGAAATAAT
>CAZMZM010000002.1:50977-84658 GCA_964570865.1 uncultured Melioribacter sp.
GAGTGGTGCATCACACTTCATGTAAAATATGCATTGGAAGCCGGCGCTACCAAAGAAGAGATAATTAAAGCCGGTTTCCAGGCTGTATTGATGAGCAGAGGTCCTGCTTTGATGCATATGGTTCCGGTTTATGAAGCAATTGACGAATTCGGGAAAGAATAAACATAAATTTATAATAAAACTCTTTTAAAATAACTTAGCCGCTATCCGGCAAACTTTTTTGACGAATAGCGGCTTTTTTGAAATATTATTGTTTTATACCTATTTTAGGAGCAGCATCTTTTTAGTCGCTGAAAAATTACCGCATTCCAATTTGTAAAAATAAATTCCGCTAGGCAAATCAACTTCCCGACCGGCAGCATTAAACCGTACTGAATAATTTCCCCTTGCTTGTTCCTTGTTTACAAGAGTTGTAACCTTTTGCCCTAACGCATTAAAAACCGAAAGTGTTACATGCCCTGTTTCCGCAACCGAGTAATTAATTGTGGTTGTCGGATTGAACGGATTAGGATAATTTTGTCCAAGATGAAATTTGTAAGGTGAAAAATTATCATCTACCGAAACTTGCACCGAATCGTAATACATTATTTTAATGTCATCAATATACCAACCGTCGCCGGTTACATATCCATCGGATTGAAGCATAAACTGAAGTTTAATTTGCATACCGTCGTAATCGGACAAATCAATTTTTTCGTGAACCCACTGAGATTGAACGCCATCATAAACAGGGATTCCGGCAGGTATCTGTTCTCCCTGTCCGCTTCCTGGATTTGTGTAAGTTCCGGTCAGATTATTCCAACTTGTCCCGTTATTAGTGGAAATTCTTACACGCCCCGCGTCCCAGTTGTTTTCAATGTCCCACTTAGTGTAGAATGATAAAAACGCACCGTGCGAGCCGGTCAAATCAATATTATTTTTACTTGTCATTTTATTGGTGATGTTATCATTATAATCTCCCGTTTTACTATCCGTATATGAATTTGGCGGGGTTACGAATGAGGAAGTAGTTTCATCCCATTTCTGAGAAGAAGTACTCTGTACCGTCCAATTATCTTCAATCACGTTCGATGTATCTTCCCACAAAACAGACGGAGTTCCAACAACGAATGAAAGCGTATCAAAATAAACCGTTTGTCCGCTCATGCTTATCGCCGCTACCAATTGTTGGCTAACACCGACCGGAGCTTCCGGGGATACGGTAATAATCATTGAATCGGGTAACGTATAGTTTGTTCTGGCGGCAAGCGTATCAATGGAAACAGCTCGTCCGGAAACAGTAACAAAACCGGATAGCGGAGTAACAGAAACCGACACTCCGGTTGCCGCTCCAAGACCTTTATTGCGAATATTGAATCCTATTTTAGTCGTCTCTCCCGGATTTACAAATTCCGAGCTAAAACCGATATCTGCGATACTGACAAATCCTCCCGCTGCCCAAGCAAGATAGAGATTGGGAAAAACATTTTCTTCGGCAAGAGGAAGTATCCTGCTTTGCGGAGGCCAAAATCCGTCAGCGCTTGTACCTACTTCGGTAGTCATCGAAATAATTTTGTTCTTTTCAATTTGTTCACCATACATCCAATCATCGGAAGCTCCGTTAACAGCGTAAATAATATCGCTGGAAATTCCCCATGTATATCCGTTGTACTGAGTCA
This sequence comes from uncultured Melioribacter sp., assembly GCA_964570865.1. Taxonomy (GTDB): domain Bacteria; phylum Bacteroidota; class Ignavibacteria; order Ignavibacteriales; family Melioribacteraceae; genus WGAL01. The sequence continues at coordinate 52,636 of CAZMZM010000002.1, forward strand.
TTTCGGAAGCATATTCTCTGAATAAAAGCGAATCGGGAGTTTCTTCCGGAATATATCCCCAAGGGAGAATTACCAAATCGCTGTATGTATGGAAGTTCATGGCAAGCACAAAATGATGAGCATCGCAAAACTGACGAACAGCTTGGGTAGCCGGTTCCGAAAAAGGAGCTGTGCCGCGATAGGTTTCACTCGAAGGGGAGCCGCTGGAGCCGTTATCGTCATAACCCCACTCATAACCCCAATTACGGTTTAAGTCCACGCCATAAGTTCCGTTGTTGTTTGTACGGCGGTTCTTTCTCCACATACCGCCTCCGTTCGGGTCTGTCTGCTGATTGTACTTGTATCCGTCAACATTAAAAACAGGCAAAAAGTACAACTGACGATTATTTACGAGATATGTAACTTCAGGGTCCGTACCGTAATTTTCCAGCAGGTAATACATAAAGTAAATCATCTGCATCATTGCTTCAGGTTCGCGGGCGTGAATAAGGGAATTATAAAATACTTCCGGCTCATCTTCGTCAACATCGGGATTATCGGAAATTTTAACGTAGTACATCGGATTACCGAGAAACGTAACACCGAGTGTATCTTTAGCAGTGATAAGATTAGGGTAATTTGCGTGCATCTCGTCAAGTTTTGCATAAACTTCATCTGCAGTTAAAAACCCGCCCATCGAGCCATAATCAAAACCCTTTACTCCATACTTCATGTACGATTTGGAAAGAGCCGCCTCTTTCTCACTCTCCGACATCTTTGGTAATGCCTCATAATATTTTTTCCAATCGGAAATAATAATATTGTACGAAAAACCGTTTTCATTCAGAAGTTTTATTTGTGAGCTACTGACAAATACTTCTATCGAAGTTTTATCCTTATTAAAAACAGGATGTCCGTCAACAATGCCGAGAGCAGCCAGCTCCTTTGCTTGTTCTACCGAAGTTAAATTAATTGAAATTTTCTTATAAGATTGTGCGGACAAAGTAATAGTAAGAAAGAGAATAACAGTTAAAATTTTTCTCATAGTCTCCTCAAAAAAAGTTTATTTAATAAATTCGATTGTTATCGGATAATAAAAATATTCCCCGTCAACAGCGCGCACGGCAGCGATAACAGGAAAGATAAACGCGGCAAACAGCACAAGAAGCAACATTGGAATACCAATCAGGAAAATAATCAGTACCGAAGCGATAATAGTGTAAATGGTAACGGAAATCTGAAAGTTAATAGCCTCCTTACCGTGAAAATCGATAAAATCAGAGTGATTTTTTTTGATAATCCAAATTGAAAGGGGTCCTAAAATATTTCCGAATGGAATAACAAAAAAAGCGAATGCTGCAATGTGAGTAATTGCCGCCCACATTTTAATTTCCTTTTCAGTCATAGTATAAATTTCTTGTTCATCCATATTATCCTTAATTTTGATTATTAAACTATTGACAATTTTTATCAGAAACAATAGAAATGAAAATTTAATTCTATATAGAATTAAAAAATAAAACCTATTTCGACTCCAAAAAATTTATAGCCGTTAATTCTCAATTGTCCATTATCAATTATCAATTATTACTTGTTGTTTTATTCCCATCTTAAAGCCTCGATTGGGTCAAGATTTGAAGCTTTATAAGCGGGATAAGTTCCAAAGCCTACACCGACAACCACACAGAGTAAGATACCGATAAGCGTCCAGCCAAGCGGGAAAACAGCAGTGGCATTCATCATGGAGCCGACAACATTTCCGGCAATCACACCTAATAATATTCCGATTAATCCTCCTGACAGGGAGAGTAGAATTGCCTCAGACAAAAACTGGACGAGAATATTTGATTTTTTTGCACCGACAGCTTTTCTGATTCCTATTTCCTTTGTACGCTCCGTAACCGAAACCAACATAATATTCATAATTCCGATTCCCGCGGCAAGAAGAGCAATTAACGCAATGGCAATTGAACCTATTCGAGCACCCTGCGTAATATTATCAATCTGAGCCATCATTGATTTGTTTGAAAATATTCCGAAATCATCAGGTTCGCCGGCAGGCACTTTTCTAATTGTCCGCATTACTCCGCGAGCTTTTTCAATCAGATTTTCGTAATCTTCTTCATTGTAAGCCATCACCGTTATGTTCATACTTCTTTTTCGTTTTCCGTAGTAAGTCATAAAAGTGGTTATCGGCGCAATCACAAAGTTATCCTGACTTCTTCCGAACGATGCACCCCGTTTCTCCAATACACCGATTACACGGAGTTTGTGCCCATCCACTTTTACATACATTCCAATCGGATTAAATGCTTTAAAGAGTTTATTTTTTATATCAGCACCGAGCACAATTACTTTTGCGGCACGCTGAACATCTCTATCATTAAACGCCCGACCAATCGCAATATTCCAGTTGTTATTTACAAACGTTCCGGCTGAGCCTCCGCAAAATGAAACATTCGGATTTGTTTCCTCGCCGTTAAATTTTACTACTCTTCCGAATTGCCATCTTTCAACGGCAATTTCTTTCGCATCGGTTAATTTTTCTCTCAGCCTTTTGAAATCATCATAGGTAATGTCTTTTCTGTTTCTGAACTTACCTCTGTTACGATGCCCCACATTGACGGTAGCAGGATATTTTTGAATCTGAAATGTATTTTGTCCGAGACTTGAAACGCCTTTTTCGATACTGTCCTGCAAAATTGTAATTATTGTACTGATCGAAATTATAGAAAAAATACCGACTACAATTCCAAGAATTGTGAGGAAAGACCTTAATTTATTGGTTCTTACAGAATCCCATGCAACTTTTAAAATTTCCATCTTATTCCTTTATTCATACCTTAATGCGTCAACAGGGTCAAGTTTTGATGCTTGATAAGCAGGCGCGAATCCGGAGATAATGCCCGTCGCCAATGAAATCAGTATTGCAAGGATAACCGTGTCAACCTGAATGGACGTAGGCAGCCACTGATTAATTATCATTCCCGTTATTATTGCAAAAATCAGTCCTATAAATCCTCCGAATAAACATATTATTGAAGCCTCAGAAATAAACTGCCCCAATATTGTCCGCTTCTTAGCGCCTATTGCTTTCCGGATTCCTATTTCTCTTGTTCTCTCTTTAACGGAAACAAACATGATGTTCATTATTCCAATTGCTCCGACAAACAACGAAAGACCTGTAATAAAAAATCCGCCTATTTGTATTACACTTACTGTCTTGTTTATTTGCGTTAACAAGCCTGCCTGTTGATTTATTGAAAAGTCGTTTTTCTCACTGTAAGTTAATCCGCGCACTCTTCTCATTATCCCGATGGCTTCTTCCTTTACAGCTTCAACCATTTGAGAATTGGGGGCGCGCACGTTTATTGTAATACTTTTCCTTCTACTCGCAAAGTTCTTGAACAAAAACTCAATCGGAAGGTAGGCTTGATTGTCAGGGTTAAAATCTCCCATCACCCAACTTCCCTGTTTTTCGAGTACGCCTACAACTTTCATTTTACGTCCGCCGACATCAAGATAGTTACCGACAGCGCCTCCGAACGGGAAGAGCTGGTCGGCGATTGAATATCCGAGTACAATTACGTTTCGTCCACTCTTACTTTCAGTCGCATTAAAAAACCTCCCTTCGGTAAATGACAAATTTGTTGTTTTTATATATTCCGCCGTCGTGGCAGTAATAAACATACTTTCGACAACGTTATCACGGTACTTAACCGTTTTACGCGTAAACGTACTGGGTGCAGAGGCTACCGGAAGTTTAGCTAATTCTTTATATTTTTTAAAATCTTCCATTCGCAGATTTTTTCTGTTTCTTAATTCCCACCAAGGTGTATTGTTGTTAAACCACGACCATTTATCTATGTAAAGATTATCAGAGCCAAGGGATGAAACACCGTTCTGAAAAGCTGTATCAATCCCTTTAAGCGCAGTTGACATAGTAACAACAGCCCAAATGCCGATAACTATTCCAAGCGTTGTCAGTACAGAACGTCCTTTGTTTGCAGCGATTGCCTTAAGAGAAATCAGCAGACCTTCTTTTATCTCAAATAAAACAGAATGAATTTTCTTAGCCATTGACTCTTACCTGTTTTCTATCTTCGACAATTTCATTTTTCTCCACAAGTCCGTCTCGTAAGCGAATTATCCGTTGAGCATGTTTGGCAATATCCTCTTCGTGAGTAACGAGAATTATTGTGTTACCGTTATCACGTAATTCTTCAAACAAAGCCATAATATCGTTTCCGGTCTTGGTGTCAAGATTACCGGTTGGTTCGTCGGCAAGTATAATGGAGGGCTGCGTAACTAATGCACGCGCAATTGCTACACGCTGCCTTTGTCCGCCGCTCAGCTCGTTGGGTTTATGATCAACTCTGTCAGCCAGCCCTACCTTCTCGAGTGCATCGTAAGCACGTTCCATACGTACCGATTTAGGAAGCCCCGCATAAATAAGAGGAAGTTCAACATTATGAAGCGCCGTAGAACGGGGCAGCAAATTAAACGTCTGAAATACAAAACCAATTTTACGGTTTCGGATTTCGGCTAACTGGTTATCATTCATCTGACTTACATTTTCGTTTTCGAACATGTAAATCCCTTTGGAAGGAGTATCGAGACAGCCGATGATATTCATTAATGTCGATTTACCTGAACCGGAGGGACCCATAATTGCGACATAGTCATTCCGGTTAATCTCCAGTGATACGTCAGCCAAAGCGTGAACTTCTTCAAGTCCAACCTGATAAATTTTTGCTATATGTTCAATTGAAATAATATTATTCATTTTATCCACTTACTCTAGTTTTTATTACCGGAATATTTTCTGTCCTTTTTCTCAACAATCACTTTTGTTCCATCTTCAAGTTCTCTTGAAATAGCTTTGTAAGGACCGGTAATAATTGTCTCCCCACCATTTAATCCCTTTGTAATTTCAATATAATCTTCGTCGCTAATTCCGGATTTAACTTTAACCATTTTTGCTTGGTTTCCGTCTAATACAAAAACGACTTCCTGAGGTTTGTTCTTTTTAATTTTTCCCTCTTTTTTAGATTTCATTTTTCTAAAGTTTTTCTTTCCCTTCTTAAAATCTTTTTTATCAATGCGCGCTGTTAAACTTTGAATAGGAATTGCAATCACATCATGATGCGTTTCCGTTTGAATATCCGCATCGCAAGACATACCGGGTTTAATCTTACTATTTTTGCCGAGTAAGTTAATCTTAACTTCAAAATTAACAACCTGGTCTTGAGAACCAACGCCGGTTGTCTTTGCGCTGTTTCCGATTTGATAAACTAACCCTACAAACTCCTCATCGCCAAAAGCGTCAATCTTAATAATTGCAGTATCCCCTTTTGCCAAATTGATTACATCATTTTCATCAACGTCAACAACCGCTTCCATATTTTCTAAATTGGAAACCGTCATCATATTTGTCCCCTGGCTGAAACCACTTCCTAAAACTCTTTCTCCGAGTTCAACATTAAGCTGGCTTATTACGCCGTCCAACGGAGCAAACAATGTTGTTTTTGCCAAGTCTTCTTCCTGCTCGGCTAAAGATTCCTCAGCTTGCTTAACCATCGCCACTTGCGAAAGATACTGACCTTCGTTAGAAAGATAGTTAGCCTTTGCCGCATCAAAATCCTGTTGGCTCGCCAATCCTTTTTCATGAAGTTTTTTGATTCTGTCAAATTCCGATTTAGCCCTGTCAAGATTTGCTTTCCGTACTTTTAAGTTAGCTTCGGCAGACTGCAGACTTGCCTTAGCGCGATTTCTCTGAGCTATATAAATATTAGGTTTAATTCTGACAAGCAACTGACCTTTTGTAACACGGTCGCCTTCCTTAACAGGAAGCTCAACAATTTCGCCGGTTACTTCAGGCGTAATTACTACTTTATCAATTGGATCAATCGAACCTGTCGCAGTTACAATTTGAGTAATTGTTCTTTTCTGTGCTTTTTCAGTAGTAACTTTAACAATTTTTTCCTTGTTGCTATTTAACAAAGCTACTACTATTACTGCTGCCAATAAAATACCCAAGGCGCTGAAAATAATTATTTTCTTCTTTGAATTCTTTTTTGATGTTGACATTAGTTACTCCCAACGGTTTTTTCATAAACTTTATAATCTAACTTGCCTAAACTGTTAAGCAATCTTGCCTTCTGAATTAGGAACGCATATTTTGCATCAATCAATGCTCTGAGTGCATCCTGATAATCTGTATCAGATTTTAGAACTTCCACAATTGTAGCCGAACCGAGTTCATATTTTTGATGATTTATTTTTCTGTTCTCTTCTGCCGCTTTCACAGTTTTTTTGCTAACTTCCAACCCCTTTTTTGCAGCCGTAAGATCTGTGTAAGCTTGCTTAATTTCCATCTTAATTTTACGTTTAAATGCATTGGTTTCTTCAATTGCATTCAGCTCTCCAACTTTTGCATACTCTATTTGAGCAGAAGTTGAGAACTTGGAAAAAATTGGGATAGAAAGAGTAAGCCCTGCAGAATATACATCACGGTTAAATAGATTATTAACCTGTGCAGCCGAACTGGAGAAACTGTAACGCCCGCTAAGTGTAGGGAAAAATCCGGATTTAGCAGAAGCAACTTGATTTTCTGCAGCCTTCAAATTAAATTGTTGCGCAATATAATCAGGGCGTACAGCAAGCGCATCATCAACCAACTGCTCTAAATCAAATGAATTATCACTTGCAATATCAGCAACCAATGAGTCAGTATCGGGACTTACAACTTCGTAATCATCCAATACATTTAGAGAAAGGTAATCCAGCAACTGAGTACGTGCATTGTCCAAATCGTTTTTAGCCCTTATTAGGTTTAGCTCGGCATTGCCGGTCTGAACTTTTTGCCCGTAAACATCTGCAATCTGTGCGGCACCCAATTTATAACGTTCTTCAATTTGCTCCAAAAACTTTTTATTGTATTCCAAATTATCTTTTCGAACAGCAACAACATACTTTGCTTTCACAACATTATAAAATAAAGTTTGAGTCTGCAATACAATATCCTGTTTTAGTTTAACTAAGTTAAAACGCGCCGCCTGCAATTGGTTTTTACTTTTTGCAAAATTAGAAATGTTGGCTAATCCGTCAAACAATGTCCAACCGCCTCCAACGGAAAAGGAGTAACTGCGATTATCCTGCTCGCTTGACGGAGTTTGAACAATAGTACCGAAATAATCGATTTGCTCCCCTCCTAAATCCTTAACCTTGTTCCAACTCCATGAACCTGAAGCACTTAAACTCGGAAGAAATCCGCCAAATGAGGATTTAACACTTGCCTTGCTCGAACGGATGTTGTTTTCACTCTTTCTAAGAGTAGTATTTTGGCGTAAAGCGATTGAAATCGATTCCTTCAATGTTAATTTTTTTTGAGCATAAATAGGGAAAACAATTATCAATCCCAATGCTGCTATCAATATTTTTTTCATCAATCAATCCTTAAATTTTGATTTTCTGATAATTATGACGCAAGTCAATTGGGATTGTTCCGAAAGGATTGATAAATAATCAGTATTACGATAAGATAAAAAAATAAAGGAATAGTATTTACCGTAATAATTTTACTACTCCCGATTTTACTAAATAATTTATCTTACATATAATTATAGGAATTAACTCAAACATATATTTTTGAATTTAGATTCAACATAAATAAAAAAAGGCGTCCCTTTTGAGACGCCTTTAATCTAACTATCTAAAGCAAAAAGTTAATCCACATGAACTATCCAGCCGTATCGGTCGTCAATTTTTCCGTACTGCATTCCGGTTAGTTCGTCATATAATCTTGTTGCAAGGTCACCGGCGCCATGCTCAGCCAAGTGCATAATTTCATCATGGAATTTTAATTTGCTCACGGAAGAAATTACTGCCGCAGTTCCCGTTCCGAAAACTTCAAGAAGTCTGCCATCTTCCTTGGCTTTGAACAATTCATCTATTGCCACTCTGCGTTCTTGCACATTGTAACCCCAATCCTTCAGGATTGTAATTACAGCATCACGTGTTATTCCGGGTAAAATCGAACCGGTCAACGGCGCCGTTGCAACTTCATCATCAAACTGTACAAACAAGTTCATGGTTCCTACTTCTTCCAAATACTTTTGCTCTATTGCATCAAGCCAAAGTACTTGCGAATATCCTTCCGCCCTTGCTTCCTTTTGGGCAAGCAGTGAAGCTGCATAATTACCGCCTGTTTTGCATTCGCCAACACCTTTGCGTACGGCGCGCACATACCTATCGGTAGCTAAAATAGGGACAGGATGAAATCCTTCAGGATAGTAAGGACCAACAGGACTAAGTATTATCAACATCTTAAATTTACTGCCCGGACGAACACCCAAAACGGGTTCCGTACCAATCATAAGTGGTCGGATGTAAAGTGAATAACCCGGACGGGTAGGGATCCACTCTTCATCAATCTTAATAAGTTTTTTAAGATAATCTAATACTAAGTCGATATCAACTTCCGGCATGCTTAACCGTCTTGCTGAATGATTAAAACGTTGAAAATTCTTTTCAGGTCTGAAAAGAGATATTTTTCCATTTACTTGTTTGTAGGCTTTTAATCCTTCAAAGATTTCCAAGCCATAATGCAGTACCATTGCGGCAGGGTGAATAACCAAATCCCTAAATTCCGTAATCTTAGGTTCCAGCCAACCGCCTTGCCCAGCGTCGTAGTCCATCTCGAACATATGAGGTGTGAATATTCTGCCGAATTCTAACTTCTCCGGCAAAGTTACTTTTTGCTCTCTCTTTTTTTCTACAACATCCATAATTCACCTTTTTCTGTATTGGACAATTTAAAAATAAGATGCCCGGTGGAGGGCACTACCGGGCATTGATACAAAACAGTCCCCTCTTCGACAATGAGACTGTTTTTTAATATTATATTAATAATTTCAATCAAAAGTTACCTGAATTTTTAACTAACCAAAAGCAAAAATAATAAATTTATTGATAGATACAAAATTTTATAATATTATAAAATCTATTGTTTATTTGTAAAATTAAATGTTTTACTTATCTTTTTGAATACAGGATTGTATGCTTCGTAGGTTGAATCCACAGCAGAAGAGAGTACTACATAACCGTATTTATCTTTTTCAAATATATATGCAAGACATTTCTGAACGCGTTTGCCATTCATGATAAACGTATATTCAAACCATCTCGAATCGTTTCCGTTAATCTTTGTTTTACCGGAATTCCCTTCCTTAAAATTTTTAAGCAGTGTCGGAATTTTCTTGAGCGAATAATTTAAATATCCGTCAATATCGGTAACTCCTTTCGGATACTTCTCCCTAAAGATAATCACATCCTCCCTAAACATATCCGTTGAATCTTTTACCGGACTTAAAGCCATTAGCTGGAAAGACTGTCTTCCTTTTTTCACTTCCCATGATTCGGGAAAGCCAATGGAATAGCTTGAATCAGCCGGCATGTATTTCACAAGTCCGTTAACACTTTTGGGTTTGGTTTCCTGATTATTATTTTTATTACCACATCCTACAAAAAATAACAATAGTGCAAATAAAACGACTATCTGTTTTAACATAAATCTACCTCTATTAAATTAAAAAATTATTCTGTCAAATTCGGCTTTAACCAATCTGTTGCTTCTTCTAATTTCATCTTCTTCCGCAATGCGTAGTCTTCAAGTTGATCTTGGAGAATTTTACCGACACCAAAATACTTGGCTTGCGGATTTGCAAAATATAACCCGCTTACAGATGCAGTAGGAAGCATCGCCATTGATTCCGTTAGTGTGATTCCGGTTTCTTTCTCAACATTTAACAAATCAAAAATAATTCTTTTTTCCGTATGATCAGGTTGCGAAGGATAACCCGGCGCGGGCCTGATACCAACATACTTCTCTTCAATCAATTCCTGATAAGTTAAATTCTCATCTTCGGCATAACCCCAAATTTCAGTTCTAACTTTTAGATGCATCAATTCGGTAAAAGCTTCGGCAAGTCTGTCGGCTAAACTCTTTACCAATATGGCGCTGTAATCGTCATGATTGGATTCAAACTTTTCGATTAACGATTCAATTCCAATTCCTGTCGTAACTGCAAACATACCAATGTAATCTTTGATACCTGAATCTTTTGGAGCAATAAAATCAGCCAGAGCAATATTATTATTCGGTTTGTTAGATTTTTTCTGTTGTCTTAAAGTGTGCAGAACCGTCAGCGGTTTTTTCCTTTTCTCATTTTTATAAATTACTATGTCGTCCATATCGGAGTTAGCCGGGAAAATTCCAACTACGCCATTAGCATTCAACAAATAATGTTTCTCTATCTCATCCAGCATATTTAGAGCATCGTTATATAATTTTTTAGCTTCCTTACCGAATTTTTCATTCTTAAAAATAGACGGAAACTTACCTTTCAACTCCCATGCATGGAAAAACGGAGTCCAATCGATGAACTCTCTGATTTCTTTAATCGAATAGTTCTTAAATATTTTAATCCCGAGAAACTTAGGGACAGCAGGAAGATTAACGCCAAAATCAATTAAATATTTATTCTTTCTTGCTTCAGCCAATGAAATTAAATTTTTCTTTTCTAATTTGGAACTGTGAGCTTTTCGAATTTTATCGTATTGTTCTTCAACCTCCGATTTTATTTTATCCTTATCTTTCAGCAATTCGGTTACAACTCCCACGCTCCTTGATGCATCGAGGACGTGAACGGTTACTCCGCTGTAATTAGGGGCAATCTTAACTGCAGTATGAGTTGTAGAAGTTGTAGCTCCGCCAATAAGCAAAGGCAAATCAATTTTCATTCGTTCCATCTCTTTGGCAATATGAACCATCTCATTTAAGGAAGGTGTAATTAATCCGCTAAGCCCAATCATATCTACATCCTTTTCAACTGCAGTAGATAAAATCGTTTCGGCAGGTACCATAACTCCTAAATCTATTACATCATAGTTATTACAGGCCAAAACAACACCGACAATATTTTTACCAATGTCGTGAACATCTCCCTTAACGGTAGCAAGTAAAACAGTTCCGACTTTCTGTGTGTTCCCGGCGGCTTTCTTTTCAGCCTCAATATAAGGTATGAGATACGAAACAGCTTTCTTCATTACTCTTGCGCTTTTAACCACTTGCGGTAAAAACATTTTTCCCGAGCCGAACAAATCTCCAACCTTATTCATTCCTTTCATTAAAGGTCCTTCGATTACGTCTAAGGATTCATTTGCTTTTTGCCTGGCTTCCTCTATATCCTCTTCAATAAATTCAACTATTCCGTTTATCAAAGCGTGCTCAAGCCTTTTATCGACAGTCCAACCGCGCCATTCGATTTTTTTCTTTTTTACTTCTCCGGTTTGCTTTACTTTTTCGGCATACTCAATAAGCCGCTCAGTTGCATCATTTCTTCTGTTTAACACTAAGTCCTCAACTAATTCCAGCAGTTGAGGTTCAATCTCTTCATAAACAATTAATTGTCCCGGATTAACAATCCCCATGTCCAAACCGGCTTTAATAGCGTGATAAAGGAATACTGCATGAATTGCTTCACGGACAAAATTATTTCCTCTGAACGAGAATGAAACATTGCTAATTCCGCCTGAAGTACGGGCATAGGGAAGATTTTCCTTAATCCATTTTACGGCACGAATAAAATCCACAGCATAATTATTATGTTGGTCAATACCTGTACCAATCGCAAAAACGTTTGGATCCAAAATTATATCTTCCGGAGGAAAACCGACTTTCTCGGTTAATATCTTATATGCTCTTTCGGCAATTTCAATCTTTCTTTCAAAAGTATCCGCCTGACCGTCTTCATCAAACAACATTACAATGGCTGCAGCTCCGTATCTGTGAACAAGTTTAGCGTGGTTAATAAAAACTTCTTCACCTTCTTTTAAGCTAATTGAATTAACAATACCTTTGCCTTGCAGACATTTCAGTCCGGCTTCAATTACTTCCCAATCGGATGAATCAATCATTATCGGAAGTTTAGCGATGTTAGGTTCGGAGGCGAGAAGATTAAGAAATTTTGTTATGGCTACAGGCGCGTCAATCATTGCGTCATCCATGTTAACATCAAGCACTTGAGCACCACCGTCAACCTGTTGCAGCGCAACCGAAAGGGCTTCGTCGTATTTATCTTCACGGATTAGTCTTGCAAATTTTCTTGAACCGGCTACGTTCGTCCGTTCCCCGATGTTAACAAAGTTCATGTCTTGGCGAAATATAAGCGGTTCTAATCCCGCAAGTCTAAGGGTTTTAGTTGGTTTAGGGATTTTGCGCGGCTTAACATTTTTAGCATGATCTGCAAATACTTTAATATGGTCAGGTGTTGTACCGCAGCATCCGCCAAGTATGTTTATAAATCCTTCATTCGCATATGCATCAAGTACTTCAACCATTGTCATAGGAGTTTCATCATACTCACCAAACTCGTTCGGCAATCCGGCATTAGGATAAAGGCTGACATAAACATCAGCAATTTCCGAAAGCTCTGAAATAAACGGACGCATCTGCTTTGGACCAAAAGCACAATTAAGTCCGACGCTCAATAAATTTTTAACATGAGAAACAGAAATCCAGAAGGCTTCATTAGTTTGTCCGGAAAGGGTTCTTCCGCTTTGGTCAACAATAGTTCCGGAGATCATTATTGGAATGTTGCTTTTAAGCTCTGCGGATAATTCCTCAATTGCAAACAACGCAGCCTTTGCATTCAGAGTGTCGAAAATAGTTTCAACCAATAGAATATCAGCTCCTCCGTCTATTAGTCCTCTTGCCTGCTCTTTATAAGACTTAACAAAATCATCATAATTATACTCACGGTAGCCGGGGTCCGATATGTTGGGAGACATAGAGAGAGTTTTGTTTGTAGGGCCCATTGAGCCTGCAACAAACCTTGGTTTTTCCGGATTTGATTCCGTAAACTCTTTTGCCGCTTCTTTGGCAATCTCGGCAGCCCTGCGGTTAATGTCATACACATAATTCTCCAAGCGGTAATCCGCTTGAGAAATTGATGTTCCGTTAAATGTATTTGTCTCAAGAATATCAGCTCCCGCTTCCAAATATTTACGATGAATAGCCCCGATAATTTCCGGCTGTGTTAAACACAACAGATCATTATTCCCTTTTAACTGTACGGGATGATTGGCGAAAAGTTCCCCGCGATAATCTTTTTCTTCCAATTGATATTGTTGAATCATTGTGCCCATTGCTCCGTCAAGCACAAGTATTTTCTCATTTAAAATAGATTTTAATTTATTTAGCATGTGATTTTCTTTTTAATTTATAATACATTAATTTATAAAAATATTAAATTTTAAATGAAAATAAAATCGGGAGATTAATATGATTATAGTTACCGGCGGAGCAGGATTCATCGGCAGCGTTTTAGTTCATCAACTAAACCTTTTAGGGAAAAAAGATATTATTATTGTTGATCATTTAACAAAAAATGAAAAATGGAAGAATCTTGTCGGACTTGATTTTGAAGATTACTTTGATCGTGATGATTTCCACAATCTACTTGTTGATGACAGATTCCCATTCGAAGTTGATACTATTTTCCATCTTGGAGCTTGTTCATCCACTACGGAAAAAGACTCGCAATTTCTTATGTACAACAATTACAAGTATTCCATTAACCTTGTAAAATATGCACTGCCGCGAGGAGCAAGATTTATTTATGCTTCTTCAGCAGCAACTTACGGAGACGGTGAAAACGGCTACATGGATAACGAAAACAGAATCGAGGAATTACGACCGTTAAACATGTATGGTTACACCAAACATCTGTTTGATTTATGGTTAAAAAAAGAAAACCTGTTGTCAAAGGTTGCCGGAGTAAAGTATTTTAACGTTTACGGTCCTAACGAATATCATAAAGATGATATGAGAAGTGTTGTTCATAAGGCTTTCGAACAAATCAAAGAAACCGGAAAAGTTAAACTCTTTAAGTCGTACAACGATACTTATGCCGATGGTGAACAGATGAGAGATTTTATCTATGTAAAAGATGCTGTTAACATGACTCTGTTTTTTATGGATAATGTTTCAGCTAACGGAATTTTTAATGTCGGGACGGGTAAAGCGAGAACATGGAAGGACTTGGTTTCAACCGTTTTTAATGCAATGGGCTTAGAACCAAACATTGAATTTATTGATATGCCGGACTATCTTAAAACTAAATATCAGTACTTTACTGAAGCTGACATAGATAAAATTATCGATGCCGGCTACACTCAAAAACTCTACTCATTAGAGTCCGGAGTTTCAGACTATATACAAAACTACCTAATGAAAGAAAAAACCATTTCGTGGTAAAATGAAACTTGCAACCTTGTGCTACATAAAAGACAATGGTAAAACATTGATGTTATTCCGTAACAAAAAGGAAAACGACTACCACGAAGGAAAGTGGAACGGTATTGGCGGCAAGTTTGAACCGAGTGAAACTCCCGAAGAATGCGCCATACGTGAAATAAAGGAGGAAACAGGTTTGATTGCTGAAGCCCTTACGCTAAAAGGGCTTATTACTTTTCCGCTTTTTGATGGCGTTGACGATTGGTACGTTTTTTTATTTGTGATAACAAAGTTTTCCGGTGAATTAATAGATTCTCCCGAAGGTGAACTATCATGGATTGATGATGATAAATTACTCGAATTAAACTTGTGGGACGGTGACAGAATATTTATTCCCTGGTTAAAAGAAGATAAGTTTTTCAGCGCTAAGTTTAACTACAAAGGGAAAAGGTTTAAAGATTTTGATGTAAGTTTCTATTAGTAATATTTTAACTCTTTATCCCAAAAAGAAAATTCACCTTTTCAAACAGTTGTCGAAAATTTTCAAAAGTTTCCGGTAAATGTCTTTCTATTCCTTTTCTCGAGACGTATGAAGCTAAACCTATTTCCGTAACAGGAGTTGGAAACGTTGAGTTAAAAGATTTAAGATAAGGATGAGTAATATCTTCAGGTAATAGAATACCTTTCAGTGACGGAGAAACTTCTGTAATAATTTTCAGAAAATCTTCATGGGCAAACAGATCAAATATCGAAGCATTATCAACCGCATCATCACCAATAAATTCAGCATAGGAAAGGAGCTTATCAACTCCGAGCGAGTTTACTTTGCCAATTAAATTATTGTCGTAATGTAAATTGTTCTTAGGCGAAAGGACAACAAGATTAAGGTTATACCCGCTCATTAAAGTAATGAACTTAATCACATTCGAGAACCCGCCCAAAGGAGTTATTGCAATAGTATCGGATAACGTCAATTCGTTCTGCGCCTTAAAATAATCATTGAATAAGTTAAGCAGAATAAAATCCGGCACTGATTCTACAACGAGGTTTCTCTTTTTCACTAACAGATTTTGTGCAATATCGTAACCTATTGCAACTTGAATCGGGAAAAGAGTTTCGGGATCGGTTTCATTTTTCACTTCCGAAATAACGGAGCCATCCTGGAAATCTGCTATAGTTCTTACTTTTTGCAAATCCTCGTTGCTTAACATAAAAGGTGAATGAGTAGTGTAAATTACCTGATAATCAACAGCCAAATCTTTAATAAATTTTAGTAAATCCGCTTGAGCTACCGCATGAAGATTAAGCCCGGGTTCATCCAACAGCAATACATAATCGACATTTTTTTTCTTTTCAATTTGACTGAACCAAACAATAAATGAAAAAAACCAGTTAAATCCCTTACTCCGCCTATTAAGAGGAAGCGATACACGGTTGTACTTATCACGAATTCTGATATTAAGATAACGCTCTTCGTAGTGCTCTGAATTTTTGAAAAACTTACCTACTTTCTTTTTGTGATGTTCGATTTCAATTTCAAATTCAAGTTCCAGATTTTTATTAGTTGACCAGTAACTATAAATTTTTTCCGTAATTAAGTTAGCAGTATTTTCCAGTTCTGAGATAAACTTTTCAAAATTATCCGTATGCAGCAATTCATTGACATCGATCTTAGCCAATTTAAATAATGCTTTGGAGGTCCTGAAAGATTCGTCTGAATCATCACTCTCAACGAGCTTATTAAGATTTATCCTCGAAGGAAGTGAATAATATTCATCGAAATACCAAAACAACGGAAGATGAGGACGAAACCATTTTTTAGCGATGTAACCTTTTAACGGATCCGGCCAGGGATAAGCGCTTCCGGAAATGTAGTTAAATAAGTCAATTAATGATTTTCTAATTACGGGATTTTTTACAATCTCAACTTTTTCAGGTATTTCGGAAAAATCATTAACACTTTCAATAAATGAATTTACCGACTCATCTATATCAGCATTGCGCAAGTTGAATTTTAAAAATGCTTTAACATCAACCGGAAAATCTTTCCAAACTTGCCAATTGTTATATTTTGCTCCAAAGTAAAAAAAGTTTTCAGGCAAAGTTTTTTCACCAATGTCATTTGCGATAAGCCCTGCAAGCTTATCCTTGATTGCAAATTTACAAATAGCTACTTCCAGTTCATCAATTTTACCTTCAAATTTTTTTAACTCATGACGGGGAAAATCTGATAAAGGATTAAAATGGAAAGACGAATTTTGGTCAAAAAAATTAATTTTAGCAAGCACTTCAAGAAAAGCGGTTTTTCCCGATTCATTCATGCCGACTAACGCAGTTACGTCATCCTCAATTCTAACAGTTTGAGGCGAAGTAAATACTTTGTATTTATCAAGAATAACTTCTTTAAGTTTTATCATATAGTGAAATTCTTTTTCAGACCAAAAACAAATTTATCATTTTTTCTTTAACTCTCAAAAGTATATTAATATACAATTGATTTTAATTGGTAGAGTTTACTTATTTCGTAGGTCGGTTCTATATCGGTGTTGTTCTCTTTTTTGTCGGGATTAAACCAGCAAGTATCCATCCCGAAAAGGTTTCCGCCTTCAATATCGGATGAAAGATTATCACCTATCATCAATGCTTTTATTTTATCGGTAAAATTTAATCTCTCCATTACTATTTCAAAAATCCTTTTGTCCGGCTTGGCAATGCCTACTTCCTCGGAAATAATAATCGCATCAAAATAGTTGAAAATTTCCGAAGAAGAAAACCTCGGTTTCTGAACTTTAGTCATTCCGTTTGTTAAAAGAGCTAATCTAAAATTTGTACTTATCTCTTCGATTAACGTTTTAGCGCCAGGCAACAATGTATTGTTCATACTCAAAAAATTAAGATAGCAATCTGAAAACTCATGCGGAGAAATCCCATCTATATTCACCCTACTAAAATATCGTTTGAACCTTTCGGGTTTAAGTTCTTCGGCTGTAATTAATTTTTGTTCAAACTCCGTCCAAATTTTCTTGTTAATCTTTTTAAATTCCGAAAGATGAAAATCTTCATTGTATTTAATCTTGTACTGTTCGAAAGAACTTTTTAATGCAAATTTTTCCGCTGCTTCAAAATCGAACAAGGTTTTGTCGGCATCAAAAATCAAAACTTCGTATTTCATAATTTTCCATAAAAAAAAGCCGTACCCAGCAAAATAGTGAATACGGCTTTAAATAAAATAATTTGTTATTTATACATCTCGTCAATGAGGTTACCGTAGCGCTGTTCAACAACTTTACGCTTTACACTAAGTTTGGGAGTAAGTTCTCCGCCTTCGACGGTAAACGGAGTATCAAGTAAAGTGAATTTACGGATACGTTCATAGTTGGCTAATTTTCGTTGGAACTCTTGAAAATCTTTTTCAAGCATTTCGTTAATCTGCTTTAACTTAACTAATTCTTTCGCGTCTTTGTACGGTATTCTGTGCGCGTCCGCATATTCACTAAGCGCTTCAAAATCTGGAACGATTAAAGCGGTTAAGTACATTCTTCTATCGCCGATTAATACAAACTGCTCAATATACTTGCTCGCCAAAAACATATTCTCGATAGGTGTCGGCGCAACATATTTTCCGCCGCTTGTTTTAAAGAGATTTTTCTTTCTGTCGGTAATAATCAAAAATCCTTCGGCGTCAAATACACCAATATCACCGGTATGCAACCATCCTTCGGAATCCAGAGTAGCTTCGGTTTCTTTTTTATTTTTATAGTACCCTTTCATAATGTTAGGACCGTAAGCAAGTATTTCGCCATCTTTGGCTATTTTAACTTCTACTCCGGGCATTGGTTTGCCGGGCGAACCGAACTTATAATCATACTCACGGTTAACCGTAATCACGGGAGAAGATTCCGTTAAACCGTAGCCTTCCAGAATTTTAATTCCCGCCGCTTCAAAAAATTCGCCTAAATCACGCGCTAAAGCAGCACCGCCGGAGACAAAAAATCTTAGGCGTCCGCCGGTAATTTCATAAAGCTTACCAAGCACTAATTTGTAAGCGGTTTTATATTTTAATGTTAGAGTTAAAGGAATCGATTCGGAATCGCGTTTTAATCTGTGATATTTCTTACTGACATTTATTGCCCAATCGAATATTTTCTTCTTCTTCTCAGGTTCCTTTTCCATTTTTCGCATTATTTTACTGTACATTCGCTCAAACAAGCGAGGAACAGCTGTCATAACAGTCGGCTTAATCTCAAGCAGATTTATGGCAATCTTCTCAATCCCTTCTGCATAAGCGATTGTACCGCCCGATGAAAACGCCAGATAATAACCGGCCATCCTTTCAAAGACGTGACACAAAGGTAAAAACGAAAGGAAAACATCCGTCTCGTCAACACGAATAATTTGATGTGCCGACAGAACATTTGAAACTATATTTTTATGAGTCAGCATTACACCTTTAGGCTCACCCGTTGTACCCGAAGTATAAATAAGTGTACATAAATCTTCTTCATCAACAACCGAAGAGGCATCCTCAAAGTATCTTTCATTTTCCTTCTTAAATATTTTACCTTTTTCTTCAATCTGCGAAAAAGTAAAAATTCTTTCGTCGTTATCGTATTCGGATAAGTCAATTTCGTTCATCACTACAATGAACTTAATATGATTCAACTTGTCGATTACTTTTAACACTTTATTCAGATGAAATTTGTTAGAGACAACAACACCCACAGATTCGGAATTATCTAAAATAAACTGAACCGTGTCCGCAGTGGAAATCGGGTACAACGGAACATCGATTGCACCAAGCCCTAAAATTGCCAAATCGGAGAAAACCCATTCGGGACGATTTTCGGCAATCATTGCCACTTTATCATAGCGCTTAACGCCGAGCGATGCCAGCCCTAAAGCAAAAGATTCAACATGGTCGAAAATTTCATCGTAGGTTATGTCTATCCATTTTCCGCTTCTCTTTACTCGTAATGCGGGTCGTGTTTTTCCTTTACCGAAATCGACTACAACTTTTCTGAACATTTCGGGAATTGTCTTAAAATTAGCCACTGCGCCCATTTATTTATTCTCCATTGTTAAAAAATATTAATTTAATATCATTTGTTTTTGAAGCAAATTTTGGAATTTGTCTCCAACGAAAATTTACTGAATTGCAAGATATTATATTCAAATATATTTTCCAATTATTATTTTCATTCAAATTTGTTGATAGACAAATAGCTTTTGTAAAATTGGGGAAATAAAATATACTAAAGCAATAATATTTTTCTTGAAATAATAAAAAAGTAGCCGCTGCAACAAGCCCGATATATTAAGGCTGACAATAAAATTATTTTTACCAATCAATCCTTTCCTGTTACTGTTCGTTCATACAGTTGCTTAACTTCAACTTCTTCATCACACACTATTTGAACTTGGCGGGAAACATGAAATACTATTTTTCTTATCAAAAGATTTCCGTAGCTGTTAAACACTTCATTTAATTCGTATCGCGAAAACGATTGAATATTATTATCCTTTCCGCTTAACGTCAATTGAAGTCCGATAATTTTTTTTCTAAAACTAATTAATGTTTGGTATTAACAACAAAGTGCTGCACAGTTGGTTTTTATCCGAAACCTTTTCCCTTGATTAGAAAGATGTTTCTCTTTAATTTGAAATTTACATTTAACTTATTATTGAATAGAGGATATTGATGAGTTTATTGGAAAAACATTTTAAAAAATTTAGGGAAAAAATTATTGGTATTGATCAAACTTTTAATTCTCCTTTTGGGAAACAAAAAATTGTTTATGCGGACTGGGTAGCAAGCGGACGCCTTTACCAACCTATCGAAGAAAAACTTTCAGCTCAAATCGGTCCTTTTGTGGCAAACACTCATACCGAAACTTCTGAGACAGGAACTCTTCTAACGGAAGCATATCATCAAGCCCGAAATATTATCAAGCAACATGTCAATGCAAGAAAAGATGATGTCCTTATTTTTTCAGGTTATGGAATGACTGCAGCTATTAATAAGTTTCAAAGGATTTTGGGATTAACTGCCCCCGAACAGCTGCGACCGCAAATTAAATTTGCCGAAGAAGATATTCCCCTTGTAATCATTACTCACATGGAACACCATTCCAACCAAACTTCGTGGCTCGAAACATTTGCCGAAGTGATTGTTCTTGAGCCTGATAATACAGGTCAAGTTGATTTAAACAATCTTGAAAAAGTTCTGAATACATATAAAAATCGCAAGTTAAAAATCGGTTCGTTTACAGCGGCATCAAATGTTACCGGAATACAACCTCCGATTTATGAGATGGCAAAAATCATGCATAAGCACGGGGGACTTTGTTTTGTGGATTTTGCGATGGCCGCTCCGTATGTGCCGATCAATTTGCATCCGGCAGATAAGGATGAAAAATTAGATGCCATCTTTTTTTCGCCTCACAAATTTTTAGGAGGTCCCGGATCATCCGGAATACTTATTTTCGACAAATCTCTCTACAAGCGAAAAGTTCCCGATCATCCCGGCGGAGGGACAGTGGAATGGACTAATCCTTGGGGCGAACACAAATACTCCGACAATATTGAAATTCGTGAAGACGGCGGCACACCCGGATTTCTTGAAGCTATAAAAGGTGCATTATCCATTAAACTAAAGGAAGAGATGTGCCCCGAATTTATTCTTGGCAGAGAACATGAATTGCTTGAAATTGCTATCCCTCGCCTCGAAAAGATTGAAGGACTTCATCTGCTTGCCCCACAGGCTAAGAACAGATTACCGGTACTTTCATTTTATTCCGAAAACGTTCACTACAATCTTTTTGTAAAACTTCTCAGCGATAAGTACGGAATTCAAACTCGCGGAGGCTGTTCATGCGCTGGCACTTACGGGCATTACCTTTTACACATCGACCCGACACGATCTCACGACATTGCAAAAGAAATAAATCATGGCGACTTATCTCACAAACCGGGCTGGGTGCGCGTTTCTTTGCATCCGACTATGACAAACGATGAACTAAATTTTATTTTAGATGCAATAGAAGAAATAAATAAAAACTACGAAACGTATCTGCCTGAGTATGATTATTTGCCCTCAATAAATGAGTTCCGACATAAAAGCGGAATGAATAATAAGGCATTAGCAAAAGAGTGGTTTAATTTCTAAGTTACCTTTTTAATAATATTGTTGCGGACGAAATAAGTACGTCCGCAACTTTTATTAAAAAAAATAATTCTTATTTCCCTTGTGAAATCTCAAAAACAGGTTTAATATCAACCGGTAAATTTTTAAGCAAAGCTATCTCAGCCTTTAACGAAGGGGACAAAACAGCATAATCATTTATCAACCTTTTAGCTTCACCATAATTGCCGGTTGCCTGAATTACTAATATTTTATTTGCCAATTCTTTTACGGCATCATAAATCTTGGAATAATCAATCGAAACTTTATTTGTTTTTTCGTCAAAATTGTAAGCATGTTTTCCCAACAGATAATTATAGATAATTGCATTGCCTGCTCCATGCGCTTCGTTAATTCCAAACCGTACGCTTCTGAAAATCGATGCAAGAAATGTAGTCCAAAGTTCCTTTTCAAATTCTGCGGGCAATATTCCTTTTTTAATCATAAAAATATTATTATACATCCCAAGCAAATCGGCTTTACATTCCTCCAAAGAAGAGTAAGTTTCTTGAAGTTCCTTTTTCACTTCGGTTTTCCTCCCGTTAACCGTAATAAATCCGGGTCCGATTCCGTGCGACATTTCATGCATTAAAGTGTGCGTAAAAAAACCATCAAAAGTAACATACTTCTGTTCTTCTTCAGTCAGAACAATTTTGGATATTGGAATAAGAAGACTTTTAAATTTGGCTTCGTGAATATTTTTGAGCAAAACTTTTTTCGAGCCTTTTGCTTTCCGCACCCTTTCATCATTAGGAAGGTTAAACGCTAAAGTCTGAACTCCGGCTTTGGCATCTCCGGCACAAAAAACTTCGTTTGAAACTACAATCGGAGAGCTGTTTCCACGTTCAAAGTTTTTATATTTTTCAGGAATCGGTAAATTTCTTTCCAGTTCGTTTAAGTATGAACCGAATTTTTTAACTTTCTCGCTCGCAACCGGATCAACCACAGTCAAAAAACTTTCGAACGATGCCTTGTAATTAAAAAGCTCGTCTTCATATACTTCAAACGGTCCAATCACAACCTCTATTTTGTTATCTTTCAAATCCATCCAGTCCAAATCGCTTTGGTAATAATCATTGCTTATAAATGCTTTAGCTCTGGAAATCAAATATTTTTTCAATGATTTATTATTGCTATGTGCAGCCGCTTCATTAAGCAAACGAGCCGCTTTTTTTAGATAAAACGCATACTCTTCCGAATAAGGAATTGCAACCAAGTTGCCCCCTTTTTTTCGTACAACTGTAACTTCGGAAGTAAAACTCTCTTCGTCAAACGGATGCTTGCTAATCCATTCAATAAACTCCTTCTTCGTCATATCTTCAGGATAAAAGTTAGCACCCAGCGGTTTTTTGCTATCCCCGTAAAACGGTTTATCGTGATTCAATCTGTCAAAAGGACCAAACATAATGTTAAAATAATCGTATGTAAGTTTACCTAATTCGTCTGTACGTTTACTCAATTCCAATTTAATTTCAGGATTTTTAGAATAGACCTGGCGAAAATAAATCTCGTCAATTATTTTTGATGCTTCAAAGAGATTATTAACAACAATCTGCTCATCGGCACTTAGATTTGATTTATCATACTTAATATTTACCGGTTTAAATTTTGACACCATCGATTTCATATTATTTACTTTCTCATTTTGATTAACATTTTTACTGTTGCATCCGAAACTTAAAAATATTGAAGTAACCAACAGAAACAAAAATCCTTTTTTCAGCATAAATATTTCTCCTTTTTATAAAAATAATTTTAACAGAATTGAAAATAATAAAAGTAGTATGAATTCTACTAATTAAAAAATAAAGGCTATTTATAAAAATAAATAGCCTCGTAATACCTTGCTTTATTGGAAAAATGTTAACCTTCAATTACCGCAATCGGTTCCACCAACTTGGTCAATTTATTGTAGTTTATTAATTTACTCATTGAAGCGGAGTTTAACTCGGAGCCTTTCGGCAAAAGCAAAAAACTATTTATATCTTTCAAATCATCTGCGAGTACATCTCCTTCTTTCAACTCGGAAATATTCTTAAGTACGGCAACTTTATCCGCTTCAAATCCTGCCAACTCGGCAACTAATGCCCCGAAAACTTTTGAATCGTACTTAAGGGATTTTTTTTTCATATTTCTGATTACCAATTGCTGATCATACTCGGTAGCAGAGAGCATGAAATAGTCGTTCAAAACTTTTAATATTCTTGCAGGCAATGGAATCTCTTCACCTGTTTTTTTATATTCGTGTGCCGGTACACCAAAATCTACATACTGATAATAAACGCTCTCCGCCACTACTTCAAGCCGCGGAATGTTTTTCAGAAGATTGGCGCCAACCTTGGGATGCGAATAAAACATCTCCCTTTCTTCTTTTGTCATTTCCAAACCAAATAAAGCTTTTTCCGTTATCTCAGTCGGTACACTCACAAGTCCGATTGTTGAAACCAAAGCGGAAATTTCTACTTCCCACAAATTTTTACATTTCAATCTTTTGGCAATATTAACTGCAAGTTTTCTAATTCGTGACGAATAATTAAAAACCAGCGGATTAACAACCGACAAAATATCAACTAAAGATTTTATACTTCCTTTTAACGTTTTATTCAACAGTTCCCTTTCAGACGTAACCAAACGGTATTGCCTTATACCTTCGTCAAGACTGGATTTCAACCTACCTACGGGACATGGTTTTGTTAAGAATCTGAAGATGTAACCTTCATTAATTGCATCCATAGTTATATTTAAATCTGCAAATCCTGTTAAAATTATTCTTACAGTGTCCGGATTTATCTCCCTAACTTGCTTAAGAAATGTTATTCCGTTCATGCCCGGCATCTTGAAATCGGAAACTACAACAGGAAAGGGTCCATGTTTTTTAATAATATTTAATCCTTGTTCGGCACCTTCTCCGAGATATACATCATAATCTATTCTGAGATTTCTTTTGTATGCTTTTAGTACATTAATCTCATCATCAACAAGTAAAACTTTTGGTTTTCTAACATTTTCCATTGTATTCCCTTTTACTCTTTAATAAGATTTATTAGTTGAAATAACTCTTTGCCGTACCCTTTTTTATAACCATTTTCTATCCCTAATTCCAAAATACATGTTGCAATGTTTGAAAGATAAACAGCCAATACTAAAGGATTTTTTTTACTATCTATTTTGTCGGGATTATGGGAATAAGCAACAGCCTCAACAATATCGTTTCCCATTCCCCAAAGGCTCAGCAAATAAGCCCCAAGTTCAGGATGAGTTACGCCAAAAATTTCAGTTTCCTCTTCCAGTCGGTTACTTTTAATAAGTTGAAAATTTTCCAATAATTTTTTCCTTAATTCTTCCGATGAAAAGAAAATCAGTTTTCCTATATCATGAAATAATCCCGCGATAAAGGCAAACTCAGATAAATTTGTTTCATCAGTAAAATGTTCAATATATTTTTTTGCTCCATGTGCAACCAGAAAACTGTGGTTCATTATCTGTGACAAATATTTTTCCAGTAACCTGTTTCCTCTAAAAACTTCGAACACGTTTACCGTAAGTACAAGTGACCGAACCGTTTCAATACCAATCAGTTTTAATGCTTCAAAAATGGAGGTTATCTCTTTATTAATTCCAAAAAAGCCGGAATTTACAATTTGTATTACTCTTGCCGACATTGCAACATCTTTCTCTATTAGGTCGGAAACCTGTTTCAGAGAAAAATCATCTTTTTTAATCACTTCATTTATTTCAAAAAATATCTTTGGCAGACTCGGTAATTTTGTTACGGAAGAAACTATTTTCTGAAGAGCGATATTATCTGTTATCCCGGATTTTATTTTAATCCCGCTTTCAATTCTTTCTTTCAGTTCTTTAGGCTTAAATGGCTTCTGCAAAAAATAATGTGCGTAAAAAAGAGCATCATATAATTTGTCTTTACTAATCTCATCAGAATAAACAATCCTGATAGCCAAAGGTAAATCGGATTTTACTTTCATTAGAAATGGTTTGCCATCTTCAGCGGTTATTTTAAATTCCGAGACAACAACATCTATCGAATGTTTTTTCATTTTTTGGTTAGCTTCCTTAACGCTAACGGCAAAAAACATCTCCCAGATATTACGATTTTTGTGTAAAATTCTTTTAATACCGTTTAACACATTAATTTCACTATCTACAAATAAAATTTTCAGCATTTCACCCTCTTTCCTCAATTGGTAATTTGATAATAAATTTACTTCCCTTATTCGGCTCGGATTCCACATCAAGTACTCCGCCATGTTTATTAACAATAATATCCATCGCAATTGCCAAACCTTGTCCGGTACCCCGCCCTACTTCCTTGGTTGTAAAAAAAGGACCAAATATTTTTTGAAGATTCTCCTTTGGAATCCCAATCCCTGAATCCTCAATTATGATAACAACAAAATTATCTTCCACAAAAGTTGAGTAAACAATTTTTCCTTTAGTTTCCGGATTTTTTCCTACTTTTTCTTCTATTGCTTGTGCAGCATTTACAGTAATATTCAATAGTACTTGATTTATTTCATCGGGCAAACATTTTACAAGAGGCAAGTTATCATCGAGGTTCAACTCAACATCCGCCACATATTTCCATTCGTTTTTTGTGATGATAACCGTATCATTAATATTCTTATTTAAATCAGTTAATACTTTTTCTTTTGAACTTGGATGAGAAAATTCTTTCATTGTCTTCACAATTTTAGTAACTCGTTCAATTCCCTCAATTGTTTGCCCGATTGCTTCCGGAATTTCCTCCATTAAAAAATTCATGTCAAGTGCTTCTTCCTTTTGCTTGGTGAATTCTTTTAATTCCTCAATAGTAATTTTGTTATCTTCCAGCAATTTTAGGTTTAATTCCGTCAAATATTCGGAAAAACTCTCAAAACTTTCTTTTATGAAATTAGTATTATCACTGATAAACTGCATCGGTGTGTTTATTTCATGTGCAATCCCTGCCGCAAGTTCGCCAATAGCTTCCATCTTTCGAGATAATGCAAGTTGATTTTCGACGCGAATTTTTTCTGAAATATCACGAATAAATAAAGCGTAACTCCTCTTCATTCCAACTACCCACGAACCAAAACTTAATTCAGCCGGGAAAATAGTGTTATCTTTTTTCTTACAAAGAAGTTCTACTTGAGAAGAACTTTTATTATTCATCTGTTCATTAAAAATTTCAAAAATCGATTTTCTGTTCTCCTCGGATGGAATTAATATTTCTATGTTTTTCCCTTTTATCTCTTTCCTCTCAAACCCAAAAGTATTTTCCACGGATTGATTACTATCAGCAACAATCCCCTTTTCATCAATAATAATAATTGCATCACTGGCAAAATGGATAATTGAACGAAATTTCAGTTCACTTTCCTCAAGAACTTTAACGGCATTTTTGCGATAGAAATAATCCTCTATTCTATCAACAGTTTCGTTTAACAATTTATAATCGGATTCATCAAACATAAATTTCACTTCAATATTTTCAGCTTGTCCGATTTCAATAAAGCAATTTGTTCTATCGGGAGTGTTAATTTTTACAGAATAAATTCTTTTAGTATTAATAAAGTTTTCGGTATTGAACTCAATATCAGGCAGTTTAATTCTAATCCATAAAGATTCAGGGAAAACATTTCTAAGTTCGGCAATTACAGTTTCAAAGACCTTATTAATATCATTATTTGTATTTCCCGCCACATTTGAAATCCGGTATAAAGTATCAAAAATTTTATTGCTTTTTTTAAGCGCTTCTTTTCCTCTAAATAATTCCTTCCTCTGCTGAATAAAAGTTGTTGCATAACTAAGTTCACCGGCAAAAACACTCATAAGTTCAATTTCACTATCGGAAAAAGGATAATTATCATATCTTTGTACGGCAAGAACACCAATAATTTTATTCTTTATTTTTATCGGAAAACCTGCCCAATATTCCGGAACTGAACCGATAATATCGATTTCCCCTCTCTTATTTAGTTCGGTAATATCATCACCTGTGAATAACAGGCTTTCACCTTTTTTAATTAAATATTCTGTTATTCCCTTTTTGAATTTTCGTTTACCCGGAGATTTATCATGCTGATCGAAAAAGAGAATAAAATTCAGATATTCATCGTTCTCAATTCTCGCTATATAATAGTTATCGACATCAATTACTTCGTTGAATATTTTTTCTACAAAATGAAATAGATCGGTGAATTTATTTATCTTGATAATAGCTTGAGTAATTTCTTCGATAATTGCGTTTGATTTTTCAAATTTTATTTTGTCGTTTACATTTTGCAGTTTTGTTTTTACTGCAAGTAAATTTCCGGTTTTATCATAAATTTTAGTTTTTTCATCCGAAACCCAAATCAATCTGTTTCTTGAATCAGTAATTCTGTAATAAGGGAACACGTAGTTTGTAATATTATTATCATCAACAAATTTTTTGATACCTTGAGAATAGAGGCTGCGGTCATCAACAAAAACGAGGTCGTATAAAGATTTTTCTTTACCAATTTCCGTTTTCTCATCAAGTTGTAAAACAGAATGTATGTTAGAAGAGACATAAAGAGGAGTATAAATATCATCCAATGTTGAGACAGCAAAAACGACAGGAGATTCCTTGTAAAGTTTTTCAACAATTTCTCTCGAAGCTCCTAATGCGTGAATTATCAGCTCATCCATAATAATATTTCTCTTTCTTCTATTATATGATTTATTATCGGAAAATCAAAAATATTTTTCAATGCTAATAATAAGTCCGGTACAAAATGGTTCTTTTTCAATAACCGAGGTTTAAACATGTGGAAAGAAACGAAAAACAAACCTTTAGTTATCGCTTTTACCGTTTACTCCCTTTTTAGAGCGAACTGAATAATAATAATAAAGAAATATGATAATAATCCGATAATCCAACTGAAGATAATTGTGATAAAGCTAACAACACTTATGCTGTTTTTTAATTAGATTGTTATTTTTGAATTTATTAATAATGAAAGAATAGATGCTTTTTAAAGACAAAGAATGTAACGAAAATAAATGTACCGTAGATCCGAACATGAAAGTTTGCTTAAAATGTTTTAGAACAATTGAGGAAATTGATTTCTGGGAGGTCTATTCAAAGGTTGATCAAATGATGATTTACCGAGCAACGGAAAAGAGAAAAAGACTATTCAATGAAATTGAGAATAATAGAGTTCAAGATTTAAGTTTTATTCTGTGAATGAAAAAGGATACATACAAGTTTACACGGGCAACGGAAAAGGTAAATCATCGGCGGCTATCGGTTCTGCGGTTCGTGCCGCCGGAGCCGGACTAAAAACATTTTTTGTGCAATTCATGAAAGTTTATCCCTATAGCGAAGTTAAAAGTCTGGCAAAATTATCCGAATTCATTACCTTAAAACAATATGGGAATGACGATTTTATCTTCCGCAAAGAAAATCCGACCCGAGATGAAATTAACAAAACCGGAGAAGGCTTAATTGAAGCAACTGAAGCTATGCTTTCGGGCAAATTTGACTTGGTAATTTTGGATGAAGTTTGTGTCTCGATTTACTTTAAGCTTTTTTCAACCGAAGAAATTATAGAGTTCTTAAGACAAAAACCTGAAAATGTTGAAGTAATTCTAACCGGAAGATATTGCCCCGATAAAATCATTGAGATTGCCGATCTGGTAAGTGAAATAAAAGAAGTAAAACACTACTACACAAAAGGCGTACTTTCCAGAAAAGGGATCGATTCGTAATTTGGGATTGCCGAAAGTATTAATATTTTAAAATCAAATTACCTTACTATTTTTACGCCGCAATCCGTTTTTTTATTATAGGAATAAACTATCACTAAATAGAAAAGATTATTAATGCGTGGGAATTATTACCGTAAAAATTGTTCCCTTATCTTTTTCACTCTCTACAAATATTTCTCCTCCGATAATATCAACATAATTCTTAACCAATGCCATTCCCAAACCGTTACCGTCAAATGCTCGTTTGTATCCTTGTTGTTCCTGAGTAAACCTGGAGAACAGTTTCGGCAAAAAGTCAGAGGAAATCCCGATACCGGTATCTTCGACGGTAACCACTAAATCTCCGGAAGAATTATTTGCAGCCGTAACTTTCACAAAACCTTCTTTTGTATATTTTATTGCGTTATCTATCAGATTTACAAAAATTTGAATAAAAGCAAAATCATCAATAATTACCTCTTCAGTAGTTACTTCAGCGTTAAAAATCAAAAATATTTTTTTTGCTTCTGCTGCCATTTTATATTCCGAGAGAATATTTCCCAACAATTCAACAGGTTTAACTTTATGCGTTGTAGTTTCATAAGCACCGGAATTTACATCAATTGTGTTTAATATCAAGTCAATCGTTCGAATTATCCTTCGGCTTGCGGAATCAATCGCTGAAAATGCAAAGGCAACATCTTCATTGGCATCTTTAATAAACTCATCTCTCAATAAACTGACAAAATTTAGAATTACATTTAGCGGACTTCTGATTTCATGAGACATTTGAGCTAAAAACTCCGATTTCATCTGTTCGGAAATTTCGGCTTTTTTTCTGGCTTCTTTTAACTTCACAATAAATTTCTTTCTCTCTGAAATATCCGTTACTGCTCCGATAATACCAACAACTCTCTTTTTTTCTTTATCCCAAATTGGGAACCCTATGCTTTGTATCCAAATAACATTCCCGTCTTTTCTTCTAATTCTAATTTCCTCTTTACCGATTTTATTATCCAAAATTTTTCGGTACGTTTCTTTTTCTATCTCTCTGTCATCCGGGTGAACAAGGGAAATCCATCCCCCTATTTTACTGAACTCATCAAAAGTGTAGCCTGTGATTTTTTTAAAGGCATTACTCGTCCAAATAGTTTTATTATTTCCGGCTTCATCAATTTCAGACTGAAAAACGTAATCATTCGTAAGGTTTGAAATTATTTTGTATCTCTCTTCGCTTTTCTTCAGCGGTTCTTCAATTTGTTTTCTCGTAGTGATATCAACCGCCGAACCTAACGCCGCATTTGCATTATTCC
This sequence comes from uncultured Melioribacter sp., assembly GCA_964570865.1. Lineage (GTDB taxonomy): Bacteria > Bacteroidota > Ignavibacteria > Ignavibacteriales > Melioribacteraceae > WGAL01. Next base: position 83,117 of record CAZMZM010000002.1, read on the forward strand.
ATATAATTTTTCTTGCAGTAAAATCAAGCCATATAGTTTTACCTGATTTATTTACAATTTTAAACTCGTAGTGGGATACAATATTTTCTCCTTTTACTCTTTGCCGCCCTCGTTGTGCCACTATCTCTCTGTAATCGGGATGAACAACATCCCAAAAGTTCATCTGCAATAATTCTTTTGAAGTATAACCGGTAATTCTTTCGGTAGATTTATTTACAAATAAAAATTTAGATTTATCGAACACAAAAATAGCGGCAGTTGTTGATTCGGTTAATATTCTAAATCTGTTTTCGCTATTCAATAGAGCAAGTTTAGCCGCTTTTTGTTCGGTAATATCCTGCAAGGAGAACTGTAGCAATTCTTTCCCTTGGTATTGAAACTTCATTAGGTTAACTTGGGCGTCCCATTGCTCACCATCCGGACGCTCGTGTTTCCATTCAAAAGTAACATTACCTCTATCAAGTGCAGTCTTATTCATTTTGATTGTTAAATCTTTTGAAAGACTCCCGTCATATTGAAAAGGCGCCGAAACATCCAGAACTCCTTTTGTCAAAACTTCGGCTTTATCTTTATAACCATAAATTTTAACAGCCGCCTCATTACAATCAATAAATTTATTTGTTTCGGGATCAATCACAACTAAAGGCAAACTTGAATGTTCGAATAAGATTCTTTTATATTCGTAACTTTCTTTTAACTTTTTTTCAATCTCTTTCTTTTTGGTAATATCCGTAATCACTACTAAAATGGAAAAAACTCCTTCAAAAAAGATAGGTGCGGACGCAGTAATTGTACAAATTTCCTTGCCGTCTAATCTAATAAGTTTTTCTTCTACCGGAGGAAAAACTTTTCCCTTATTTAAGATATCAATAATACGTTTTTTTATAAACTCCGCATAATCAGGATGAACAAAATTTAATACCGGTTTCCCCAATAAATCTTCTTTTGACTTTGCTCCGAATATCTTTACGGCGGCATCATTAACATAAACAACTTTCCCTTTACTATGTACTGCTACCGCATTGGGAGAAAGCTCAGTTAACAGTCTGTAATTACGTAAATTTTCTCGGCTTTTAATTTCCGCTTCTTTTATCTCTGTAATCCGGCGGATTAGTACAAGAAAATTTTCTTCTCCTTCCAAAACAATTCTTGCTTCGTAATATTCAGCTCTATTATCCATCTTGATGGAGTATTCAAATGTTTCCAGTTCGGGAGCCGCCTTAACATTAGCGATATAATCCATAACTTTACGGGATATTTCCGAAGACATAACATCGCGAACAGACTTGCCAATAAACTCATCGGTATTTTCGTAAAACGAATCTTTCACATTCCCGAATATATTAGTAATGTTTCCAACGAAATCAAATTCAAAAATTATATCGGGTAAAGTCTGAAGTACGGCGGAAGTTCTATTAAGAACCGTTTCTAATTTTTTCTGTTTCTCTCTCTCTTCCGTTTGATCCCTGAAAACAAGAACAACGCCGATAATATTTCCTTTATCATCTTTTATGGGAGCTCCGCTATCGGCAATCGGAATTT
>CAZMZM010000002.1:84758-98600 GCA_964570865.1 uncultured Melioribacter sp.
TAATATTTCCTTTATCATCTTTTATGGGAGCTCCGCTATCGGCAATCGGAATTTCTCGCCCGTCCTTTGATATTAATAACGTATGATTTGCCAGCGCGACAACCAAACCCTCCGTTAATACTTTTCTTATCGGGGTCTCTATCGGTTTTCTTGTTTCTTCGCTAATTATATTAAATACTTCGTCAATCGGCTTCCCGAATGCTTCCGATTCTGCCCAGCCTGTTAATTTTTCGGCAACCGGATTTACATATTGTACGTTACCGTTAACATCTGTTGTGATAACGGCATCGCCGATACTATATAATATGGTTCTGTATAAAGCTTCTTTTTCTCTAATTAAATTAGTGGAATTAATGCTTTCAGAAACATCAAAAACAAATACGGAAACTCCCTCGATATTGTTTTCTTCATTCAAAATAGGTGCGTATCTATTCTCCCAATATGCTCTGTTTGCGGCATCACCATATTCCTCAACAAGCGTAAATGATTCTCCGGCAAGAGCACGATCGAAATTCTTCTTGGCTTTTTGTCTATCTTCCTCATCTAAAATAGCATCAAGCATATTCATTCCGACACTTATTTCAACGCCCCAAATGAGTTTCATTGTATCTTTATGCGACTTGGAAAAAACAGTATAGCGATATTCACGGTCAAGTGAAAATAATATTAGACCTTGTTGAGAATTTATTAATGATTGTAATAAAATTTCATCTTTCATTGAATAACGCCAGCCCCAAGTTGTAAAAAATTACTAACATATAAATAGAGAAATTAATCAACCTTTATTGTTTTTGCTAAGATAACGAAAAGATATTGCTTCTCCAAATGTTTATACCTGATAATTGAACATTCGCATATTAATTTCAAGTTTATTAATCCAATCACAATTGATAATAGCAGTGATATCCGAAATAATTTAGAAATGTCATAAGTTTCCTTAAAAAAAACAAACTATATATTTTTTGCGACAGGAGCAAAGCACTCTTTTGCATTTATCTCAAATTGAGAGATTACTTCGGAATAAAATGCTTAGTAATAACGAAAATATCCTTCTTTGATTAGGAATATCACATTAATTAATGAGATAGGGATATTATTGAAATTGAAACTTACTCTTAACTAATTTACTTAGTTTCAGCTAAGTCCCCAAACCAATAATAATTGTGCCGTATAGTAGGTGGAAAGGACTAAAAAATCTGCAAGATTGAACTGTTTAATAAACTTATTAAAAGCCAATATTCCATCAGAGATAAAAAACAAAATTGCTCCGGTACTTATAATTACTCTATTTCCATTATTAATACCGGCGGCAAAAATCACCATCAGCAAAATTACGGTTAAATATAAAAAGACCGGATAAAGATATTTACCAAGATATTTTTTAAGATAACCAAAATAAAATACTGCGATAATTGTCATTATTACTCCGATAATCGGATTAGGGTTTGATTCACTTTTGATAAAAAGGGATAGATAAAAAAGATGAGCAATTAAAAAAGAAATTAACCCTTGGACAAAAAATTTCTCTTTATTCAGCAAAAAAATATCTCCGAACAAAGAAAATGCCAAAGCAACTATTAATAAATAAGATTGAGATGTAACTACCGAAAAGAGAATAAGAAGGAATAAAGGAGCCGGTTTGAGAATTCGGAAAAGTTTAGGGGAGGAGTACTTTGCCCAAACAGCCGAACCGGCAAAAAACAAATAACTTCCTATCAATAAACTAATTATCAAGCCTGAACCTGATGCAGATGAACATCTGTTTGAGGATAAGGAATATTAATTCCTTCGGCATCAAATCGTTTTTTCAAAGCTTCTGTTAATTCGGAATAAACAGCCCAATAGTCGCTTGTTTTGCACCAAGGACGAACATTAAAATTTACGCTGCTGTCGGCAAGTTCTATCAAAGCAACTACAGGCTGCGGCTCTTTTAATATCTTTCCGTTTTTATTTATTTCATCCCAAATTACTTGTTTTGCTTTATCAATATCATCGTCATAACCAATTCCGAATACTAAGTCAACACGGCGTTTATCCTCGGCAGAGTAATTTACCAAGTTACCGGAAAGAAGAGAAGAGTTAGGAACATAAATTACCTTGTTATCAATGGATTTCAGTTTTGTGTAAAAAATACTGATTTCATCAACAACGCCTGATGTTCCGCCCGCTTCAATAAAATCACCCGTTTTGAAGTAACGGAAAATCAATAACAAAACTCCCGCTGCAAAGTTAGAGAGGGAATCCTTAAGAGCCAAACCTATTGCCAAACCGGCAGCTCCCAACACAGCCATAAAGGAAGTTGTATCCACACCGAGATTCTGCAAAGAAAAGATTACAACAAATACAATAAAGGTTGTATAAATAATATTTGCTATGTAATTTATGATTGTAGGGTCAATCTTGGTTTTTCCGAGTATCCTAATTGAAATTTTCTTGAACCGTTTGGAAACCCAAACTCCCACGATAACTATTACGAGAGCTCCGACTATTTTTAGTCCGTATTCAACCAATATTAGTTTAGCTTGCTCCAGAATATTTTCCATTATTACTCCTTCTATTTTTTAATTTTAATCAATATTAATATAATAAAATCTCATACTGATAAAATAAACACCACTAATATTTCTTGTGAATCGCAAAACCGTTTTCAACTAATTTTTCATTAATATTTTCATACACTCCCGCGTCATTCTTCATCCAGATAGTGCCGATATACCTTCCGTATTTCCCTTTTCTATCCTTTTCGGTTTCCAAATAAATCTGTTTTCCGAGAATTAATGCTCTTAAATAATCCCTTGATTTCAGCCCTTTTTCCCGCTCTCTTCCTTTCAACTCAGGCGCATTAATTCCGCTAAGTCTAATTTTTTCGTTTTTCAATTCGGTATTAAATCCTAAATCTATATTTACGCGGCAAGTATCTCCGTCATAAACGCTTACTACTTCGGCACGATAAAAATAGAGTTTGTTTTTCATAACTTCTCCTCATTGTAAAAATGGAATAATATATTATTTTGATAACATGAAAAAATACAAAATTTTATTTTTAATTTTATTTATCGGAGCTAATTTTTCTTTCGCTCAGTATTCTCCAAAACCGTCGATTTCGCTGGGAGCCGGCTACGGCGATATTTCATCAAACTCGCCGAACATAGGAACAATTGCATTTCACTTAACGGTAGCTAAACAATTCTTTAATCTGCCGTTTAACTTAAAAGCAGGTTTCACTTACCAGCGTGATTCCGAGTTTTTCCTTCCTTTGAGCGAATCTCGGAAGATTTATTTTTCCTATCTCCAGATTTTTGATTTTGGCATCGAGTTTGTTCAGCAGTTATCTCCTTACCTTGATTTTTCAGAACATATTGCATACGCTTTAGTAATGGACAGGGTTTTTGAAGGAATAATCAGCCAAGCTCATGGAGTTTTGATATCGTCGGAACTATCGGCGCTTAGAGAAAAATCGGATTTGTGGTTTACAATCGGAATAAACTACGGATTAACTTTCACTCAAAACCGGCCAAGTTTTTCAGATGTGTATTTTAAAACAAACTACACTTTTAAGTAGATTATTAAAAGGTTATTTCCATTCCTTCCACGGCTAAAACAATATTATCCTCAAGCCGCGCATTCTTAATTTCATCTGCAATCGTTTCTTTTAAATCGTAGGAATAATGCGTAACAAATACTTGTTCGTACTTTGCGAAATGATAGTTCCTGATAATATCATCAATCGAAATGTGTGCAGCTTCAGTGATTAAAATATTCGGGGATTTATCCTCAAACAGGTTCAACTCCTCATAAGTAGAAATATCTGCAGTATAATAGATCGATTTTCTTTTATCGTAGATTAAAAAACCGGACGAAACGAATGAAATATTCTCCGATTTTTCTTCCGGATATTTACGACGAAGATGATTGTTCCGACGAGGAAGAATATTAATATTGCCTGATAAGGAAAATGCTTCATTAAAATTATATGAAATTATTTCCAACTCAAATTTCAATTTATCGGGAAAATGATAAAAAATCCGCAGCATAGTTTTTAATGTTTCCACAAGCGAGTGATGAACAAAAACAGTCAGTTTTTCTTCTCTGCCGAAAATCTTCATCTGAGTAATTAACAAAGGTAATCCCGCGATATGATCGGGATGAAAGTGGGAAATTATTATCGTATTAATCTTTCGGACAGATACTTTCATTTTAACCAAAGCTGCAGAAGTACCTTCACCGCAATCAAAAAGAGCGATGTTTTCATTATCATTGAGAAGAAAGGATGAGTGAAACCTCTCCGGTTCTGACAGCGCTGATGCCGTACCTATGAATTGCAGATTCATATTAATCGGGGATTTTGGTTATTCGAGGATTAAGGTGAAACGTCTTTTTTATCCGAACGGAAGTTTTCTCGGCAGACTGACGTGAGTTAAAAATACCAACAGTAACAACGTTAAAAATCGTACCCTTTACGATTTTTTTATTCAACTTACTGTCAAAGCCGGATTGATTCAGTTTGTTACTCAAATTTTTTGCATTGGCTTCGTTAGTAAATGCACCAAGCTGAATAGTGTAAAGGCTTTTACTTGATTGTCCGAAATTTTTAACTTTGCCGGAATTTTCCGAAATCTTCGGGAGCTCTCCTTCCGCACTTGAATAGGGCGAATTAGGAAACTCACTTTTTAGTCTTTCCAAATATCGCTTCGCAGTTTTATAATTCCCGATTGCATAATTATAAGAATAAATTCGGAACAGACATAAATCCGCATATCGGAAAGCGGGATTGTTATCGTAAATATATTTAAATTTTTCCAATGCCTTTCCGGCATCAGTTGTCATTATCGCATCGAGAAGAAGCGCATCGGAAGAACTCGGGTTTTCTTTTATCATCCTGTTCAGAATTTCCTTTGCTTTGGCTAAATTCCCGTTATCAATAAATTTAAGCGCATCGGACAAATCACCCGCAACTATTAATTGCGATGCGAAAATCAAAACAGCTATTATGTAAGTAAATTTTTTAATCATTTATTATTTTAAAACTTAATTCACTTTTGCAAAATTATTTTATTAGCATGTAAATATTTTCACGGCAATAATTTTATTGTTCCCACAGCAAATAGCTGACGCATAATAAAATCAAGAGATTAATCAAAATTGAATCTTAAAAACCAAATGAAAATATCAGGTGATTACTTCCATTTCAAGTTTCTCGACAAAGTCGGCAATCAAAGTTGCGGAACTTGCGCTTTTAATCTTTACCCTTACGTAATCTCCGCGTTCAACTCCTTCCGCTTTAGGGAAAACAACAACCTTATTCGTGTCGGTTCTTCCTGATAAATCATCTTTCGATTTTCTGCTGAAGCCTTCCACTAAAACCACATCTTCGGTCCCAATTAAATTTTGATTAATTTCATTTGCAATTGACTGCTGCAAATTAATAATTTCAGTTAACCTTCTCGATTTCACATCCTCGGCAACATCGTCATTAAATTTATAAGCTTTAGTTCCTTCGCGCGGCGAGTATTTAAACATGTAAGCGCCGTCGTACCTAACTTTTGCAATAATATCCAAAGTCTGCTTATGGTCTTCTTCGGTTTCTGTCGGAAATCCTGAAATAATATCAGTCGAAAAACTTACATTTGGAATTATCTTACGAGCTTTGTCGATAATATTAAGATAGTGCGAGATAGTATAAGTCCTATTCATCAGTTTTAATATTCTATCGGAACCGGATTGAACGGGAAGATGAATGTAGTTACAAAGATTTTCATTTTCTGCGATTGTATAAAGCAACTTATCCGAAAGGTCTTGAGGATGAGATGTTGTAAAGCGCACACGCATTCCTCTATCTACTGCAGCTGTGGCGGCAAGCAAGTCGGAGAAATCATTTCCGTTATCGTTATACGAATTCACGTTTTGTCCCAGAAGAGTAACTTCCTTAAATCCCCTTTCGGATAACTCACGAACTTCGGCAATAATTGAGTTCAGACTTCTGCTCCGCTCTCTGCCTCTTGTAAAGGGAACGACACAATAAGTGCAAAATTTGTCGCAGCCGCGCATAACTGAAATCCAAGCCGAAAGCCCGTCCTCGCGATATGGAACAATGTCATCGTAAGTCTCGGTTTTCGAGAGTTTAACTCCAATTCCTTTTTCGCCTGCAAAAGCAATATTTAAGTAACCCGAAAGTTTTCTGTATTCATCCGGTCCAACCACAACATCCACAAAATCTTCTTTTTCCAAAAGTTTGTCCCGCATTCTTTCGGCCATACAACCTATTACGCCAAGCACTACTTTTTCTTTGCCCTGAGTCAAATGTTTCAGGTTTCCCAATCTCCCGAAAATTCGCTGTTCCGCATTTTCCCGAACGCTGCAAGTATTTAATAATATTACGTTCGCTTCATTCTCGTCATTTGTTATTTCGTATCCGTCATCATTTAGTATGCTTAGCACAACTTCCGTATCCGCCAAATTCATCTGACAGCCGTAAGTTTCTATATATATTTTTCTTTTATCCAATTATTATCTTTCTATGTTTAATGATATAGTAAACTTGAGAAAAAACAATTACATACCGAAGGCGAGAAGGTACATAATCAAATTAAAAATAATAAATCCCACCACGCCAAAAGTAATTGCAATAAGCCTTCTTTTTCTTTTCTGCTCCATTTCCAAATCAATATCAGGCATATCCCTTTTGTACATCGGAATTTTCATTATTACTCCAAATTTTTATTTTTTAACCAAATAAGTTATTTATTCTTTACCTGATTAACAAGTTAGAATAATAAAAATTGTATTTTGAAGAAAAATATATTATTTTTTGATTCTTTTTTGAAATTAGGAGAATATTATGAAAAGAACATATCAACCGAGCAACAGAAAGAGAAAGAACAAGCACGGTTTTCGCGAAAGAATGGCATCAAAAGCCGGCAGAAAAGTGTTATCGCGCAGAAGAGCTAAAGGTCGCAAAAGATTAACTGTTAGCGACGAATATTAATCGGAACATTGAAAGAGTTTAGTCTTTCGAGGCGTGAAAAGATTAAAAGCCGCAGCGAGCTTGATCTTTTATTTACAAAAGGGAAAATTTTGTATTCAAAGAAGAACCGTTTTAAAACGGTTCTTTATCTTTTGGAAGATAGTAACGAAACCGGGGTTAAAGTAGTTTTTGCCGTTCATAAAAAAGCGGGAAATGCTGTTTGGAGAAACAGAGTTAAAAGATTGATGCGCGAATCGTACAGATTAAACAAAAAAATATTATCTGATCATATCGGCAACAAACTTTTGCTGTTATCTTTTTCACCGAGCAGAATCAGTCAAAGAAATTTTCGTAAAATAAAACTTCAGGATGTTACCCCCGAAATAATCGATCTGTTAAATCAGATTAAATTAAAAATTAATGAGTAAAAAACTCTTAAAATTTTGGAAATCAAATGGATAAACAGTCAACATTAGCTTTTGTATTAATTGGAATTATTTTAGTTGCGTGGCTTTATTTTAATTCGCCTGAACCGGTTAAACAGCCTGTAAGAAATAAGGCTACAACAGAACAAGTTCAGGACACAACTAAAACCGGCAAATCCGCCGCGCGGAAAGTTGTTGAGAATAAAGTCGAAAATAATAAACCGGCGAAAGATGGGAAAAGTAATACTTCAGTCAAGGAAAACAATACTACTTCCCCTTTCCTTGTAAAAAAAGATAAAGAAAAAATTATTACAATCGATACTGATTTGTATCGTATTGAATTATCCACATACGGCGGTAATATTCACAAATATTTTCTCAAAAAATATTTAACTTGGTACAATACCAAGTTGCCCAAGGATGCACCTTGGTATAAACGTTACGTTCAGTTAATTAATTACACTAAAGGAAACGAACTAAATGTTTCGTTTGTAACGAAAAACGGGCAGTATATTAACACAGCCAATTCCGAATTCACTCCTTCTGAAAAGAACACTTATTTTAAACTTGCGGATAAAGATTCCTTAACGCTGGTGATGACAATTAACGTTGGCGAAGGAAAGTCTCTTCAAAAGATATTCACATTTTACGGCAATAACTACCGTACTAAATTTGATTTAAAGTTTAATAATCTAAGTGACTTAATCAGCGGCTTCAATTATGATTTGGTTTGGAGTAACGGAATAAATTTTGTTGAAAAGGATGCATATCAAGAAGCTACTTACAGCAATGCAAGTATCTATGCCGGTGAAGAATTAACTACGGTTGACGCTTCTTCTGTCGGAGAAGAAGTTTCCAAAAACGTAAATGGCAAGGTTGATTGGGTTGGTATCAGAAACAAATACTTTGCATTTATTCTGGGACAAAACAACGCTTCGTCTGATGGCGGCGCTGACATAAAAGGAAAGCAAGTTAAGACTAAATGGGGTCTTCGGGAGTATTACACTGTTGCGCTTAAAGTTCCCGTCAAAAATTTGAATAATCAAACCGACAGTTTTGAATTGTATGCCGGTCCGCTTGATTACGACATACTCAGCGACTACAGACACAACTGGGACGCTTACGTTGATTTCGGGAGCTTTTTCGGATTGAGATTTATTATCCGCCCGATTTCAGCATACTTCCTGCTCCCGTTATTTACATTCCTTCATAAATTTATTCCCAACTACGGAATAGTAATTATTATTTTCTCGATAATAATAAAACTACTTCTCTGGCCGTTTACTCATCAAAGTTACAAATCGATGAAAAGGATGCAATTGCTGCAGCCTGAAATTGCCGAGATTAAGGAGAAGTTTAAAGGAGACAGCCAGCGGATTCAGAAAGAGACGATGAATCTTTATTCAAAATTTGGTGTAAATCCGGCCGGAGGGTGCTTGCCCACCTTGCTGCAGATGCCTATTCTGTTCGCTCTATTCGCATTTTTCCGAATGGCGGTTGAACTTAGGCAACAACCGTTTATGCTTTGGATTACAAACCTTTCCGCACCGGATGTACTTTATCATCTTCCGTTCAAAATCCCGTTTTTCGGAGTTGACCAAATCAGTGGATTGGCAATATTGTTAGGAATAACGATGTTCTTCCAGCAAAAAATGACAATGAAAGACCCTTCACAAAAGGCGATGGTTTATTCGATGCCGGTGCTTTTTACACTGATGTTTATGGGCTTTTCCGCCGGATTAAATCTCTACTACTTCATGTTCAACCTTTTATCTATCGGACAGCAATATTATATTAACCACACCGGAATCCAAAAATTAGAACCGGTAAAAAATCCGAAGAAGAAAGCCGGATTTATGCAGAGAATGATGGAAGCAGCCGAACAACAGCAAAAAGGTCAGAAGCCGGGTCAAAAGTCTCGCAAGAAAAAATAAATCAGGACTTTAGATGTTTAAGAACATCTCAATAATATTCCTATTTTTAATGTCGCTTGTCCGCGTTAATTACGCCGGGCAAGCAGACACTTTAAAACTGAACTTAATCAGGCATAACCTTCCATTTGGTTTATCACGTGAAATCCCCTCTGAATTTGAAGACATTGCATTAGTACTTAGCGGAGGCGGTTCCAGAGGTTTTGCTCATCTCGGCGTTCTAAAGTTTTTGGAAGAAAACAACATCCCTTTTTCATCCATTTACGGCACAAGCATGGGCGCAATAATAGGCGGAATGTATGCCAGCGGATATTCCGTTTCGGAAATGGATTCAATCCTTACATCTACCGAATGGAATAACTTTTTTAATTTTGAAAAAACACAAAGGAACCAACTATTTCTCCAGCAAAAGCGTATTTTGGATAATGCCGTTTTATCGGTAACCATGGATAAAATGAAGCCGGTAATACCTAAAGCGATAAATTCCGGATTGCTTTCATACAACTTTTTTTCAAAAATTGCTTGCGGTGCCCCTGTAAAGGTTGATAAGGACTTCGGTAAACTCCTCTACCCTTTCCATGCTATTGCTACTAACTTGCTTAACGGAAACGCAGTTAAACTCGATAGCGGAAGCCTGAGTACAGCCTTAAGGGCAAGCTCATCGGTTACATTTTTAATGGCGCCGGTGCCTTTAGATTCGATGCTTCTTGTTGACGGTGGAATAGTTGCCAACATACCTGTAAATATTGCAAAACGTGACGGGAATAAATTTGTAATTGCCGTAAACGTTACAAGTCCGCTAAGAACACGCGATGAACTTAATTATCCTTGGGAAATAGCCGACCAATTAGTCAGCTTGCCGATGAAAAAGATGAACGAAAAAAACTTGGCAAATGCAGATTTTGTGATCACGCCGAAACTCGGAGAAGTTAAGGGAAACGAATTCAGTAATCTTAAATCAATTGAAAGATTAGGCTACAACGAGCATACAAAAATTAATTTACTGAAGAAAGCAATAATTAAACACATTGCGAATGAAAATCCGTCTTATGAAACCCTCTATCCGAAGATTAAGTTATCATCAACACCCTCGAAATATGACAGAGCTTTTATTAATCTTTTATCGTCAACCGATTCCGTAAACAAAGCCGAACTTTACTTTACACTTTATCAACTAAAAACCAAATTCAACCTACAATCTCCTCAATTAATTATTAATTCGACACAAAACGGAGTGAGCGTAAAAATTAAATTATTTAACCAGCCGATTGTAAATACAATCCGGTTTTCAGGCTTATCAGGTAACGATTCGTCATACTTTCAAAGTAAATCAAAAATACTTTTAGGGAAACAATACTCGGAAGAAAAAACGACAAAGTTCGCTTTAATGCTTCTACGGCATTTTAGAGAAGAAGGGGAAATTTCCTTATCTCTCAATCGTGTTATGTTTGATTCGACAAAAAATAATTTACAATTTGTTTTTGAAAATTTTTTATATGACGGAGCTGAAATAAACGGGACAAATCACACGCTTGATTTTGTTGTTGAACGTGAAATTGAATGCCGCAAAGGCAAACCGGTATTAGCCTCTCAACTGTTTGCTACTCTTGAAAATTTACGCTCTATAGATTTATTCAGTTCTATTGAAGTCAGTGCTATTTGTAAAAACTCCAAAGTTAAACTTAAATTTAACTTAAAAGAAAAGCCGTGGCGATTTATCCGGCTGGGGATGAAAATCGACAATGAATACCTCAGCAGAATTTTTCTCGACATCCGTAACGAAAATTTATTCGGAGACGGAAGCCAGCTCGGATTTACTTTTTTCGGCGGACTTAAATCACAATTTGTTTCTGTAGAACATATAGCCCCGAGAATTTTCAAATCATTTTTCACTTACCGTTTTCGATTCCTTTACCAAGGGACAGAAATTAATACATTCAAAAATGTTACAACAAATAATGGACACATGCTTGCAAAGGAACTTTCGGGAACTTACGAGGAATCGCACTTAGGAGGTGAATTAAGTTTAGGCAGACAAATCAAGCATCTTGGTTCATTCTTTATTTCATGGAAACTCCTTAGAGATAAAATTTATAATATTAATAATTTTAGTGGAAATATCTCATCCAATCTAATCAGCGCATTAAACGTAAACCTTATTATCGATTCTAGGAACTTCGTTCCCTTCACTACTTCCGGAATATATTTTAATGCTCTCTACGAAACTTCAAATCACAAATTCAAATCCGAGATTCCCTACACTAAATTCGGTTTGGATTATCAAGGATATTTTGCACTAAGCAATGTTTCTACACTGATTGCACGAATTAATTTAGGGCTGGGTGATGAAACGCTTCCTCTCTCGCAACAGTTTTCGATGGGGGGAAATGATTCCTTTTACGGAATGCGCGATTATGAGGTTCGCGGACGCCAGATAATATTAACGTCACTAAAATACAGATACAAATTACCATTCAAAATATTTTTTGATTCATTCATTAGTTTCCGGTATGATTTGGGAAATATTTGGGAAGGATACAAAAAGGTAAAGTTTAAAGATTTAAAACATGGTATCGGATGGGCTTTAGCAATTGATACACCGGTTGGTCCCGCAAAATTTTCGATGGGACGAAGTTTCTTTTTCAAAAATACTTTTAGCAAAAATATAATTGTTCGTTCACCCTTTGAGTTTTATTTTTCAATAGGATATTATTTCTAATTTTTCATTTTTCCCCAAGTTCGTGAAAACATTTTCTTTTTTGCTTTGTTATTCTTTTCCTACTCTATATTTTTCAATTCTTGTTAATTATTTATTGTAAATACTAAGGCAAATACTATGAAAAAAATTCTTATTCTCGGAGCAGGACAAAGCGCTCCGTACTTAATCCATTTTATGTTGGAACAAGCAAAAGAAAATAATTGGTTTGTTAAAGTTTGTGATTACAATCTTGCGCTGGCTGAAAAGCGTGTAAATAATCATCCGAACGGACAAGCCGTTAAATTTGACGTTAACGATTCCGAACTCAGACAATCTCTGATAAAAGAATCCGATATAGTAATAAACTTGCTTGCCCCTACCTTCCAATACCAAGTTGCTCTTGACTGCGTAATGCTCGGAAAACATGTAATTACCGCTTCCTACACAGATCCGAGAGTTGCCGAACTGAACAACGATGCAATTAAGAAAGACATTTTAATCCTAAATGAAATGGGACTTGACCCGGGCATCGACCACATGTCCGCAATGGATGTTATTGAAAAAGTAAAAAATTCAGGTGGAGAAATAACCGCATTTTTATCATACGGCAGCGCTGTGGCCGCACCTTCCCCCAACTTAAATCCACTCGGATATTATATTACATGGAATCCCCGAAATGTAGTTATGGCAGGGGAAGTCGGAGCACTCTATATGGAAAGCGGAAAGAAGAAGGTTCTTTCGCAACAAAATGTTTTTAGAAGAACATGGGAAGTTGAAGTTGATGGTGTCGGTACGCTGGAAGCCTACCCAAACCGCGATTCGTTGATTTACACTAAAGTGTTTGACCTTCCCAATGTTCAGACTATGATTAGAGGAACATTGCGTTATCCGGGCTGGAGCGAAGTCTGGAGACAAATCATATTACTTGGGATGCCGAATGAAAAAATGTTTATTCCCGCTCTGTCGGAAATGACTTATGCCGAATTTACCGAAATGTTTGTAGCCTTAAACGCATCCGGCAATTCGCTTAAAAGCAGAGTAGCAACCAGCTTATCTATAAATCCTACCGGTTCCATTATGAAAAAACTGGATTGGTTAGGATTATTCTCAGATGAAAAAATCGGGGGAAATCCTAAAACCGCTGCAGACGTATTAGTTGATTTGCTTAAGAAAAAATTAAAAATGCCCGAAGGCGAAAAGGATATGGTAGTACTGATGCACCAGATAGACGCAAAATTTGAGAATGGCAAGCGGAAAAGATATTCATCATTGATGGTTGATTACGGAAACCCCGACGGATTTACGGCAATTGCCAAAACAGTCGGATTACCTGCTGCACTTGCGGCAACAATGCTGTTAAAAGATGAACTCCGGTTACGTGGATGTCACATACCGACACATCCTGCAATTTACTCAAAGGTTTTAAACAAACTTGCCGAATACGGAATTAAGTTCAAAGAAATTGTCGAGGAAAAATAATATATAAAAAGCCCGAATTTATTTTCGGGCTTTTATCTTAATGCAATTCATAATAATTTATTCTAAACTACGGAATTTCGTATCCATGTGCAGCCGTCCATAACTTAAACCATTCTTCCCTTGATAAATCAAGCTTTAAGCTTTGCGGATAAGCTTTTACCCTTTCAATATTTCCGCTTCCGATTACTACTGAAAATCCTACCGGATGCTTGAATATCCAAGCTAATGCTATTTGTGCAATATTATCAATACTTCGAGAGTTCGCCACGTCCCAAAGTGCTTCCCTTAAACGGGGTTGATTTTACGGGCGTAAATGGTACAAATGCGTTTGTATTGATTTATTAT
>CAZMZM010000003.1:0-75990 GCA_964570865.1 uncultured Melioribacter sp.
ATCGCGGAACGACGGTTTTATAACTACGTTCTCGGATATTTCGATTACACGTAATTGTTTTTCCCATTTCTCATTCCAATTCTGATTCTCAACTTCCGACGAAGAGATAATGTAGCGTTCGATAATTCCCTCTCTTACTAAATCTTCCATAATCGAGCTAATATTGTCTCCGAATTCTGAATTTGCGGAATCGGTAAAAACGGAGATATCTTCCTCGTTCTCCACAATTCCGTCAATCTCCAAATTCCAAAGTACGCCGGAAACCAAATCGGTATTAAACGGTAAAAATTTTACTTTAAATTCCGTGAACTTTTTCATCAGATTCCTCTTGCTTATCTGTTTTTGTTATTTGTGTTGAAAATGTTTTTCTAATCATAAATAAAACTTTAATCCAAATCTACAAACAATCGAAATAATTATACGAAAAATATTAATTTTAGATATGGAGTTAGTCAAATAATCCGGTAGGGAAAAAATAATTTGAGTACAATGTACGATAAAATATCGGGAAGTTACGATGAGCGCTATGTCGATAACCAATTTGGTGAAATCGAAAAATATCTCTCTGCGTTTGTCAAGCAATCAAAGGTTTTGGAAGTAGGATGCGGAACCGGAAAGTGGCTGACAAGTTTTTCCGGTACAACTGTGGGGCTTGATTTATCTTATCAAATGCTTATCGAAGCAAAAAGAAAAAATGTTCAAAATCTTGTGGTGGCAAAGGGGGAAAATCTTCCGTTTAAGGGTTCCTCTTTCGACTTGGTGTTTTTGGTAAACTCATTCCACTTTTTTAAAGATAAGCCGAAAGTAATTGCCGGAATAAAAAAAGTGTTAAAGAAAGGGGGGCGGGCGGTAATAGTTTTTGCCGATTTTTTCCATCCCGATTATTATTGGTATATCTATGATATTTTTCCTGAGATAAAAGAGTTTGATACAAAGCGATATTCAACTTCAGAAGAATTAACGGGTTTTTTCTCGGCGGCAGGTTTTTCGGATATTGAATATTCTCAACTTTCCGGAATAAAGAAGACTTTTGCCGGAATGGAAGTTTTTTCCGACCCGTTTGTTAAAAAGCATAATTCTTCTCAACTCGGACATTTGACAAACGATGAATATCTTCAAGGTATCGGTAAGATAAAAGAGTTGGCGGATTCGGGATTTCGATTTCGTACGGAAATAATTTTTTCGGCAATTTCCGGAGTAGTATAATGATTTTTCATGGCAGCAGCCTAAGACTACTATTGCTCGCTCGTAGAGAACGTAATTGATACATTAATGTTGAAGCGAACATACATGATAATTTTTTACGTTATTATCAATGGTTGAATATAGAAGTATCGTACAAAGTAATGAATAAAAACTTATCCATAGAATTATTAAGAATTTTTCGGACGAAGCAAACTATAACAATTAATAGTTGATTTACGCCAAGATAGTTTAAATGAACAGGGGTATTTAATTATTAATTTTACTACAAATTTCTGTTCTTACTGTTTGGAAAGAGAGGCAAGCTGTAAGTTCGGTTATTCAGAGAGTTCACAATTTATTGTCTTATTATTATTTCTTTTATCTTTACTTATTCTCTTCTAATTATTATCATTGCTGCTATGTTTGTTAAAGTTGTTTTTCTTTTGCCCACGCGAAATGCGTTTACTTATTCGGTCCCCGAAAATCTTTCCGGCTCGGTAAAGCGGGGAATGCGCGTAGTTGCTCCGTTCGGAAAGCGGACGTTAACCGGATTTGTTATTGACGTATTGGATGAAAAAGATATTCCCGAAGAAGTTAAAAATATCTACGACGTACTTGATATTCGTCCGATTGTAACGGATAATCAATTTAAGTTTTACGAATGGATTTCGGAATATTATCTCTGTTCCCTCGGAGAGGCGCTCCGTAATGCCGTTCCGCATGGAACAGAAATTGAAACGAAACGAAAAATTGTTTCCACACCGGAATATTGCTCCGAATTGTTAGCTTCGGAAAAAAAGCAAAACAGCATAAAATCAAAATTGCTGAAAGTTCTTTCGGAAAAGGAAGATCATACGATAAAATCCCTTCAAAAGGCGCTTCATAAAAAGAATATTTATTCCGCCTTGCGCAGTCTGGAAAAGGATGGCGCAATATCAATTTTGGATATAGTGGAAAAGCCGAAAGTTGGTGTAAAAACACAAAAATTTGTTAAGCTGCTGATACCTCCGGATGAAATAAACTCCGTAATTGCATTAATCGAAAAACGCTCTCCCAAGCAAGTAATGCTGCTGATTTTTTTATCGAATATTAAAAAGGAAATACCTCTTTCCGAATTGCTGAAAATGACAAAATCTTCCCAAACTTCCGTGGAAGGTCTGCGCGAGAAAGGTTACGTTAAAATTTATGACAAGGAAGTGGAAAGAATTTTTTCCGATTCATACTCTGAAGCCAAGCAAAGCTTAACGCCTAACGATGAACAATTAAAGGCAATTGAGGCTGTATCTGAAAAAATTAATAAAAATGAGTTTAAGCCGTTTTTGCTTTACGGCGTAACCGGCAGCGGTAAAACACAGGTTTACATCGAGCTTGTAAAAAAAGTACTTAAGATGAATAAAACAGCGTTAATTTTGGTGCCTGAAATTTCACTGACACCTCAAATTACTTCGCGTTTTTTCAATACTTTCGGTCGAAGCGTGGCGGTTTTTCACAGTCGCATGTCGCA
Organism: uncultured Melioribacter sp.; assembly: GCA_964570865.1. Classification (GTDB taxonomy): domain Bacteria; phylum Bacteroidota; class Ignavibacteria; order Ignavibacteriales; family Melioribacteraceae; genus WGAL01. Next base: position 2,690 of record CAZMZM010000003.1, read on the forward strand.
CGGCGAGCGTTATGATGTTTGGCGGGGAGTTTTGAGCGGAAAATACAAAGTTGTTGTAGGTCCACGTTCAGCTTTGTTTACACCGCTTCAAAATCTCGGATTAATAGTAGTTGACGAAGAACACGACAGCAGTTACAAGCAGTACGAAAACATTCCCCGTTATCATGCGCGTGATGCGGCTATCGTGCGGGCAAACATCGAAAACATTCCTGTCGTTTTGGGTTCGGCTACTCCTTCGTTAGAGGCTATGTATAATGTTGAACTCGGAAAGTTTACTCTGCTTAAATTAGAAAAGAGAGCCGATGAGGCAAGATTACCCATTATTAAATTGGTAAACCTAAATGTAGAGCGAAAATCGAAACGCTTGGAAGGGTCTTTGTCCAAAACGTTATTGGATGAAATTGAAAGAAGAATAGTCAACAGAGAAGGGGTGATTATTCTGCAAAACAGAAGAGGATTTGCAACGAATATTTTTTGTCAGGATTGCGGGCATGTTGAGGAGTGTCCCAACTGCAGCGTTTCGATGGTTCATCATATTGCAACAAACGATTTGCGCTGCCATTATTGCGGATTTAAAAAAGAAGTTCCGAAAGCTTGTCCGGTTTGCGGTTCGATTGCGTTAAACTTTTACGGCACCGGAATACAGAAAGTTGAAGATGAATTGAGCTACTATTTCCCTGAGGCGAATATCGTAAGAGTTGATTCCGATACAATTAAAAAGAGGGGGAAGTTGGGGCATATATTTAAGGAGTTTCGGGAAAAGAGAATCGATGTTTTGGTCGGAACGCAAATGGTTTCGAAAGGATTGGATATTTCACACGTAACCTTGGTTGGCGTGGTTTCGGCGGAAGCTACTTTATGGCTACCCGATTTTAGAGCGGACGAACGAACATTTCAGCTTCTGACACAAGTTGCGGGACGATCGGGACGCAGCAAGCAGATGGGAGAAGTGGTTATCCAAACTGAAAATCCGGATCATTTTGTGCTACAGCAAGTATTAACGGGAAACTATGAAAAGTTTTTTAATCACGAAATGACACTACGCAAGGAGGGAAGTTATCCACCTTTTACTCGTTTGGGATTGATTGAAAGTAAGGACGAAAGTGTACAAAAAGCGAGAGGAGCGATAAATGATTTTTTTAAGTTCTTGCAGCCGTACAAAAATCAACTGATTATAATGCCCCCTACCGAAGCGGTACTTGCCAAACTTAAACGGGAATACAGATTCCAGATAATTGTTAAAAGCTATCGTAAGGTTGACCCTTCGGGGAAAGTGCTGCGGGAAGCGGTTTTTAATGCGTTTATCGAATTCAATAAAAATTCAAGATTCCGTGATGCAAAAGTTATTCTTGATATTGACCCGCAGAATATTCTCTAAATCTACACTTCCATAATAAATTCGTTACTTTTTTTGCCTTCGGAAAATCCGACTTTCATAAGATATTTTTTGTGAGCGTCAATTTTAGTGTAAGTGATAATTTTTTCACAGCCTAATTTTTTAAAAAACTCCGGCTTGGTTTTGTAAAGGAATTTGGCATTATTTAAGTCTCGATAACTCGGAACAGCGTAATCGATGTAAACTACAGCGGAGTTTTTGTCGGAAATTTCAAAAGCAAAAAGTCCGACAGGAAGGAGGTTTCGTAAAATAAAAAAAACTCTTTTTCCTTCGAGATTTGTAAAACTGAACTCAGGGAAAAACTTTGAGATATCTTCGGAATAGAATTCGGTGAATTTTTTTAAGTAGTTGTTATTGGGACGTACTGAAACAAGGGAAAATTCATCCTGTTTTTTGTAGAGAACAATTAAATAATATATGTCAACAATTGCGATAAAAAAGTTTACCGCAAAAACCGGATAAGCACCGACCAGCAAACCGTATAACGAAAAAAGTGCAGCACCGACTAAATTCCACCAGCGAAGTTTAACAATATTTTTCATCATCAGCGAAACGGCAACTACTACCGAGCCAATATATCCTAATATTTCAAGCCAATTCATAATTTTCCTAATTTTTTAATTTGCAAATATAATAAAAGAAGTTATCGGTGGTTGAATATTAATAGTAATCTAATAAAATAGGATATTTTTTTTCAAAAAATCATTAGTTTGAACAAATAATTGAGGTTATTGTGTAACATCAAAAAATTAAATATTAATTGTTATTCTTGCTTTTATCTAATTCCTTCTCTAAATTTAAAATTCGTATTTTTTATTGAGATTTAATTTAACATAGGAGTATCGTAATTATGGGAATGATGGCTCGGATGCGTAATCTTGCGCCTTGGTTTATTGTTACAGTTGGCGCATTATTTATTTTATTCATGGTATTATCCGATGCAAAGATTACCGAAATTTTTAAAAACCAAAACAGAATAGTAGGAACTGTTGACGGCAAAGAGATTTCGTATAAAGATTTTGCAAAACGTGTTGAGTTCGAAAGAACTAACATGGAAAAACAAGGGCGCAAAATAGATGAAAGTCAGATGGCTGATTTTCGTGATCAAGTTTGGGATGCCATACTTAATGAAATGCTGATTCAGAAAAAAATCAAGGAGTTCGGTATCGAAGTAACAGACCAGGAAATCGCAGATCAGCTTTTAGGTCCTAATCCGCCGCAGTTTGTTAAGCAATATTTTGTCGATTCAACCGGCGTATTCAATCGCCAAGCTTATGACCAGGCAATTAGAGATCCCAAAAATAAAGAAGCGGTTTTACAATTGGAAGATATGGTGAGACGCCAAGTAACTCAGCAAAAACTTACTGATTACCTTTATGCTGCTGTAAGTGTCAGCGAGGATGAAGTAAAACAAAATTTTATTGATAATAATATTACTATGGCTGCTGAATATGTTACTGTGCCTTACACAACCGTTCCCGATTCGATGGTAAAACTTACTTCAGAATATGAACAAGAATATTACAACAAAAACATCCACAAATTTCACGTACCTGCTCAGAGAAAAATTGCTTACGTAATGTTTTCGCTAAAGCCGTCGAAAAATGACACTACCGAAATATTAAAAAGCCTTTCTGATTTGGTAAACAGACTTCATAAAGATACTACAAGTTTTAAAACATACGTTGGTATTTATTCGGACAAACCATATTCCAAAGATACTGTCGCAATTACTAAAATATCTCCCGAAGTTCAAAATGCAATTATTAAAGCGAAAGCCGGAAGCATAATTGGTCCGATACTTACAAGAGAAGGTGCTGTTGTTTACCGTTTGGTTAAAACGGTTAGAACTAAAGAGCCTGTAGTTCGCGCATCACACATCTTGATTAAAACTGTTCCCGGTAAAGAATCCGAAGCTAAAAAAGAAGCTGAAGCACTTTATAAACAGTTGAGAAAAGGAGCGGACTTTGCCAAGATGGCACGCGAAAAGTCCACCGATAATGGAAGCGCTGTTCGTGGCGGTGATTTGGGCTGGTTTGAGAAAGGGCAGATGGTTAAGCCTTTTGAAAAAGCTGCTTATTCCGGAAGAGTAGGTCAAGTATTAAAACCGATTAAAACACGTTTTGGCTATCACATAATAAAAGTAACCGGTAAGCTTAAAAAGAATTTTGTTGTTGAAAAAATTATTGACGAACTAAAACCCTCACCGACAACTCAAGATATTATTTATAACAAGGCAAGCGATTTTGCTTATTTGGCAAAGAAAAATGATTTTGATAATGAAGCAAAGTTAGTTAATTACAAGATAATTATGTCGCGTCCATTTTCAAAAGAGGCTAAAACTATTCCCGGACTTGGTTCAAACGGCTCTATTGTTCAGTTTACGTTCAACAATTCCGTGGGAACAATAAGTGATGTTTTCAAAGTTCCTTCCGGTTATGTTGTATTTAAAATTGCAGAAAAAACCGAGGCAGGTAATAAACCGTTTAAAGAAGTTGAACGCCAAATTAAGAGAATGGCTTTAACCGAACTTAAGCTCGATAAAACCTTGGATGTTGTGAAACAAATCCGTGATAAAATCGGAACCACCGGAAATTTGGACGTTGCCAAACAAATTTGGCCGTCAGCCAGAGTTGGTAAAATAAGCAATATTAAACCGGGTAAAAACATTCCGACAATCGGCAGGGAATTTGCTTTCTCGGAATATGCTTTAACCGCTCCGTTAAATAAACTTTCCGAGCCGATTAAAGGCAATCGAGCAAGCTACCTGGTGAAAGTTGTTCAGCGAACACCGTTCGATTCCAATGCTTATTCGATTCAGAGAAATTCGATTTTCAATAATTTAATGAGAACCAAACAACGCGACTTTTTGAATCAGTGGATTAAATCAATCCGCAAAGAAGCTGCAATTGTAGATAACAGATATAGATTCTATAAATAATTTTCCATCCCCCTCTAAGAAATAGGTCGGCTTTTACTGCCGGCCTTTTTCGTTTTAAAATATTTTTTTTTTTGATAATTGTCGAAAAGTAATCATCGGTATAATCCGGATTTTATTTTTTATTCTGTTTTGCTTTTAAGTATCTTTAAAATTATATTTTCCGAAAAGAAACACTTGTTAGATAAAATATTAAATAGCGTTTCCGTAACCGGTTTGGCAAAGCGGATTTTAGAAATTCCTACTCGACAAAGGCAATATGTAAAGTCGTTTCCGGGATCACTGCAGTCATTTATAGTTAAAAGTATCGAGAAAAAGGAAAAGAGAATTCTACTCCTTTTTGAAAATAAAACTTCACTGTACGAAACTAATGTTGAATTGGAAATGCTCGGTTTGCAAACTCCGAGAATAATATTTGATGAATTTACGGCTCAAACTCTGCAGGAAAAAATTACCAAGCTGAGTGCACTGTCAAAATTTGTTATTCTTTCCACATACGAAATTTTTAATATTTCCTTTCCGTCGGAAACATCTCTCAGAACTAACACTTTGACGTTGGAAAGCGGAACGGAAACAGAGTATGATGAATTCCTTGAGTATCTGAATCTTTACGACTACGGACATGAGGATTATGTTGAAGTTCCCGGAACTTACGCAATGCGCGGTGCTATTATCGATTTCTGGTCGTACAGTGAGAAAAGCCCTGCCCGCATTGAGTTTAACGGTGATTTGATAGAAACTATTCGCTATTTTGATCCGGATAGCCAGCGCTCGCTCGGTTCAATTGAAACGGTTACTTTGGCGCCGGGACTTGCGAATCAATCCGAGCACTTTACCGCCACACTATTCGACTATTTAGAGAATCCGATTATTTTTGCTTCCGAAACAGGTTTGTCGGATTTCGGGAAAATATTGCCTCAACAAGAAAATGCTAAACGAGAAATACCGGATGAAATTGATGAAGAATTAAAGAAAGAGTTATTTGACGATGCTTTGGAAGAATATAATGAAATTAATTTTGTGGAAAAATCGGATGTTTCTAAGACGGTAAATGTGGAAGATATATTCTCGAATGACGCAAGGTGGGTTATCGAAGCGGGAATTGGAAACAGTGAATATAATATTTCGCATAATTTTAGAATTACGCCTTCATTCGAATCGAACTACAAGCTGCTTTCAACATTTTTTCACGAAAACTTAAAAAAGAAATTTAAGATTTACGTTACATCCGAAAATGAGTTGCAACGGAAACGATTGGAGGAATTGTTTAGTGAACTCTCTCCGGAAATAGCTCTGGGGCTGGACGAGGGAATGCTAATCGTTGATGTACTTCCGATAAAAAGCGGTTTTATCTCAAACGATGATAATTATATTCTTCTTTCCGATTACAAAATTTTCGGAAAACCTTACAGAACAAAGCTATCAAGCAAGCACAAAATAAAACGTTCCCGTTCCAAGGAGTTTGCATCGCTGAAAAAGGGAGATTTTGTTGTTCACGAAACTTTCGGTATCGGGCGTTATGACGGATTAAAGAAAATTAAGATAGGCAATGTTGAGCAAGAGTCGTTAAAAATAAGCTATGCCGATGGCGACACTGTTTTTGTTAACTTAAACTTTTTAGGATTAGTCAAAAAATTTGCTTCAAAAGACGGAATACAACCTAAGCTTACCAAACTCGGAAGCAGTGAGTGGCGGAGTACAAAGAAAAAAGTTAAGGATAAAATAAAAGATGCCGCACGTGATTTAATAAAACTTTATGCTGAAAGGAAAGCGGCTAAAGGTTTTCGCTTTTCCGAAGATTCGGTTTGGCAGATGGAACTTGAGGCATCATTCTTTTATGAAGATACGCCTGATCAATCCAAAGTGGTAAGTGAAGTGAAAACCGATATGGAAAGCGGAAACCCAATGGACAGACTGGTTTGCGGCGACGTTGGATTCGGGAAAACGGAAGTGGCTGTCCGAAGTGCTTTTAAGGCTGTTAATGACGGCAAACAGGTAGCTGTGCTTGTGCCGACAACAATACTTGCCGAGCAGCACCACAATACATTTCGCGACAGACTTTCAAGTTTTCCTGTGCGAGTAGAAACTTTATCGAGGTTTGTTTCAAAAAAGAATCAAACCGAAATAGTGAAAGATTTAGGCGAAGGGAAAGTAGATATTGTAATCGGAACGCATAGATTGATTTCGAAGGATATTAAGTTTAAAGATTTAGGATTGCTTATTATCGACGAAGAACATCGCTTTGGCGTAATGGCAAAGGAAAAATTAAGGAAGTTGAAAGCCAATGTCGATACGCTAACGCTTACCGCAACGCCAATTCCGCGCACGCTTAATATGTCGCTTCTCGGCGCTCGGGACCTATCGATTATTGCAACTCCGCCTCCTAACCGCCAACCTATCTTTACTAAGGTTGAAATTTTCGATATTAAAAAAGTGCGGGAGTGGATTTTAAAAGAGATAAACAGAGGCGGACAAATTTATTTTGTACACGACCGCGTACAGTCAATTTATAAAATTTCATCATATCTGAAAAAATATATACCCGAAGTTACTTTCTCTGTTGCACACGGACAGATGAAGCCCTCAGAATTGGAAAAGGTAATTTTTGATTTTATGAATAAGAAATTTGACATGCTTATTTCTACAAAAATTATTGAATCCGGAATTGATATTCCTAACGTTAATACAATAATTATTAATCGAGCGGATAGATTCGGGCTGGCTGAACTTCATCAATTGCGCGGAAGAGTAGGGCGTGCGGATAAACAGGCTTATGCTTATTTTTTAGTACCGTCGCTTAAAACCATTACTAAAAAAGCTGTCCGGCGGTTACAAGCAATCGAGGAATATACCGAGATTGGGTCGGGATTTAATTTGTCTATGCGAGATTTGGAAATACGGGGTGCGGGTAACTTGTTGGGCACGGAACAAAGCGGTGCAATAAACACGGTCGGATTTGATTTATTTCTTAAACTTTTGGATGAGGCGATATCCGAGTTAAAAGCGGATGAGTTTAAAGAAGAATTTAAAACCTTACCCGAGCATATTGAAAGAACAGATACGATTATCGATACTTATTTTGAGATAGGTATTCCCAAAACTTATATGCCGAACCAAAGCGACAGACTGGGATTTTATTCGTCACTATTTTCTATGGTAAATGTAGGTGAACTGCCGGAAATAAAGGATGAGATGGAAGATCGTTTCGGGAAGATACCACCAATGGTTGAACGAATGATTTCCGCGGCAATGATAAAGTTTTATTCATCCTATTTAAATTTCGAAAGAGTAATTATTACCGAGCACAAAATAATGATTGTTCTTCCCAAAGGGGATAACAAGCTTTTTTATGAAGAGAAATTTACACCTCTTTTAGAGACAGTGATGAGTGAATACGGAAATGATTTTCAACTGGTTCAGAATAAAAACTCAATTAAATTCGAACTGCTAAACAGATTCAAGAATCCGGAAACTGTATTGAAGTTTATTGTTGATTTTTCTCAAAATCTTAAAGAAAAATTAATTGATAAAAATAAATAATAGTATATTTTTAATTGTGAAAATTATAAGTAGAAGTAACTGATGGAAGATTTAGGGAAAAAATCGAAAGAAGAATTAATTTCATTAGTAAATAAACTGCAGGATGAAATTATACTTTTGAAATCGCCTAACAGTTTTATGGATGAAATAGTTAATAATCCGATATTAAATTATTTTATTAACTTCCTTCCTTTTCCTGTTTACTTTTCAAACGGGAAAAACACAATAATTAAGTACAACCGAGTTTTTGCTTCCCTGATGAAAATTGACGGGAAAAATTCTAATTTTATTAAGTATGATGAATTAGTGCATGTTGTGGATGATGAAGTTGTTGAAGCAATCTATAATATGGATAACTACATTTTGGAAGAAAAAAGTGAAATTAATGTAACTTTGCCAATTCATTCAAGTGATGAAGAAGAACATATCTTTCAACTTTACACATCTCTTATTGCATATAATGATGAAGAAATAATTGCAGGAATTTTAATTGAAATTACCGAACAGGTTAAACTTGATGAAGAGATGAGTTCCACTATTGAGGAACTTTCTTTGAATAAAGATCTACTTGAAGAAAAAGCTCACGAGTTAGTTGAGATTACTACGAAACTTGAACTATCAGAAGAAAAACTTAAAAATGCTGTTGCAGAAAAAGACAAATTTTTTTCAATTATTGCGCACGATTTAAAAAGCCCGTTTACCGCTCTTCTCGGCTTCTCTGAAATTTTAGTGGAAGAAGCAGAAGATTTATCAATGGATGAAATTAAAGAGTTTTCATCTCATCTTAGAGAGGCAATAGTTGGATTATATAAGTTGCTTGAAAATTTACTTACTTGGTCAAGATTACAAAGAAAGAAGATTACCAAAGAAATTGTACTCCTTGATTTAACGAATCTGATAGATGAAATTTTTTCAGTACTTCAGGCAAATGCAAATCAGAAGAAGATAAAATTAGAGACAAACTTAAATTTTCCTTTTACACTCCATGCCGATAAAATGATGATTGAAACTATTATCAGAAATTTAGTTGCAAACGCACTTAAATTTACTCCGGAAGGGGGAAAGATTTCTGTGATAGTGGAAGATGAAAAGAATTTTGTCAAAGTCTCGGTTAAGGATACGGGAGTTGGTATGCCGGAGAAAATTAAAAACAGACTATTTAAGATTGACGATCATGTAACAACGAGGGGAACTAATAATGAAAAAGGAACAGGCTTGGGACTAATTTTATCAAAGGAATTTGTTGAAATGCATGGCGGAAAAATTTGGGTTGAAAGCGAAGAAGGAAAAGGAAGTACTTTTATTTTTACAATATCTAAAAACCAATCTACTTAGAGTTCTACAAGATAATATTACATTATTAAAATTGAAAATGTGATATGTGTGTACCCACGGCAGGAATCGAACCTGCGACCTGCGGTTTAGGAAACCGATGCTCTATCCACTGAGCTACGTGGGCATTTTTGAAATGCAAATTTAATAAAAAATATCTTAAAAGAATTATTTAGGCTCTGGTTCGATATCTGTTAACTAATGTAACTGCATCTTTAATAATTCTTTTTTCGTTTGAAGAAAGCTCAGCTTTTGCTTTATCATAGATTTTAATAATCCATTTTATATTCAAATAAAGATTAGCATATTTAATATTTCTCGAATATTTTGATTTATCAGAATATACAATGGATGCAAATAATATTATTGCTCGTATGTTATAAATAGGTTGTAGTGCTTTGTTGTTGGCAATATCTATTAAAATGTTAATTATTTCGGGGTATTTAGAAGCAATATCCAAAGCGATGTTCATTGCTCTGTTTATTACATTAAATTCACCACGTGCATTTAGGAATCTGTTTGATGCAATATTTACTAGTTCGTTAATGCTTTTTTCGGCCGCATGTTTAGAAAGGATGCCTTGTCCGTACAGAAGTTTAATTGCATTTTCTACTGATTCCGCAAGTGCTTTTTTTGCTTTTTCTCTTTTAGTGTTATCAATGGAAAGGTCGTTAATAATTTTTATTAACTCAATATAATCGCCGTTTTTTGTTAGAGTTTCAACAGGTATATTTTTTTTTGGTTTTCCATAATTTGCAATTGTATCCCAACCGTCAAAACCGGTGTTATCTTTTTTCCTTAATTTTCTTTTGGCGGAATTGATAATTTCCATATCGGTTGATTCTGTTGAAATTACGTCAAAACCGTTCAATGTTAACTTTTCAATTAATGTTTTATTATGATTTTTTGAAATGTTAAAAGAAACAAGGAGTTTGTCATCTATTTTGTCGAAAGTAAGTTTTTCTATAATAACCGATGAAAAGGTTAATTTTATAACTTTTAAAATAGATTCTAATTTATCTTTATCTTTTGCACGTATCTCTAAAAAAACAGGTTTTAATTCTTCCATATCCTAACAAAATATTAACAACGTAAAATAAAACTTATTATTTAATTTTCCGAATAAAAAATTAATATATTAAAATTGAAATTAGTATGCTAATGTTATAGTTTTAAATAATGCTTAAAATAAAAAAGGAGAAATAATAATGACAGCAATAGTAGATATTTTTGCTCGTGAAATTCTTGATTCCCGTGGAAACCCAACTATTGAAGTTGATGTTTTACTGGAGTCAGGAGCATTTGGGCGCGCAGCTGTTCCAAGCGGGGCATCAACCGGTGAACATGAAGCAGTTGAACTTCGTGACGGAGACGATAGCAGATATAATGGAAAAGGCGTTTTAAATGCAGTTGATAACGTAAATGAAGAGATTGCAGATGCAATTTTGGATTGGGACGCAACCGACCAAGTTGGAATTGATAATTTATTAATAGATTTAGATGGTACTCCAAACAAAGGAAGGTTGGGTGCTAATGCGATATTGGGCGTTTCGCTTGCCGTGGCAAAGGCTGCCGCCGAAGCTTTGGGAATGCCTTTGTACCGCTATATTGGAGGCACAAATGCAAAAACTCTGCCTGTTCCTATGATGAACATATTAAATGGTGGTAAACATGCAGATAATACTGTAGATTTTCAAGAGTTCATGATTATGCCTCATGGAGCAGATAGCTTTGCAGAAGCAATCAGAATGGGAGCAGAAACATTTCATGCTCTTAAGGCTGTTCTAAAATCAAAGGGATATGGAACTTCAGTTGGAGATGAAGGTGGATTTGCCCCTAATCTGAGAACAAATGAAGAAGTGTTGGATTTTCTTGTTGAAGGAATTATTAAAGCCGGTTACAAACCCGGAGACGACATCAGCATTGCTCTTGATCCTGCATCAAGCGAAATGTATTTAAGCGATAAAGGTTTGTACCAATTTTTTAAATCTGATAATTCGGAAAAAACCTCAGACGAGATGATTAAGATTTATGAAAAACTCGTAAATAATTACCCGATTGTATCAATCGAAGACGGTTTGGCCGAAGATGATTGGGAAGGTTGGAAAAATATGAACGAAGCACTTGGCGGAAAAATCCAAATAGTGGGTGACGATATTTTTGTAACTAATCCTGAAAGATTGGCACGCGGAATCGAAGAAGGAACTGCCAATTCAATATTAATTAAGTTAAACCAAATCGGCACCTTAACCGAAACAATTGACACTATCGAAATGGCAAAAAATGCAGGTTATACTTCAGTTATCAGTCACCGCTCCGGCGAAACGGAAGATACAACAATAGCTCATTTAGCCGTTGCAACAAATGTTGGACAAATCAAAACAGGTTCTGCAAGCAGAACTGACAGACTTGCAAAATACAACGAACTGATGAGAATTGAAGAAGAACTTGATATGAACGCTATTTTCCCGGGATTACTTGCAGTTAATTATTCCGGATAATTAACTGGTTTTGTATAAAAACATTAAAGCCTGCTTGAGAATTTGATTTCACAATGCAGGCTTTAATATTATATTGAGGAAAGTAGTAATACGTGTCTATTTATACAAGCGTAACTAATCAAGGTAATATTTTCTAATAAGTTTTTTATTAAAATGTAAATAGATACAAAAATTATCAGAACTTTATTTTTTGCAATTTTGTTATTTCCCGGGAATATAATTTTACCATCTTCTTCAATTAATCTTTTGGGAGGTACAGAATAATACAAACACCTAATATCATCAGGAAAATATATGGTTGTACTAAACTATTAGTTTCGCTGCCAATATCGTGTAGTAATAACATCAAAGTAATAATATCATAATAACCCTCAAACAGTTTTTTGCTCAGCAATTTTCTCTTTTGTCTTGAAAGAAATTAGTAATTGCCCAATATTGTATGTGAAAAAATAATGCCCTGATTGTTTCGAAGTTAATATTATGAGCTTGGATGATGTGCCTGATACAGCGAGTTTTGTCAATATCACTATTATTTTGAGCTCAAAGCCTTATTTTAACTTTTAATCCGGGAATTAAACTACCGTTAAGAAAAGAAACATCCGGGGTAACTTCACCTCGCATTTTAATTCCATACTTGTAGAGAATTTTATTCCTCTCTTTGGAAATTAACCAGTCTGTATGTGCCCAATCAAAAGAAAAAGCAAGGACATTAATAGTAAATCCGGTTAAAAACAGAATGAAATTTCTCTCTGAGCGATCTTCCACTTCGTCTTTATTTGCAATTGCATAGAAAAAATCTATAGTATTTGCATAATTAACTTCATCTAATAGTCCATAAAACATTAAAGCTGTACCTATTGAACGTGTTGCCACAACATACCAACCTTCTTTGTCATGATCGGCATAAAAATGTAAATATCCTGGAATAAGTGTTGAAGCAATAATTCTCTGCCAAGAAATTTCTCTTTGTAATTTAAGAAACTCGTCATAAGTCATCCCTTCGGGTATAGAAGTAAGTTTTTTTACACCGTTTTCCCATGAATGGGTTGAAATAGTTTGAGCAGAAAGTAAATTAGCAAAAAGTAATATCCCCATTATCAAAAACACTTTTCTCATATCAACTCCAAATTGAAATTATTTCTACACCAAATTTAATAAATTAAAGAGTTTATACCCTAAGAATTTTAATATATAAATATTTTAAGATTACTTTCTAATTCAATGTTTATTAGCATCCAATTCCGATAAATATTGCTTGATTTAGTTATCATTAGAGAATTAATAAAACATAGGAAAAAATTGCGTACCCCCGGCAGGAATCGAACCTGCGCACGCGGCTCCGGAGGCCGCTGCTCTATCCACTGAGCTACGGGGGCAAAAGTTAAAATTCTGTTTTGCTAAATTAATAAAAGAAACTTTAAGAGGTAAATAATATTTTATTAGATATTAATCAACCTAAAGAGAAAACTTGGTTCAACAGAATAATGCAAAAAATTATTTGGATTTATGTCTAAGATTCTGCCAAAGTCAAACAAACTAAAAACTACGGTACAGGGTCGTGTCCGCTACCGCCCCAAGGATGACATCTTGAAACTCGTTTTATCGCAAGCCATCCACCTTTAAACAACCCGTACTTGCGTAAAGCTTCAATTGCATATTCAGAGCATGTCGGGATATAACGGCAAGACGAGGGAAGCGCCGGAGAAATAAACAACTGGTATCCTCGAATGATAATTGCAACAGGGTAAGCCAAAAGTTTAACAGTAAAAAGATAAACCGTTTCTATATTATTTAGTTTCATATTAAAATTTAGTAATAGTTTTACAACTGACAAAGAAAAGAACTTCTCGGAATACCGAAAATTTTTCGCTAATCTTTATTTCCGATTTTCACCGGTTGGCAGTCTTATTTATTAAGTATATTAATTCCGACAAGATGGAGAGAAAATGCCAAGAAAAGTTACTTATTATTGAATATTTATCACACCGCCTAAATAATAACCAAGGTAATATTTCAAAAACGGAATAAGAATGAGGTTTAGACTGAAGAATAATCAATTGCCTGATTAATGAATATTATTTTTTTTATTAAAACAGATAAAAAAAAGCAACCTGTAAGGCTGCTCTTTTTCTGTTAAACATAAGAAAATAGCAACTAAAAATTATTTAACTAAATCGGCATTCTGAATAATTACATTATATTTATAGCCGTAACCAAAATCAACATTCGTAGATAATTTACCTTTCATTGTTACGGTTTGTCCTTTTTTTACTTTAGCCAAAGTTGTTATTACTATTTCACCGTTTCCGTTATAATCAGTTCCGTCCTGTAAATGGAGCCAATTTTTATTCATAATTTCGGGTAAATATTTAACTACTACACCTTTAATTATTACTTCTTTTCCGCTAAACTTCTCACTGTTTTTAAGTAAATCGGCAACTGTCAGTTCTCCTTTTTTCTTTTTCAGATTTACTTTAACCAATTTTTCCTTCTCAGCTTTTTTATGAAATGATGAAATCATTCCGCTGTGTGGCATTAACATCTTTTCTTTTTCTTTGCTTAATCCATTTGCCGGTATTAGTTCAGATTTATTGGTAGAGCATTTATTTACAAAAAGAATTGATTCAAATGTAGTATCAAGCGTTTTGCTTGTAAAATTAGTCATTTCCATAGCGCCATTATAATAAATAGAATCACCGACATTTACATTTATCTTAGATGCGGCTATCCAGTAATTATTATCATTATCGGAAACAAACAGATAGGAGTAACCGGGTACGTCTTTATGTTTTAACACTTTTGCACCAACTACTTTAGCGGAGTTTGGGGCAGTTGAAACAGATTTTTTTTCATTAACTTTTGAGTTATCTGTGCATGCTGATAACACTATTGCTACTGCAAAAATTATTATGCTTAACTTACTTTTCATTTTGGTCCCTTGATTAATTAAAAACTATATTTTTAACTTAATAACATTTTATTAAAAAAAGAAATTTAATTTGATGAATTTAGAGTTCGGATTATGCTTTTGTATTACATTTATTTTAGTATAAATTCCAATTGACAAATTATAATTACTAATCCTCTAACCCCGGCATATTACGTAATATTTTACATTCCGGAACAACGTTTTTACATTATCCGGTACATACTTACCCCTCGTTTGCTTGACAAAAAGAGTAAATTAAGATGGAACTAAGTAAAATTATTAATCCTGTCTCGAACTCGATTATCTTTTTTTTACATGCTGAACTATTATTCCACTAATAATAAGAATCAAACCGATTATTGATGAAAACAAAATCTTTTCTCCCAGAATAATTGCGATGAAAAGTAAAGAAATAAAGGGGGAAAGATATGCAAGAGTTGAAGTTTTTGATTGATTGTTACTAAGACTAATTCCTTTCATCCACAAAAAGAATGTAATTCCCATTTCAAAAAATCCAACATAAACAGCTCCGAGTAAATATTTAGTTTGTGGAATGGAAAATTTTTCGAAAAATAATATATAGATTAGCGTAAATATTGTACCGTAAAAGAATGCGGAAAGGAGTTTTACCGAAATCGAACGTTTATCTTTTAGTTTCAATGTCCAAAATGTTGCCCAAATTACTGAGCTACCTAATGCTAACGAAATGCCGTAAAGGTTGTTGAATTTGAAGGTAAATATATTGCCGTGAGTTGCGAGAACAATAACTCCCGTAAATGAAACAACCAATCCTAAAATAATTTTGAGCGAAATTTTCTCTTTTAGGAAGAGAACGGCAAAAATGGAAATCATTATAGGCCAAGTATAATTAAGAGGTTGTGCTTCCTGCGCGGGAAGTAATTCATAAGCTTTGAACAATATCATATAATAAAGGAAAGGATTAATAAATCCGAGTAAAATATTATGAGCTAAAAATTTTTTGGAGAAAAGAGTATTGAACAAATTTTGCTTTTCATTTACCGTAATGATAAAAAGAATTACGGTACTTGTAAACGATGCCCAAAAAAGAAGCTGTACAAAGGAGATTCCCGAGAGCGTAAGTTTAAAAGCCGTGGCAACAGTTGACCAGAAAAATACTGCCGAAAGGGTTAATAATATGCTCTTTTTCTCATTTGTCATTCAATCTTGAAGATTCCCGATTTTAGAAATATTTCATTAATTATTAAAAATAAATTAATTTCGTAAAGTTAAAATAAACTTTCAGACGTCATCAAAAAAATAAATAATGGATAAAAATTTTACATTCACATATAAAGATTTATTAGAGCCGGAAATTATGATTAAGCTTTATGCACGCGGGGCTTTCCCCATGGCTGATGAATCGGGTGAAATAAATTGGTACTCTCCTGAAATCAGAACTATTATTCCTCTTGATAATTACAACGTTCCCCGCTCACTCCGGAAATTTATGGAGAAATCCGATTTTGAATACAGGTATTCAACGCGTCAGTTGGATGTAATTAAGGAATGCGCAAACAGGAAAGAGACATGGATATCGAACGAATTAATTGAGGCGTATAAAAATTTGATTTCTCTGGGATATCTCCATTCTGTTGAGGTTTATCAAAAGAAAGAACTTGTAGGCGGTTTATACGGAGTAACGTTCGGCGGAGCATTTTTCGGAGAGTCGATGTTCTCGAAAGTTCCCCAAGCATCGAAATCCGCTTTAGTAAAACTGATTGAAAGATTATACATTAAAAATTTTTTAGTGTTAGATGTGCAATATTTAACTGAACATTTACAAATGTTCGGAGCAGTTGAAATTCCATTTATAGATTTTGGACAGTTGCTTTCTAAGGCTTATTTACAAGAAATTACTTTTCTTTAAAAATTTCTAATCACGTTAAATCAAGAATATAAACTTTTAAAAATTGATTTCGATAATATGTTAATAAAGTCAAATTTCTATTCAGAAAAAAAGGACTTGATTCTGTTAATATGGATAAAAATCATGAGAGTAAAATTCCGGTTAAAAACGGTAAATTTTGTTTGAAAGTAAAGCCTCTTTCGTTATTAGAGGCAGGCAGAATAAATCAGTTTAAAATTGAAGGGAGGTTATTTCTATTTAATATAGAAAAATCTCCTCTTGTCAGTAAAATAATCCCAAAAGACACTCTGATAATTTCAACGCAATGTAAAAAGGAAAAGAGTGAAAATTTGCTTGGTGAACAAGTAAACGTAGGGAATAATATTTACCAAGAGGGCGATAATTACTTTTCGGAAGTTGAAGGGTATCTTATTTATGAAAATAAATTATATGACATACTTGAAGTAAAAAAAGATGCGGAATTTTCTATTTCCGTAAGCAAAGATAGGATGAAAGTATTTTGTGATTTTTATCCTCCGATGGAGGGGAATAAAAACATTACCGTTGATGATGTATTAAAACTTTTTTTGAAGAATAAAATTACTGCAAGTCCTAATATCGAGATGATTCGTAAAATAATAAAAGAATTGCAATTCTTTAGATTACCTATCTTAAATGCTGAAATTGCTATGGGCAAATATCCAACGAAAGGGCAAGATGGTTGGATAGAATACCTTGTTGAATTTGAAAGGAAGAGAGATGATGTTAGCGATAACGAAAAAGTAGATTTTTATGATTTAGGGACTATTATTACGGTTGAAGAAAATCAAAAGTTGGCAATAATTCATCCCCCTACCAATGGTGTTGCCGGAATTGATGTTTACGGTAAGATTATTCCTCCTCCTACGCCTAAAAAAGAAGAAAATCCGAAGGGAACAAATACATATTTTGATGAAGAAAATCCTAATTTACTTCGTTCAAAAATTAATGGATATTTGCAAAAATCATTCGGGAAACTTAATGTTTCGGAAAAATATAATGTAAGAGGGAATGTTGATTTTCATACTGGCAATATTTTAAGTAAGGCTACACTTAATGTAAATGGAGATGTAAGAAGCGGATTTAAATTAAATATTGATAAAAATATTACAATTAATGGTTTTATCAGTGACGCAGAAATTATTTCGTCAGGTTCGATTAGTGTCAGCGGGGGATTTGCGGGAACTGGTGCAGGTATAATAATTGCCGGCGGGGATGTTTCAGTTCGTCATGTCAGAAATCAAACAATTAAGGCAGATGGTGATATTTTTATTATGAAAGAAGCTGTTGGCTCCCAATTGCACGCAAAGGGATTCGTAAAATCTATGTCAGGTCAAGCAATAATAATAGGAGGAACTACAATTGCCGAAAAGGGAGTAGAAGTAAGAACACTTGGAAATATTTCCGGAGTTAAAACCAAAGTTCAGGTAGGAATGGACATTGAATTATATCAAAAGTCATCAAAATTATCTGTAACAATTAAAGAATTAAAACGTAAACTTAATGAAATAAAACAACGTTTAGATAATTATTCCAGAGTTCCTAATTTAACTGAATCGGCAAAAAGAAAAGTTAAATTAATGTTGGAGAAATACAAAAAAATTAAAGATGAATTAGAGCAAAAGGAAAACGAGAAAAAAAGAATAGATAATATATTAAATAAACCTACAAAATCTTATATTAAAGTAAGAGGTGTAGTTTATCCCGGAGTAGAAATTATTATTAGACATGCAACACTAAAAATTCATAAACAAATAAGAAATAAAACCTTTTCCCTTTCCAAAGATAAAAGGAGTGTCGAAATTTCCTGATATTTTTTCTTTAATTTCTAATTTTGAGAATACTTTCTTGGGGAAAAAACATAGAGTGCAAAATTATTTTTATGTCTCATAATAAAACAACTGACCCAAAATAATCTTATTTTAAGATTCAAAAGAGAATCCCCACTTAATAATCCACAAAAACGGACTAAAAAGAGCAATATATTTTTGGCTCACTAATTGCTGTATTTATGTCAAAAATGATAATTTATCAAAGAGGAAAAAATGAAAACGACGAAACTATTTATCAATCTAATTGCAATGCTTTTTTCCGTTTCGGCTATTTTCGCCAATAACAACGGAGCAAGCAATGCAACCCCACTGGGACTTGATCAAGTTACTGTAGTTCATATTTCAGTTCCTGTCAGCGGTAATTATTATGCCGGAACATTTAATGCAACTGTTGACGGCAATGCGGCAAAACTATATTGCATAGATTTGCATCACCATTTACAATGGAATACGGCTTATACTGATGACGGAAATACAAATTCGGAAATTACATATATTTTAAATAATTATTACCCGTATGTAACAAATCGGTCTGACGCATTAAGCGATGTAAAAAAAGAAGCTGCTGCTGTCCAGGGTGCAATCTGGACATTTAGCGATAATCTGCAGCCTTTTATCTCGCCTGCTGATGTTGAAGCCAGACGCTTGCAAATAGTTGCCGATGCTTTGGCAAATGCTAATGCGGTTTCGCCGGTACAAACTTTAGTTATTGTTCCTCAAAATCAAGCATTGCATGCCGGTGCCGATGCAGCATTTACAGTAGAAGCTTATGACGAAAACAATTCTCCTGTTGCAAATGTAAATATTACATTAACAACAACGGACGGTACATTAAGCACGGCAACGTTGACAACCGGAGCAAACGGAATTAGTGACACTGTATATTTAACACAAGGTGCAACGGAATTGGCAACAGTTACCGCAGCTGCTTCGGTTACCGTTCCGCAGGGAACAAAATATGTTCGCACAAACGATCCGGACGGTTATCAAAAATTAGTTTTGGCTACTCCGGTAGTTGCTAACAGAGAAGCTGTTGCAAACGTAAGATGGTACAACGATGTCGATTTGGCTTTAGTGAAAACAGTTGATAACGCGGATCCCGAGGATGGCGATGTTGTAACATTTACAATCACATTAAATAACGAAACCGCAGAAAAAGCTTATGGTGTTGAAGTAACAGATTTACTTCCGTTGGGATTTATTTTCAGTTCCGCAACACCAAGCGTTGGGACTTATGATGAAACAACCGGAGTTTGGACTGTTGGAGACGTTGAAGGAAACAATCAGGCTACATTAGAAATTGCGGCTCAGGTTGATTACGCAACATTAAATACAGCTTCATTGAATTTAGGTCCTGTAGCGGATTATAACGTTTTCGTATTAAAAGATTTAACTCAGCCCTCCTCCGACACGGAAGGTAAAATGGCTGTAGGTAGAAACGCAACATTATCAAATTACAGTGTTGGCGATAAATTAACCACCCAGGGCGAAGATGTTTTAATAGCCGGAAGAAAAATTACTTTTACAAGCGGACGCGTTTATAACGGAAACGTTGTTTACGGAAGATTTCAGGATATTACTCCTTTCCAAGTTAGTGTGGATGAAGGAACAATCAGACATGAATCGGTTATAGATTTCGGAGCTGCAGGTTCATACCTGAGAAATCTTTCGAACCAATTAAAAGGTTACACAACAAACGGCACTACCACATTTGAGTGGGGAGGATTAACATTAACAGGAAATAATCCTTACATTAACGTATTTAGAGTTAACGGAGACGACCTTTCAGCCGCAAACAATATTCAAATTAACGCTCCTAACGGTTCGGTGGTTTTAGTTAATATTTCAAAAAGAAATGTTTCTTGGACCGGAGGGCTAACCGTAACAGGAACGAGTAAGGAAAATGTACTTTACAACTTCTATCAGGCTCATAATATTTCTATTCAGGGAATTGATATTCTCGGTACAATCTTAGCTCCGAGAGCAAGTGTTGATTTTGTAAGCGGAGTTCAGCACGGACAGATGATTTGTAAATATTTAACAGGTCAGGGACAGTTTAACTTGGCAAACTTTATCGGCAACATTCCTGTTGATCCTAATATTACAAATGTTGCTGAAATTACAGCGTTATTAAATAATGATTCAAATCCCAATAACAATTGCTCTGAAGTTACGGTTCATATTAACTTTAACAATAACGGAAACGGTAATGGAAATGGAAATTCGAATTGGCAATTTGTAAGCCAAGTTGGTACGGATTTAATCTGGACGATGACTTATGACAACAGCGGCAACACATTATACGGAACATGGGGCGGCAAAATCTATCGCGAAACACAGAACGGAACAGAATTGCTGAATCCGAATATGGGTGTAAGTTTTATTTGGTCAATAGCTGTTGATCCGGTAAACGGTAAGATTTGGGCGGCTACGGAAAACGGAGTTTACATTTCGAGAGATAACGGCACAACTTGGATTTTAAGAGGTTTAGACGGTAAGGATGTTCGTTCAATCATAGCAGTTGGCGAAGATCACGTATGGGCATCAACATGGGGCTTTGGAGTTTACGAATTATCTTCAGGCACCGGTTATAACTTTGTAGCACGCAACGACGGATTAAATATCTTAGCCGTTCATGCACTAACAGCCACAAGCAATGGCGACATCTACGCCGGAACGTTTGGCGAAGGTGTAATGAAGTTAACTTCAGGCAGCACAACATGGAGTTCAACTCCGGTTGGTTACAGCTTTATTTGGGCATTAAATGTTGACAGCAACGATAAGATTTATGCCGGAACATACGGCGGCGGTGTTTACACAAGCAACAATGCCGGAAACAGTTGGGCACAGATAAATAACGGATTGGCAAATAATTACATTTATTCGATAGCAGTAAATCCGAACGATGATGTATTTGCAAGCGCATGGGGCAGCGGAGTATATCAGCTTCATACATCCAAAGGAACGAACTGGGCAGTTCTTGGAATGGATGGAATCAATGTAACATCATTAATAACAAATGCAAAGGACGGTTCGTTATACGCAGCAACACAAGACGGAAAAATCTACAAATATATTGATAGTCCGTTAAGTGTAGGAAATAATAACAACGGCGTAGCAACATTTGAATTGTCACAGAACTACCCGAACCCGTTCAATCCGACCACGAACATCAAGTTCAGCGTAGCCAAACAAGGAAGTTACAGATTGGTAGTATATAACTTGTTAGGCGAAGAAGTAGCAACGTTAATGAACGGCACACTTCAGAAAGGAACGCACGAAGTAATGTTCGACGCAAGCAGATTGGCAAGTGGAATTTATGTTTATTCACTCCAAGGAGAAGGAATGAATATGACAAAGAAAATGGTACTCCTTAAGTAATATATAGAAAAACAACATACAGATTAGTTAGTAAAAGGGATTAGCCGTGAGGTTAATCCCTTTTTATTTGTTATAATTCAAACTAATTATTTCATCAACATCATTTTCTTTGTTGCACTGTAGTCCCCCGCTGTCAACGTGTAAAAATAAACGCCGCTCGGTAATTCCGAAGCATTAAACTGTACAGAATAATTTCCCGAAACTTGTACGGAATTTACCAATGTCGCCACTTTGCGTCCGAGTATATCATAAACATTTAATTTTACGTTTGTAGTGGAGGCAAATTTTGCTTCCTTTACAGGGATTGAATACTTAATTGTAGTTGTCGGGTTAAACGGATTGGGATAATTTTGCGCAAGGGCAAACCCGATGGGAGTAGGTGCTCCGTTTTCAACTCCTACTATTGTACTTCCAATATCAGTTAAAGTAAAGTTATCTATAAACCAACCGTTGTTTGCGATTGATTCATCCGAACCGAAATCGAAGCTGAAAACAACCTCATCGCCGTTTGAAAGGATATTTGTAAAATCAAAAGTCGCCTCTTTCCATCCGTTGCTGTTTCCTGTAAATGCTTCCTCACCTCCAAGGGGGTTACCCCAGCTTGACGAAAGAACATCATCATAACCGTTTTCGGGAACAACAATTTGAAATGGATTTCCGTTAATAGATATTTTTAGGTTACCGCCATCATAACCCGATTCAATATTGTACCATTGGCGGAATGTTAATTTGGGATTATTTCCGAAGACTGCATACTGGGGAGTTTGCAGCTGTGATAACGTTCCGCTGCTGTAGTCGCCGGCAAGGACAGTTCCCCATACATTAGGAGTCGAATACGCTCCGGGTGGTGTTGACGGACTTCCCCACTGCCAATCGTTTGTTGGAGTAAAGTTCCCGTCGTTATCATCAAAGTTTTCCGAAACCGCTTGAAAAGCTGAAACCTCGCAGATATAGAAAGAACCGTCGGACGGAAGTGTTGTTGTGTTCGGAGTAGCCGCAATGTCCGTAGCTGTAATTTTGTAGTAAATTTTATCTCCTACTACAACATCGGAAGAATCAATCGGGAATGTACCGGCAAAAGTTCCGTCATGTAAATCGGATAATGCGAAACTTGATTCGCTTCCGTTATTGATGTTGTAAGTAACCATAACCGAAGCAACCCCTTGATTATCAGTAGCTTCAACATTTAGGCTAATCGGAAAGTTCAGTAATGAAACTGTTTCGACCGGACTGAAATTAATTACGGGCGGAGTAACATCTGGACCGATTGTAAACTGAAAATATTCGTCAGGCGCATTTGCCGGTAAATATGAAATAACACCGGAAATATTTGAAGCTTTCAGATAGTATTCAACGGTAACATTATTCATGGCGGGTAATGTGGCGGAATATTCGTTTTCGTTTCCTGTTGGAGATAGCTGTACAGAATCTTTAGTCGCAAAATTATCGGTTGAATATATTACATAAATTGAACTTTCATCTATTTGCATGTTTGATGTTAATATTGCGGTAATAATGTTTTCCCTATTTTCGTCTTCCGTATCTGTAAGGGGAGTATGTTCAATCCGGACCCTAAAATAGTTGACTGCATCGAGGGCGTTTACAATTCCCCACCCATATTTATTATCCGGATTGTTATGGCGCGAAGCTGTTTCCCGCAGTGCGTCGCGAACTTGCATTGGTGTAAGTGTCGGATTAGCGGAAAGAACCAAAGCTGCAACACCGGCCGCCAACGGACAGCTGAAAGACGTACCGCTTGAAGTAGTGTAACCTGAGCCGTAAGGATTAGCAACATAAACTCCGCTTCCCATCGCCATAATGTCAGGCTTTATTCTACCGTCAACCGTAGGCCCGACGCTGCTGAACGAAACTCTGCTTCCCGAAGCGTCAACCGCACCGACCGCTATTACGCTGTCGCCATCGGCAGGAGCGCCGAGTGTGTTGTGCGAATTATTATCCCCTTCATTACCGGCAGAGTTAACCACAACTATCCCACGCTTAACTGCAAGGTCGGCTCCGATAGTAATTGTGGCAGTGTTTCCGTCCATGTCTTGCCATGTGTATCCGGGATAGCCGGGGTCCATTCCAATATAACCAAGCGAAGTAGTAGTTACGTCAACACCAATGGAATCAGCCCATTCAGCCGCAGCAATCCAGTTATCTTCTTCTGCCGGAGTTTCGGAATCGGTATTTTCGGTTTTTGCTAACAGAAAGGAAGCTCCGAAAGCCGGACCGATTAACTGTCCGTTTTTATATCCTCCGATTGTAGAAAGAGTTTCCGTGCCGTGCGAACCTTCTCCCATATCACCTTCGTCTCCGACGTTTCCGTCGTTATTAACAAAATCCCACATTGCTATAATATTCATATTGTTAAAAACTTCGTGAGCTAAATTGCTGAATCCGGCATCCATTGAACAAATTGTAATTCCTTGTCCGTAAATCCCCAAATTGTGAACGGCGGGGACATTCATTTGCTCAAGTTGTGTGTAGGAGGAGCCGTAATCAAAATCTTCGGCACCCTTTGGTGATTGCTTCAGCAAAACCGGTTTGGTTATTTTTACATCTTTCCTTTTTGTTTTAAAAGAACGGACCAAGTCTATTTTTTTTACAAACGGCAAATTTTCGGCATTAATAATTTCATTATAATTTGCATATGCACTTACAGCGTTAAACCAGCGAGAACGATGATGAATTTTTATTCCCATACCTGCCAGCTTGGTAACATACTTGTTATAAACGGGAATATCTCTGAAATCTATTAGCGATTTAGCGTCCATTACCTTTTCGCGTCGCTTTAATGATTTTTTGGAAACAACGCTTTGCGGATTAGCAAAATAATAGTCTGTGTCGGTTCCTTTATCCGTGAAGTAAATCCAAACTTTTACTTGTTGTTTGCTTGCCGTAGAAAGCAGCTTTGTTTGAAGCGTTTCGGTAACCTTGCTTTGTTGTGAAAAAACAAGAGTTGTGAATACTACCATAAAGACCAGAATTTTTTTCATGACTTTCCTTAATGTGTTGGTGAAACTAATTAAATTAATATATTAAAATACACATTGTCCATCCCTTTTTCAATTCTTTGCCATCAGAAATGTTCAACGATTTCGGAAAAAGATAATTCTAATTCATTAACAGTTGAAACGGTTGGCAAAGTTTCTAACTAACAAAGCGACAACATAAGAAACTTTGTGAAAATATCACTCAACAACTTCAAAATATTGTAATAATATTTCAACTTGTAAAAGACTGACTTTATGTTAATTTTCTTATTAAGATTTTTGTCCATTCTTTTTTATTTCTTTAATTTATTTTTAGATTTTTTACTTATTGGGAGAAAAAAATGTTTAGTAAAGAAGTATATATAAATCGCCGGCAAAAATTGAAATCTTCAATAGATGACGGTATTTTGATTTTTTTAGGAAACAACGATTCGCCGATGAATTTCCCTTCAAACACTTACCCTTACAGACAGGACAGTACGTTTCTTTATTACTGGGGATTAGATGAATCGGGACTTTTTGCCGTTATTGATTTAAACAACGGTGATGAAATTCTGTTTGGTAACGATAGATCGCTTGACGACGTTATCTGGATGGGACCTTCCCGAACATTTAGGGAAAAGGCTGAAAATGTTGGGGTTGCGAAAACAATGCCCTCGGCTAAGTTTATGGATTTTGTGAAAGAGGAAGTTAAGAAAGGAAGAAAAATTCATTTTCTAAATCAGTATCGGCATGATAATATTCTATTGCTTTCCGATTTATTGAATTCGGATTATAAAGAATTGAACAAAAAAATATCGGAACCTTTTACGCGTCAGGTAATCAGACAACGCTCAATAAAATCAAATGAAGAAGTACACGAAATTGAAAAAGCGCTTGATACAAGTTTTTCCATGTATATGTATGCATTCAAAAGAACTCGTCCCGGAATGCGCGAACAGGAAATTGCCGGAGGTATTGAGGGAATAGCTTTACAGCGTGGAAGAGGCGTTTCATTTCCTACAATATTTTCGATACACGGAGAAATTTTACACAATCATCATCATAAAAATATTATGCGAAACGGCGATTTGGTTGTTCTTGATTCCGGTGCCGAATCTTTTATGCACTATGCCAGCGATATTACGCGGAGCTATCCGGTTAGCGGAAAATTTACTAATTTGCAGCGTGATATATATTCCGCTGTTCTTGATGCACAAATCGAATCGATCCGTCAGATTAGACCCGGCAAAAAATATAAGGAAATTCATCTTCTTGCTGCCAAAATAATTACCGACCATTTGAAAGATGTTGGTCTGATGAAAGGAAATACCGATGATGCCGTCGCAGCCGGTGCACATGCTTTGTTTTTTCCACACGGATTAGGACACATGATGGGCCTTGATGTACACGATATGGAAGTTCTCGGCGAAAATTATGTGGGATACGAAAATGAGGAAACACGCAGCGACCAATTCGGATTGGCTTTTCTTCGGTTGGCAAGGGCTTTACGTCCGGGATATGTAATTACAGTTGAACCGGGAATTTATTTTATCCCTAAACTTGTTGAAATGTGGAAGGGCGAGAAAAAACATGCTGAATTTATCGATTATGATAAAGTGGAAAGGATGCTTGGCTTTGGAGGTATTAGGATTGAAGATGATGTACTTGTAACCCGTGAAAGTTTCAAAGTGCTCGGCAGACCTATTCCGAAAACGATTGAAGATGTTGAACAAATTTGTCAATAATAAATTGAGGAATAATTATGTATAAAATAGTATTGCTTCGCCACGGCGAAAGCGAATGGAACAAAAAAAATCTTTTCACCGGTTGGACGGATGTTGACCTTACAGAGAAAGGTCGGGAAGAGGCTAAAACTGCCGGTCAATTATTAAAAGATGCCGGTTTTGTTTTTGATATTGCTTACACATCCGTGTTAAAAAGAGCAATTAACACACTTCACATTGCACTCGCGGAAATGGATTTGCTCTGGATTCCCGAGATTAAATCTTACAGATTAAATGAAAGACATTACGGCGCACTTCAAGGTTTGAATAAAGCCGAGACAGCTGAAAAATATGGTGATGAGCAAGTAATGATTTGGAGAAGAAGTTACAACGTTCCACCTCCGGAATTGACTAAAGATGATTCTCGTTATCCGGGTAATGATCCGAGATACGCAAACTTGCCGGAGGAAGATATTCCTCTGACCGAAAGCCTTGAGCTTACCGTCAAACGGTTTGTGCCGTATTGGGAGGGAACAATTGTCCCAACTATAACGGAAGGTAAAAAGGTAATAATAGCTGCGCACGGAAACAGTTTGCGTGCATTGGTAAAATATCTCGATAATGTCAGCGAAGATGAAATTGTCAAATTAAACATCCCAACCGGTGTTCCGTTGGTTTATGAATTGAATGACGATCTTACGCCGATTAAACATTATTATCTTGGCGATCAGGAAAAAATTTCCGCCGCGATTAATGCCGTTGCAAATCAAGCTTCAAAAAAGAAAGACTAATTTTACTTACAGGAAGCCGTCCGGTGGATACTTGACGGTTTCTTTTTATTTTAATTAAAATATCAGACAGAGTAGAAATCGTGAAGAGAGAGATAACCTTTTTGCTAAATAACGAGAAAGTAACTGCCGAAGTTAATCCTACGGAATCGCTTCTTGATTATTTACGGAATGAAAAACATTTAACGGGAGTTAAGTCGGTTTGCCGCGAAGGAGATTGCGGCGCATGCTCGGTGTTGATTGGCGAATTAAAAGGAAATGAACTAAAATACAAAAATGTTACGTCGTGTATTTATCCTTTAGGCAAAGTTGCCGGAAAACATGTTGTTACAATTGAAGGTTTGAATAAGTCGCAACTCAATTTTGTGCAGTACCATTTTGCCGAGGAAAATGCGGCACAGTGTGGATTTTGCACGCCGGGTTATATAATTTCATTAACAGCTTACTTGCTTAATAATTCCGGTTACTCCTTTGCTGAAGCCGAGAAAGCAATCGCAGGGAACGTTTGTCGCTGTACGGGTTACGGCTCAATTAAGCGTGCTGTTCAAAATATGACGAGTGAATTTACCGCTTCATCGGAAAACGGCTCGGAACGGTTGAAAGTGCTGATCGAAAAAAACGTTATTCCGGAATATTTTATTGAAGTACCCGAACTCCTTAAAAACATTGAGTCATCACAATCACAATTCGGGAACGGCATAATAATAGGCGGTGGTACGGATTTGTATGTTCAGAAACCTGATGAAATAGCTAAGTTAGCACCCCTTTTTGTTGATGATAAAAACTACAACTTTATTTTGGATAACGAAAATGAAGTTGTAGTTGGTGGCGGAGTAACTTTTGAAGAGTTCTCCGAATCGGAAATTATTCGGAATGTAATTCCTTCAATAGAAAAAGATTCCGAATTAATTGCTTCGTTATTGATTAGAAACATGGCGACAATTGCCGGTAATTTGGTTAACGCTTCTCCTATCGGGGATTTATCAATAATTCTGTTAGCCGTGGACGCAAAGCTAAAATTATTATTGAATGAAAGTTCAAGAATTATCCCTCTTCGTGAATTTTTTATCGATTATAAAAAAACAGCAAAACAGCCACTTGAGATAATATCGGAAATAATTATCCCGAAAAGGAAAGGTGATTTCAAGTTTAATTTTGAAAAAGTTTCAAAACGAACTCATCTTGATATTGCCAGCGTAAACAGCGCAATTGAATTGGTTGTAAGTGGAGATGAGATATCCCATGCTTCGGTAAGTTGCGGAGGCGTTGCTCCCGTTCCGAAATTTTTATCTTCAACTTCAGAATACCTTTGCGGCAAACCTATTTCCGTTAATTCCGTAATTGAAGCGTCAAAAATTGCAATGAATGAAGTTTCCCCGATAGATGATATTCGCGGAAGCGCAAAATATAAAAAACTTCTCTTAAGCCGCCTGATAAAAGCACACTTCGTCGAACTATTTCCGGAAAAAATAAAAGCAGGTGAAATACTATGAAAGTCTCCGATGTCTTAAAACATGTAAAGGGGGAATCTCTTTTTACGGATGATTTTCCCGAACCGCAAGGAACGCTGCAAGCACTTATATTTGATTCGGTAAAAGCTCATGCAGAGATTTTATCACTTAACATATCCAAAGCGCTGAACGTGCCCGGAGTGAAAGCGATAATAACAGCTGATGATATTCCGGGAGAAAATCAAATCGGAAATATCGTCCAGGACGAAACACTTTTGGCTGATGGAGAAGTATCGTACATTGGCGAACCCATTGCTGTTATTGTGGCAGATAATTTGATAGCGGCAAAAGAGGCCAAGAAACTTATTGAAATTGAATATCGTGATTTGGATATTATTACTGATCCGAGAGAGGCTTACGAGAAGGGCGAATTAATTGTTCCGCCAATTATTTTCTCCGCCGGTGATACGGATAATATTTGGGAAGAGTGTGAAATTGTTCTAAGCGATAAAGTTGAAATCGGGGGACAGGAGCATGTTTATCTTGAAACTCAGGCTGCTCTTGCTATTTCGTCGGAAGATAAAATTAAGATTATTTCCTCAACTCAAAGTCCAACCGCCGTTCAGCGCGCTACGGCAAATATTTTGGGCGTTGGGATGAATAAGGTTGAAGTTGATGTTTTACGATTGGGAGGCGCCTTTGGCGGCAAGGAGGATCAAGCAACTCCCTTTGCGGCAATGGCTTCGCTTGCCTCAGTAATTGTTGGCGCTCCGGTCAAGTTAATTTTATCCCGTCCTGACGATATGCGAATAACGGGAAAACGTCATCCTTATTCTGCGGATTTTAAAATCGGAGCAACAAAATCGGGAAAAATCTTAGCTTATGAAGTAACGTACTACCAAAATTCCGGAGCGGTTGCGGATTTATCAACGGCTGTTTTGGAACGGAGTCTGTTTCATACAACTAACAGTTACAATATACCCAACGTTAAAGCTACCGGATTAACTTGTCGCACTAACTTACCTCCAAATACCGCTTTCCGCGGATTTGGCGGGCCACAGGGAATGTTTGTGATAGAAGCGGCAATTGCAAAGTTGGCAGATGCAATAAATAAGCCTGCATTTGAAATTCAAAGGATGAATTTGATTAAAGATGGCGATAGATTTTATTACGGACAACAAGTTGAAAATTCAAGAATAAATATTTGCTGGGAGAAAGCGGAAAAAGAATTTGAATTCAATAAAATATTAAACGAAGTTAAGATTTTTAATAACGAAAACACTCAATATAAGATGGGTGTTGCCGTTATGCCGATAACTTTCGGAATATCATTTACTTCAAGTTTTTTGAATCAGGCATCATCTTTAGTACATGTATATACGGATGGAACCGTTGGAGTAAGTACTGCGGCAATCGAAATGGGACAGGGAGTTAACGAAAAAATAAAAGTCGCTGTTTCCAAAATATTTTCGATTAATCCGGACAGAATTATTCTGGAATCTACAAACACTACACGTGTTGCAAATACATCTCCCACCGCAGCAAGTACCGGCGCTGATTTGAACGGAAATGCGGCTGTAATTGCAAGCTCAAATATTTTGGAAAGATTAAAAACCAAAGCCGCTGAAATCTTTGGAACTACTGCTGCCGATATTGAGATTATTGATGAAGTAGTATTTGCAAAGGGGAATAAGACGAAACTTAATTGGGAAGAACTTGTTTGGAAATCTTATTTCGATAGAATCAGTTTATCTTCCCAAGCATACTATGCGTCTCCTAATATCTACTTTGACAGAGATAAAAATCAAGGACGTCCCTTTGTTTATTATGTTTACGGAACTGCAATTGTTGTTGCAAAAGTTGACGGGCTAAGAGGAACGTATGAAATAACCGATGTGAAAGTTGTTCACGATTTTGGAAATAGTTTACATACGCAAATAGATTTAGGACAAGCCGAAGGCGCAATCGTACAAGGCATTGGATGGGTTACTTTAGAAGAACTTGTTCAGAACAAGGAAGGGAGGCTTTTATCAAATACGTTTTCTACTTATAAAATACCTGATATTTATTCGACGCCTAAAAATATCGAAGTCAGGTTTTTGGAAAATTCCGAAAATCCATACGGCCCTTTTAATTCCAAAGCAATCGGTGAACCTCCTTTTATGTACGGCATCGGAGCTTACTTTGCGATTAGGAATGCAATAAAAGAATTTGTAAATGTTTCCGAAATTCCGTTTAGTTCTCCTCTTACGCATGAGAAAGTTTTACTTGCATTAAATAATGTTGCAGAGTAAGTATGAAGGAATCGAATCTCTGGAAATTTATTTTAGAGGAACTAACTGCAGGCAGTAAAATAGGTATAATGATCGTTGCCGAATCTTCGGATTCAACTCCCGGTCGTAAAGGATTTAAAATGGCTGTAGCTTCAGACGGTAAGCAGTACGGTACAATTGGCGGCGGAATAATGGAATATAATCTGGTGAAAAGTGTAAGAAAAAAACTTAACGAAGCCAACCCTGTTTCCGAAGTCCATTATTTACAGCACAGCCGTGATTCGGAAGATGAGAAATCAGGATTAATCTGCGGTGGCAGACAAACGGTTGTAATAAAATATTTGGATAAAAATGATTTGGAAACCGTTTCCAAAATAGTGGATAATTTTTCCTTCAACAAAAAAGGTTTGCTCAAAATTACAAATGAATCATTTATTTTTATTACGAAGAGTGAAGAGAAAAATAAATCCCGCTTTAAGTTTAGCAGTATTACAAATTGGGAACTAACTGAGAATATTGGCTTTCCTAAAACGGTTTATGTTGTAGGAAGCGGACATGTGGGAGTTGCTGTCTGTCGTGTGTTTGCCGGACTTGGATTTCGCACGGTTGTTTTCGATCATCGGAGAGATATTTTTGACAAAGTATCAAACGATTATGCGGATGAAAAAATCATTACTCCTTACAAAAATGTTGGGGATTATGTTGAAGAAGGCGAAAATTCATACGTTGTAATTGTTTCCCCGCAGCACACTGGGGATAAAGATGCACTCGGCTCGGTAATACGAAAAAAAGTAAAGTATCTTGGAATGATGGGGAGTCAGAAGAAAATTGAAACAATTTATTATCTGTTGGAAAAAGAGGGAGTTTCGCCGACTCTTTTTAAATTAGTCCATGCTCCGATAGGCTTGGAAATAAGAGCTGAAACTCCTGCAGAGATTGCAATAAGTATTGCCGCAGAGATAATTTCCTTAAAGGACAGAAACCATTAACTTTCGATAGTTTTTCTTTCGAGTGAAGAAGCCTTAATTTTAGGAAATATTTTAATTATATTTTAAGTCAATAAAATTAGGACTAAAAATGAATGTTGTAGAAATTATTAAGAAAAAACGTGACGGCAAAAGTTTGTCGAATGACGAAATAAACTTTTTAATCCAAGGGTTGACCAACAAAGAGATTCCCGATTATCAAATTTCCGCTTTCCTGATGGCTAATTTTATCAAGGGTATGAACAAAAAAGAAACGGCTTCACTGACGGAGGCAATGCTTTACAGCGGTAAAGTAGTTGACTTAAGTTCAATTGACGGAGCTAAAATAGACAAACACTCAACAGGCGGAGTCGGAGATAAAACTTCGTTGATGATTGCTCCTATTGTTGCTGCAGCCGGAGTAAATGTACCGATGATTTCGGGACGCGGGTTAGGGCACACCGGAGGAACACTTGATAAACTGGAATCGATTCCGGGATTTACTACACAACTTACATTAAAACAATATATTGCCATGATTAAAAAACATGGACTTGCATTAATCGGGCAAACAAAGGAAATTGCTCCGGCGGATAAAAAAATCTATTCCCTTCGCGATGTAACCGGAACAGTTGAATCAATCCCAATGATTACAGCAAGCATAATGAGTAAGAAATTAGCCGAAGGCGCTGACGGATTTGTGTTTGATGTTAAAACAGGCTCGGGCGCTTTTATGTCGAAATTAGCCGATGCTAAAGAACTTGCTCAATTATTGATAAACACGGGAAAAAGGTTTAATAAAAAAAGTATTGCATTCATTACCGATATGAACCAACCGTTGGGAAATTATATAGGTAACTGGTTTGAGGTTTATGAATCGATTTTAGTTCTTAAGGGAGAATACGTTTACGGTTTATCAGAGCTGGTTGAACTTTTATCCGGAGCAATGATTATGCTTGGCAACAAAGCAAAAAGCATTGATGAAGGGAAGGCTTTAGTACGCGAAATGATTAGCAGCGGGAAGGCTTATGATAAATTTAAAGAGATAGTTGCGGCACAAAAAGGGGATATGTCTTATTTGGATAAACCTGATAAATATCCTAAATCAAAATTTGTTGAAGAAGTAACGGCTAAGCAAGCAGGTTACTTAAAAGGGGTTGATAATTATGAGATAGGAATGGCATCATTGCAGTGCGGGGCGGGTCGAATGCGAGCAGAAGATAAAATAGACCCTAAAGCCGGATTGATTTTCTATCCTAAAATAGGTGATAGAGTGAAAAAAAATCAAGTAATAGCCAAAATTTTTACCGATAATAATAATGCCGTTCCTGTTGTAAAGAAAAGAATTGAGAATGCTCTAAAGTTTAGTAAATCGAAAGTATCAGTGCCTAAGTTAATTAAGGCAATTATTGAATAGAAGATGAAAGCTCCTCAACTGATATATGGGCAAAACCTCTCGAATCAACAGAAGTTGTTTAATTTTTTTGCTACAATCAGTGGTATTTTTATTTTCGTCGTTGAATATTTTAAGCATGTTTTTATTCTCCCGTTCGAGATTGAGGAAACCAAAAAGCACATGGCTGACTTCGGGATTAAAACTCTTCCGATAGTAAGCACAATGGGGATAATTGTGGGGTTCGTTATGGCTTTGCAAAGCTACTTTATATTAGACCCGCTTGGCGCCACTGATTTTATTCCCGGTTCGTTGGGGATTTCAATTTTGCGCGAGTTTGCTCCTATACTTACCGCTCTCCTTTTTGCAGGAAGAGTCAGTTCCGGAATCGGAGCCGAGCTTGGTTCAATGCGCGTAACCGAGCAGATAGACGCTATGGAAGTTTCCGGCATAAATCCATTTAAGTTTTTAGTTGTACCCCGTGTTACTGCCGCTACATTTATTTTGCCGTTGCTTACCGTTTATGTAATTATCATTTCACTTCTCGGCGGATTTATTGCAACATTTCTGCAAGAACAGATGAACATAATCTACTATTTTAATTCCATGATTACATATATCGATATGGGAGATATTTTTCAGGGAATGATTAAAACATTTTTCTTCGGTTTTGCCGTAGGAATTGTAGGCTCATATAAAGGATATACTACCGAAGGAGGAACTGTGGGTGTTGGATTATCTACGACCAGTTCGGTTGTAATTGCTTCCCTATTGATAATATTTATCGATATGATTATGGTAAAGCTGGGAATGATGTAATGAGAGATAAGATAATTGGGGTTGAAAATCTCTCAAAGAGTTTCGGAGAAAAGAAGGTACTGAATTCGGTTTCGTTTGATGTAATAGAAGGTGAAAATTTAATAGTGTTCGGGAGAAGCGGAACAGGTAAAAGCGTGCTATTAAAATCAATTGTTAAATTACTCGTTCCTGATGAAGGGAAAATATTTTTTGAAGGTAAAAATATTTTCGAAATGAGAGAAAAAGAACTTCTGAAAACTCGAAAACAAATAGGATTTTTATTTCAAAGCGGAGCGCTCTATGATTCGATGTCTGTACGTGAAAATCTTGCTTTTCCGTTGCGTAAGTTAACTGATATGAAGAAAGATGAAATTAACGCAAAGATTGTAGAAACTCTTCGCCTTGTTTCCCTCGAAGAGGCAATTGATAAAATGCCTGCCGAACTTTCGGGCGGAATGAGAAAACGAATAGGTCTTGCCCGCACGATTATTACGGAACCGCGAGTAATTTTGTATGACGAACCGACTACGGGGCTTGATCCGATTACCGCTAAAGAGATTAGTCAGTTGATTTTGAATTTACAGCGTAAACTTAAAACCACCTCAGTTGTAGTAACGCACGATTTAATTTGCGCTGAGATAATTGCCGATAGAGTAATATTTTTAAAGGAGGGTGAAATATATTTAGAAGGTAAATTGGACGATATAAAAGAATCGAATGACAGGTTTATTCAAAACTTTTTTAGCAATAAAATTTTAATTGAAAACGGAGTAAACGATGCTTAATAGTTTAAAAGGAGCAAAGTTAGGAATTTTTATTTTTCTCGGCACATTACTGTTCGTCGTAATTATTTTTGTGATAGGTAATAAAAATTCCCTGTTTACCGATACAACAACTGTTATTAGTTATTTTTCGAACATTGGTGGACTAAAAAATGGTTCGCCCGTTAATATGAGCGGTTACCAGGTTGGTTTTGTTAATCGAGTTTCGCTGATACCGGATTCATTGGGAAAAGTTGAAGTTGATATGAAAATCAACAATGACGTAATTTCATTTGTTAGAATTGATAGTAAAGCAAGCATCGAAACCAAAGGCGTAATCGGACAAAAGTATGTAGCTATTACACCTGGTTCTAATGATTTGCCCGTAGTTAAGGAAGGAACAATAATTGCTTCGGAGTCTCCGGTAAACATAACGGATATGATAAATAACACAAACGAAATTATGTCGTACACCAAAAATATGATGCAAGAGTTTAATACTGTTCTGGAAAAAATAAATAATGGCGAAGGAACAATCGGAAAACTTGTTAATGATGATGAACTTTATACAAGTACTGTACACATTGTAAAAACCGCCGATACGTCTCTTGCCACAATGACACTCGACTTGGATAACGTAGCCGCATTGATTGATAAAATGGGTGAAAATCTTAACTCAATCTTAAAATCTGTTGACAGCACTACGCAGCAAGTAGGATATATGATTAAAGATATCCGCAACGGGAAAGGTGCTTTGGGAGTTTTGGTTGGAGACAGAGCAACTGAGGATTCGTTACGAAGTATGGTTAAACAATTATCGTCAACTGTTAATGAGATTAAAATCGGTTCAATTCGTTTTTCCGAAGATATGGAAGCTCTGAAGCATAACTGGCTTTTCAAATCGTACTTTGAAGAGCGGGGTTATTGGGATTACGGCGAATTTAAGAAGGAAATTAAAGTGAAGATGGACGAGTTGAACAAGAGAATTGAAGAGTTGAAGAAACTTGAAAATAAACACGGAATAAAATCTGAAGATTAAAGCAAGTTACTTTTCCCATTTTTTTGTACGGCTTATTTCCAATTACTGATTTTCTTTAGGTTTTCATCAGCGCCGAAAAGTACGAAAATATCATCTTTTCGTAATACGTAGTTTGCGTCAGGGAAAATTATTTCCTCCTTTTCGTCGGCATTAAAAATTGTAGTTGAACGTTTAATCATCAATACTTCAACATTATAATTATTTCTTAATCTTAAGTTTGCCAATGTTTTTCCTACAAAATTTTGAGGAACTTTTTGTTCCATGATAGAATAACCGTCTGCAATCTGTGACCATTTTGTGGTTTCAATCGTTATTAATTCTGAAGAGATTCCTTCGGCAACATTATTCTTAAAACTTTCCTTGTTATATGCTGTAATAACATCGTGCTTAAATAGTGTTCCGATAAGTTTTTCCGATTCAGTATCCACTACGGGAAATTCTTCGTAATTGAATTTGGCAAAAAGTTTAAAAACATATTCAAGGTTATCATTTTTATGAAGATGAGTAAAATATTTATTGGAAATATCGGCTGCGACAAAAAAATCTTTTAACGAATCATATTCTGTAATAATCGGGCGCATCTCTGCATCGGAAATAATTCCTTCTACTCTCTCTTGCTCGTCAACAACGTAAATTATTTTGTTATCGCTTGAGATAAAATATTTTACCAATTCGGGCAAAGTAGTATTAATACTTACTTTAATAAATGATTTTCGCATCAAATCCTTTACTCGCATAGAGCGAAGAATATCAATATTTTTACCTTTTTTAATGCTCAGTCCGCTTTGTTCCAAATGTTTGATGTAAACAGGTTCTTCGGCAAGCCATTGAACAATTATTGTACTTAATATTACTGCAAACATAAGGGGAATCATCAAAGAATAATCACGAGTCATTTCAAAAATAATTAGGATTGAAGTAAGCGGAATAAAGTTGACGCCTCCTAAAGTTGCACCCATTGCTACCAAAGTAAAAGTCGGAATATCAACGCTTAGGCCAAACAGATAGTTAATCCCAACCGCAAATACATATCCGAGTCCGGCACCGATAAAAAGGGTAGGAGCAAAAACACCTCCGAAACCTCCCGAGCTGAGGATTAGAGGGACGAAGATAAATTTAATTGCCGCTAATATAATAACAACATGAATCGGATAGACGGAAGCTAAGATGTTGTTGATGGCTTTGTATCCGATACCAAACGCATCGGGATAAAAATAACCGATAACACCGAGCGCTAATCCCACCAAAGCCATTGCAAGCCATTGAGGCATTTTTTTCAATATATTGTCATGAAAAAGATTGCCGATTTTTTCAGAATAGTTTATATAAAAAACCGAGAAAATTCCGGTAAAAATTCCGAGTAAAATGTAAAGATAAAGTTGGGAATAAGGACCAATGTTTGTATGCCCAAAAATAAAAGTAGGTTCGTTCCCTAAAAAAATTCGTGCAACCGCACTGGCGGAAACCGATGCTAAAATTAAACCGGCAAAAGTAACGGAATGGAAATCATGAAGTAAAATTACTTCGAAGGCAAAGAAAACTCCTCCCATCGGGGAATTAAAAACTGCGGCAATTGCGGCTCCGGAACCGGCAGCCGTAAGTATTCTGCGCTGTGAATCAGAAAGCCCTAAAAACTGTCCTAATTTACTGGCAACTCCGCCACCAATTTGTGCGGCAGGTCCTTCAGGTCCTACCGTTCCGCCAAATCCCATGTTAATAACAGGCGCAATAAAATGAAAAACAGTAGTCCGGAATTTTATAAATCCCCCTCGCAAAACTACCGCTTTAATTACATCGCTTACTCCGCGGTGTTTTGCCGTATCGGGTGAAATTTTTATCATCAGGCTTTGAAGCAGCATACCGATTGTCGGAATGAAAATCACAATCCAAAAACCTAACCGGTTTTCCCGTGCAAAATTATCGAAAAAATTGTCGAAAATAATATTAATTGATTCATGGAATAATACAGCGGCGGTTCCGACCAAAACACCTGTAAGAATCGCATAAATACTAAAAATAGTATATTCCTGCAAACCGGATTGTGAAACGCGTTTATTAATCCAGTTTCTGGTTTTATAAAATTTTTTTGTAATTCTTATTTTTGAAAATTTATTCATTATTCAATTAAATAATCTTTATTAAAAATAGTAGAAAAAGTCGTAGCTCCAAATATAACAAAGATAACGTATTAGGTGGATGGGGTTTTTAAAATTATCAATGAAACTTTTGAATTGATGCCTATCTTTCTTATTTTTGCAGATTATTAAAATTTGATATATAAGGAAATTAAGATGAAATTCAGTAAGTCATATATTCCGACAATGAAAGAAGTTCCGGCGGACGCTGTAATACCAAGTCATATTTTGATGCTTCGCTCAGGAATGGTGCGGATGCTTTCGGCAGGTATTTACTCGTTTTTGCCGCTCGGTTACAAAATGATAAAGAAAATTACCAACGTCATTCGCGAAGAGATGGATGAAATAGGGGGACAGGAATTTCATTTGCCGGCACTTAATCCTCGTGAAATTTGGGAACAAACCGGACGCGTTGAAGCTTTTGGAGACACAATGTTCCATATCAAAAACCGAGATTATGTTTTAGCTCCAACGCACGAAGAAATAATGACTTACCATGCCAAGGGTAATATCAAATCGTACAAGGAGATGCCTCAGATTTGGTATCAGATACAAACTAAATTTAGAAATGAAGCACGTCCGAGAAGCGGAATAATTCGTGGAAGGCAGTTCTTGATGAAAGATGCATATTCTTTCGATTCATCTTTTGAGGATTTGGATAAATCTTACGACCTGCATTATAAAGCTTACAAAAAGATTTTTGATCGCTGCGGAATTAAATATTTTGTAGTCGGTGCTTCAAGCGGAGCTATGGGCGGAAATAAATCGGAAGAGTTTATGGTGAAATCCGATGCGGGCGAAGATACGGTTGCTTACTGCGAACATTGCGGATACGCCGCTAATATTGAAGTTGCTACTTCCGCACAGGAAAGTGTAAAGCGTGCAGAAACAAGCAAAGAAATTTATGAAATTCACACTCCCAATATTAAAAGCATTGATGAACTCTGTGAATTTTTAGGAATAGACGAAAGAGAAACAGCTAAATCGAGAGTTTATATTTTTGAAGAAAAACCTGTTCTTGTTCTTATGTCGGGTAACGATGAGGTAAACGAAACCAAACTGGAAACAGCGCTGGGCGGTGCCGTGAGACCTGCGCACCCCGAAGAATTAAAAGAAATCTCAGGAGCTGATGCCGGCTCGATTGGACCGATAGGGTTTAATTTTCGCATAATTGCCGACAACAGATTAAAGGATGGAAACAACCTTTACAGCGGCGCCAACAAAAATGATTATCACATTGGAGGAATTGACCTTAAACGTGATTTGCCGGAATTGGAATACTTTGATTTGCGCACCGTGGAAAAAGGGGAAAAATGTACTCGCTGCGGAGAAGAACTTGATGTGTTTAAGGCAATCGAACTCGGTCATATTTTTAAATTGGGGACAAGGTATTCTTCCGCATTGGGTGCAACTTTTTTAAATGAAAACGGGAAAGAGAATCCGATTGTGATGGGGAGCTACGGAATAGGCGTTGAACGGGTTTTAGCTTGTTTTGTTGAGCAGAATTTTGATGAGCGCGGAATAGTTTGGGACAAACATTTGCGTCCGTTTGATATTCACATGTTGGGACTAAACATGAAAAAGCAGCCGGTTGTAGAAGCTACCGAGAAATTATACGAAGACTTCCGCAAAGAGGGGTTTGATGTTCTGTTCGATGACCGCACAACCGTTCAAGCAGGTGTAAAGTTTAATGATGCGGATTTAATTGGTGTACCTATTCAAGTTATTGTTGGAGAGCGCGGACTAAAGGAAAACCAAGTGGAGATTAAAATCCGTAAGACCGGAGAACGCTTTAATGTAAATATAAAAAATGTTTCGGATGAAATTAAGAAATTATCCGAACAAGCTATTGGAAAACAGAAGTAATTCAAGGAAAATAACCTTTGAAGCAATAGCAACCGACTTAATTGTTTATTGAACAAATAAAGTCGGCTGCTATACTCTGAGGTTATATTAAATTAAGCGGTTTTTCTATCGGTTTTAATGTAAATAGGTTCCGATTTTTTATCAACAACATCCCTTGTAATAAGGCATTTTTCAATTCCTTCACGAGAAGGTAAATCGTACATAATATCCATCAAGGTAATTTCAACTATTGAACGCAAAGCACGGGCTCCGGTTTTACGATCCATCGCTTTTTCTACAATGGCTTCCAACGCAAGCGGGTCAAATTCCAGTTCCACTCCTTCCATTCTGAATAGTTTTTGAAATTGCTTAACAATAGCATTTTTGGGTTTTGTTAAAATTGTAACCATCGCTTCTTTACTCAATGAGTGGAGAGGTGAAATTACAGGTAAACGGCCAACCAGTTCAGGAATTAATCCGAACTTAATTAAATCATCAGGCTCGGTCAAAGCCATTAATTCATCTTTCTCAAGTTCGCTTGCCGATTCTACTTCGGCGCCGAATCCCATCGAATTTTTGTTGATTCTTGAAGCTATTATTTTTTCAATTCCTTCGAATGCGCCTCCGACAACAAACAAAATATTTTTTGTGTTAACGTTTATTAAACTTTGTTCAGGATGCTTGCGGCCGCCTTTGGGCGGTACGCCTGCTACCGTGCCTTCCAGAATTTTCAACAATGCCTGCTGAACACCTTCTCCCGAAACATCGCGCGTAATCGAAGTACTCTCGCTTTTTCGGGCAATTTTATCTAATTCGTCGATGTAAATAATTCCGCGCTGTGCCCTTTCAAGGTTATAATCAGCGGCTTGGAGTAAGCGGACCAAAACAGATTCCACATCGTCGCCGACATAACCGGCTTCGGTTAATGTTGTCGCATCGGCAATAGCAAAAGGAACATCAAGAATCTTTGCCAGTGTTTGAGCTATTAACGTTTTTCCCACGCCTGTTGGTCCGATTAGAAGAATGTTACTTTTTTCTATTTCAACATCATCCAACTCAAAGTAAGAATCTTTAGCGTTAATCCGTTTATAATGATTATAAACCGCAACTGAAAGAGCTTTTTTGGCAGCTTCTTGTCCGATAATATGTTCATCAAGCAAAGCTTTAATCTCTTCGGGAGTTAAAATTCCCTTTGTTGATTTATTTGAAGTATAAGCGGCAATATTATTTTTGAGAATATCAACGCTTGTTTTTACACAAATATCGCAAATATACACATCAGGTCCTGCAACCATACTGGTTACTTCGCTGGCATCACGTCCACAGAATGAACACTTAATTCCTGTGTCTTTGCCATTTCCCTTTCCTTTATTAATTTCGTCCATCAATCTCTTCTTTTATTAATTTAATATTTTCTCTAATTACGGAAAGATATAAGGAATTAGGGTATTTTTCAAGGAAATTATTAAAAACCTTTAAAGATTCGTTTAATTTTCCTATTTTGTAATAAACTTTCCCCAGTAAATAAGCCGCTTTATCCGGATTAATCTCCGGTTTCTTCTCCTTATTCAGTCTTTCTAAAATCTTTACAGATTTCTCATAATTTTTTTTGGCAAATTCAATTTCAGCAAGCCGTAACGCAGATATATTATTCAACATAAATGCACTTTTATTTTCGGCAATTATTGATAAAACTTTAATTGCCTCATCCGGTCTGTTTTCTTCAATAAGTAAATTTCCTTGAGCAAATAAAGCAAGATTAACGGAATCCTTCTTAAAAACGGAAATAAGCATTTTCAAATCAATGGCGTCATTGGCAAAATCCTGATTATTAGCATAGGCAGCTTCATTCAATACTTGAATTGCTTTGGTGAATTTCCCTTCGAAAAATTTAATTTTTCCGAGATAATATTTTGCCTCTACACTTTTTTCTTTTCCGGAGCGTTTGTTGTTTATTACCTTGGAGAAGTAATTTTCAGCGGTTTTTAAATCATCGTTTCTTATCGCCGATTTGCCTAAATAAATTAGTGCCGAAAAAAAATAGGGGCTTTGTTGCCCGACTGAAATAATATCGGCAAACAACGAATCCGCTTTGCGAAAATCAAGGAGATAATTATTGTAAACTAAAGCCAATTCATATTCCGCCCGAAGTTTCTGAGTCGGACTTTTTGCTTGATCTAATATTTGCATTAGTAACTTAACAGCTTCTTCCGTTTTAGTCGAAACAATTTTTTCAGGTAAATAAACGTCAGGTGCAAAGTTGTTGTCTTTTTTATTCAGTGCAATTTTTTTTAGAATCGTTGC
The DNA here is from genome assembly GCA_964570865.1 of uncultured Melioribacter sp. Classification (GTDB taxonomy): domain Bacteria; phylum Bacteroidota; class Ignavibacteria; order Ignavibacteriales; family Melioribacteraceae; genus WGAL01. Next base: position 44,899 of record CAZMZM010000003.1, read on the forward strand.
GGCAAGACCTGCTTTTGCTTCCAAAGAATAATTCTCGTCCGTGTATTCATTCACTAACACCCGATAAGCGTTTTCGGCAACGGCAAAATTTCCGGAATGTAAATTATCATTAGCAAATTGCAAAAGATACCTTCCCTTTTGATTCATCGATTTATCAAGCACGCGAACCAAATCAAAAGCTCGGGCAAAATTTCCGGTATGCTTGTAAATGTTAACTAAAAGTTTTTTAATTACAACTTTATCATGTTCTTCCGAACACTTCTCGATAGTTGAAGTAATTTCCTCTTCCGCGTTATGTGAGTTTAACAATTTAAGAATTTGCCGCTGTACAATGGAAAAACGTTTTGAGTCGTTGAGTAAAATTTCACAATATTCCTTTGCCGCCGATTTGTAATTCATCATAATCGAATAAATGTTGGCGATGTCAAACGAAAAATAAATCGGGTCTTTCGACTTTTGTTTTCCCTCCTTCAGCAGTGCTAACGCTTCTTCAAAAGCACGATTCTGAATTTCGTAATTGGCGATTACTCTGTAATTGATTGAGTTGTTGTGGTTGAGAGTAATCGCTTTATTCCAAACGGAAAATGCGGAATCCGTTTTGTTTGCCATGTAATAAGCGGTTCCCAGCATTCCGTAAGAATTAATATCGTATGGATTATTTTTAAGTTTGCTTTTACATAAATTAACAACATCATCATATTTTTTAAGGGCAAGTGTAGTTCGTACCAAAGCATTGTAGTAGTTAAAATTATTTTTGTTTTTCAAATACAAATTTTTGTAAATGGAATTTGCCTTGGCCGGTTCTCCCCCTTGTTCGTAACTTTGCGCCAAGCGGAAAAGTTGGTCCGGATTGTCACGGACAATTTGTGCTCGAAGTGATAAAGTTCCTAAAGCCATTAATGATATTATTAATATAATCTTTCGCATAATTAAAGTTGAATACCCTGAAATAATAAATTAGTTCCTATTCGATGAAGATGAAATACAAAAATAGCAAAAATAGGTTTAACTTTTAGGAGAATGCAAAATTTCATTAATTCTCGGAGATAATAATTTATTCGTAAAATTTCGGGGAAAATATATTTCCATAATTAAGGATTAAGTTGGGGTCTAAGAGTTTTTTTATCGAAGCCATTCCTTTTATGATATCCGCAGGGTACATCAGTTCAAAGTAGGAACGCTTTAATTTTCCTATTCCGTGTTCAGCCGAAACAGTTCCCCCTAATTCAACTGCTTTGGCACAAATTTCACGATAAAGATTTTTGGCAAGCTCAAATTCCTCTTGATTTTCGGGCAGCATATTTAAATGCATATGTGAATCGCCGAAGTGCCCGTAATTAACGTAGTTCAAGTTATTTTGTTCTACAAGCCCGTTTCCGAAAAAATAAAACTCTTTGAATTTATCGGGAGGAACTGCAGTATCTGTCCCAACTTTTCTCAGATTATTTTTTGTAACATACTCGCTGATTTTCCAGGAAACCGCATGGCGAAAATCTTGAAACTCACGCCTTACCTTCACGTCAGTTGCAATCCACGAGTTTTCTAAATCGCCTTCAAATTTCTCAACAAGCTCAATCCATTGATTTGTAAGGGCTTCCTCGTTCACGGAGTTTGTCTCTTGTTCGAACCAAACGGCAGCTTCGTGGTGTTCGGTAATCTTAGGGAAATCGCCGCGTAAAAAATCAAGAGCATTGGCATCAAAAAACTCAAGACTTAGAGCGTCAAGATTATCCGTGGAATTACTTTTACGGGAAGAATATGATAAAGTTCTTGCAGAAGCAATAAAATCAAGGGCTTGATTAACATTATTAAAAAATATTATTGCCGAGAGAAAATTTTCCGGCTTGGGCTGCAATCGTAATTCCGCTTCGGTAATTACGCCGAGAGTTCCTTCTGCGCCTATGAACAAATCAATTGCATCCATTCCTTTTTTGATGAAATATCCGGCAGCGTGTTTAACTTTAGGCATTTTAACTTCAGGTAATTGCAGTGTAATTTGCCTGCCGGAATTTGTTTTGAGCGATAAGTGTAAATCATCCGCAAAAACTTCTCCTCTCCCAATGCTTAACTTGTCCCCATCGGGCAAAATAAGATTAATACGTTTTACAAAATTTCTTGTAGAGCCGTACTTAAAAGATTTTGCGCCGGATGCGTTTGTTGCAATTGTTCCGCCGATAAAGCAATTATTTTCTGTCGGATCCGGAGGATAGTACAAACCGGATTTATCGGTTTCGGATTTAAAATCGGCAAGTAAAACACCGGGTTGAGTAACTGCGTTCAATTTTTCTTTGTCGATGGAGATGATTTTGTTGAGCTTATCGGTTGCAATTACAATTCCTCCTTCGGGAACTCGTCCTCCGGTAAGCCCCGTACCGTTTCCGGATATTGTAACCTTTGTCTTATTCTTATTTGCATTAAAAAGAATAGCGGCAATGTCATCCTCGTTTTCGGGAAAGAAAATTTCGCTGCATTCTCCTTCGTAATTTGCAGCATCCGAAAAATAGGGAACTATTTCATCTTTATTTGTTTTTGTAATCATAAATTCAAGAGGTTTTTAATAATGAAAAAAAATTCATTATTAATTCGATTTTCACGAAATAACAGCTTAGACAAAAAGCTTAATATTCCACGTTATGTTTTTTCATTATTTCTTCCCATTCTTCTCGAGGCACTTCTTCGGACTCTTCAATTAAAAGCACGGGAATATCGTCAATTATTTTATAACGGCGTCTGGTCTCTTTATCAGTAGAAACAAGAGTTTCACCGTCTAATATTAAATCCGCCTTACTTAGCGGACAACAAATAATATCAAGTAAATCTTTACTAATCATTTCATTCCTAATTTAATTCTAATATCACAAAGCCGTAAGGCTGTAAATTTATTTCACTCAAAACATAGCGATTATTACTAAATAAATCCACTGCAGAGGGTATATATTCTATCTTGTTTTTGATTAAACTCAAGTCCGGTTTTATGTTTTTATTATTTCCGTTAAGGATTATTAAATACTTTTTTTGTCCGAGTATTTTCAAGTAGTAATAAACATTATTTTTTACGGGATAATGTATCAATTGTCCGGAAGCTAAGGCAGGGTGCATTTTCCTTAGAGAAATTAGTTTTGAAATATGGTCAAACAGCGCTTTTTCTTTTGGATAAAGATTATTATAATCAAAAGCATTCTGTTTGTCCGAACTCCACCCGCCGGGAAAATCTTGTCGTAAATCTCCATCGTCATAACCTCCCTTTAACCCTACTTCGTCTCCGTATAGTATCTCAGGAATGCCTCGTGTGGTAAATAGAATAACGTAGGCAAGTTTTACTTTTTGCAAGTCTCCGTTAGCCAATAACATCGGGCGTTCAACGTCGTGATTATCAATAAATGTAACTAAATTTTCCGGATTGGGATAAAGATAATCTTTTGCAAATACGTTGTAAAACTTACTTAGATTGCTTTTACCCTGTAAAAAATCCGCAAATGCATCTCTTAATGCAAAATCGGTTACCGAAGGAAGAACCGTATTAAAATCTCTTATTTTACTTCGCGCCTGATACGCCGCAAGAAAAGAAGGCTCGCCGCTCCATATTTCTCCAACTATGTTTGTTTTCGGATATTCGTTCAAAATTGCCGACGCCCAATTTGATTCGAAAAAGGGATTCACATAGGAATAAGTATCTTCGCGAACACCGTCAATACCTGCAAACTCAATCCACCAGATTGTATTTTGAATTAAATATGCGGCAAGATGTCGATTGGATTGATTCAAGTCGGGCATCTCATTAACGAACCAACCTTTTTCAAGATGTTCCGTAACTTCGTTGGCGGCGTGTACGTCAAAGTAGCTCATTTTTTCATGAAGTGCATTTAAGTGTTTTTGCGCCGTTCCGTGAATCCAATCGGGAAAAGGAAGAGAGTTCATCCACGGATGAGATATTCCAATGTGATTTGAAACATGGTCAAGAATTATTTTAATTCCGCGTTTGTGCGCTTCCGCCACTAAATTTTTGTAATCATTATTTGTTCCGAATCGGGGATCAATTCTGTAGAAGTTAGTCGAAGCGTAACCATGATAGCTAATGGCGGTATTGTTTTCGGTTAAAGGATTTATCCAAAGTGCCGTAACGCCAAGATTGGCAAGATAATCGAGATGATTAATAATTCCTTTAATGTCTCCTCCGTGGCGAGCAAGTTTGTCCGAGCGGTTAAATTGGTCAGGCATTCCGCCGATTGAACGGTTGTTTGTTGAATCACCATCTGCAAATCTGTCGGGAGTAATCAGGTAAATTACATCATGTTGATTAAACCCTTTATGCTCGTTAGGTTTTGCGCGTCTTTTCATGATGGGATAATAACGCTCCGAGTTCAAGCCGTTTTTCGAGAAGATAAGTTTATAATTCCCTTCTTCAATTTCCGGAGAAATACCTATTTGGACAAACATATATTTTCCGGTAGGAGAATATTCCGTGTTTAGAACTTCAATGTTGTAGTCGTCATCGGATTCCACTGTAACGCCGGACAGATTTTCTCCGTAAACCATTAATTCAATTTTATTCAATTTCATCCCAGCCCACCAATTTGGAGGCTCTATATTATTGATGTTAAAGTTTTGTGAATAAATCCGGCTGACAAATAAAAAGAAGAATAAAATCAAATATGTTTTAATTGACGAACGCATCTGTTCCTCATAAAATTATTAATAAACTCTCGTAAGATAAAAGATTCTATTTGGGAGTGAAAATTTTTTTAGGAAAAGGTTTTCTGTAAGGAGAATAAACGGGAAACCGCTACTTGATAATTTAACTTTTAAACATCTTAAAAGTGGAAATAAAATCGGAAATTTTAATAACCCTAAGCAAAAAGAGAGAAAAAGTAAATGCAATAAACAGAATGGTTTTGTTCACGAATGTCAGTAACTGCAAGTCATACAAAACATAATACGAAATAATACTTGCCGTCAAAAGTCCGATTATGGTGAATATTTTTCCGTACTCGTAATTGATAGGATAATACTTGTGCGAGAAATAATAGGAAACCATTGACATTGTAATGTAACTTGCCAATGTTGCTAAAGCAGCACCGAATATTCCCCAAACCGGAATTACAAGAATATTAACTACAACATTGACCGTAGCTCCGGAAAAAGTTATGTAGGGAAAATATTTGGTTTTCTCTTCGATGTAAATGCCTGCCTGAAAATTAACGTACATTCCGTGAAAAATATAAGCAAGCAAAATAATCGGTACGATGTAAAGTCCGCCCCAATATCCCTTACCTACAAGATAACGTCCGTGAAGGATTTCAATTTTTGCAAAGTCGTCAATATAGACGGAAACGAATATCCAAAGCATTGCGGCTACTGTAAGGAAAAGAGTAAGCACTTTCGAGAAAATTTTCTTGGCATCCTTTTCATTTGCATTGTTAAGGAAAAACGGCTGCCATGCGTATTGAAACATCGAAACAAAAAGCATCATAAATATTCCGAGTTTATAATTTGCAGAGTAAATGCCAAGCATTACTTTCCCTTTCATGGCAAGTACCAGCGGGCGGTCGATAACCTGAACAATCATTGCCGCCATGCTTGCGGGAAGATAGGGGATTCCGAATTTCAATATTCGTTTCAAATAATTTGTATTTATGCTGAATTCAATATGCTTTAAAATGTCGGGCAGTAGCGCAACCAATGAAAACAAAGATGCAATTGCATTTGCAATAAATATTCCTTCGATTCCCATTTTAAGAAAACTAATAAAATAAATATTCAGAAGAAGATTTATTGTAATATTCGAGATTTTAATAAATGCAAACTTTTTAGTGCGCCGCGCCAAACGTAAATGTGCAAAGGGTATAATTGAAAGAGAGTCAAGGAATAAAATAGCGAGAACAAAATAATATATTTGAGAATGAGCCGTTCCAAGCCGTGTAATATCGATTATCGGACTTCTGACTAAATAGAGAATAAAAGTAAAAGTAACGGAAGTTACTACCATTGTAAGGTATGATGTGGAGAAGATACGCCGGATGCTTGATTTTTCAACGGAAGCGTACTTCATAAATGCGGCATCCATTCCGTAAATGTAAACGATGTTCAGAAAAGCCAAATAAGCGTAAATGTTGGAGTAAATACCAAAATCACCGGCAGGGATAAGGTTAGTGTAATAAGGAACAAGAAGAAACCCGAGGAACCGCCCAATCATTGTGCTGATTCCGTAAACAGCGGTATCCTTTGTGAGTTCCTTTATCTTAGCAAGCATTTATTCGGTCGCGTTTTTTTCTTCGGCAGCTCTTATAATGTCAACATAAAACTGTGGCGGGCGAACCGGACGTTTTGTTTCGGAATTAATGAATAAATGTTCAGTAAAACCTTCCGTTGTAATTTGCCCTGTTTCCAGCCTTCTGATTGTGTATTCGATTCTAACTTTCGGAGAGCTTTCAAGAGAATATCGAGATTCTATCTCGAGCAAATCATCATAAAATGCGGGCTTCAGATATTTGATTCCCGCTTCAATTAACGGAAGCTGAACCCCGTTTTTTTCCACAACGCTGTATGGTAATCCGATACTTCTTAATAATTCTGTTCTCCCGACTTCAAAGTACTCGAAATATTTGCCGTTATAAACAAAAGTCATTGCATCCGTATCGGCATAACGCACACGTATAACGTGTTTGTGAACAATCATAAAAATCTCCGGAAATCTTCAATATATTAAAATCAAATTTATTTAACCTTCTTCGTAAACGCCCATTTTACCAAATTTGTCAAGTCTGAGATTAATCAGCTTTTCAGCGGGAATTTTCGAAAGGGTTTTGATCTCTTCGAGTAGTACGTTTTTTAATGTTTCCGCAATTTCTTTATGGTTTTTATGAGCACCGCCTAAAGGTTCTGGCACTATTCTGTCGATAATTCCCTGTGACAACAAATCTGTAGGTGTAAGCTTTAATGCTTCGGCAGCTTGTTCTTTGTAATCCCAACTCCGCCATAGAATGCTTGAGCAAGATTCAGGGCTGATAACCGAATACCAAGTGTTTTCCAGCATCAATATTCTATCACCTACTCCAATTCCCAAAGCTCCGCCGCTAGCTCCTTCTCCAATAATTACAACTACAATGGGAACTTTAATCCTTGACATTTCCAACAAATTTCGGGCAATGGCTTCCGCTTGTCCGTTTTCTTCAGCTTCTAAACCGGGGAAAGCACCCGGAGTATCGATTAAAGTAACAATCGGTACGTTAAATTTTTCCGCAAGCTTCATTAATCTTCTTGCTTTTCTGTAGCCTTCCGGATTAGGCATTCCAAAATTTCTGTATAAATTCGATTTTGTGTCGCGCCCTTTTTGGTGACCGATTATCATTACTTTTTGTCCGTCAATTTTTGCGAATCCGCCTATTATTGCTTTGTCGTCTCCATAAAGTCTATCGCCGTGAAGTTCAACAAAATCTTCGGTCATTAGATAAATATAATCCAATGTGTAAGGGCGTTCAGGATGCCGTGCAAGCTGTACACGTTGCCAGCGCGTTAAATTTTTGTAGATGGATTTTTTAAGTTCTTCAACTTTTTTCTCAAGGTTTTCAACCTCCTGACGTATATCAAGATTGTCTTGATAACGACGCATCTCTTCTATTTTATTTTCTAACTCTACAATCGGTTTTTCAAATTCCAATACCGGTGAACCCATTTACTCCGCTCCGTTAAACATTTTTAAAATTGTTTTGCCTAAAATATCCAAATCAAGCCATATATTTTGATTCTTTGCATAAAAGAGGTTTAGTTTAGTAATCTCATCTTTATCGTTACAATCAATATTTTCGGTAAACCAATAACCGGTTAATCCGGGCTTTCCGAGATAGAGATTATTTTCGTTGCTGCTTTCTTTTGGGCCGACAATGCTTTTTTTACCGATGAAAACAGACGGTATTCCAAGCACAAAACCGAAAAACTCACTCTTTTTTGCTTTAGCTAATAAAAATACGAAAGGATAAATTAACATCAAAGCAGGAATTGAAACTGCCAAGTCAAACATTCTTTTATAAAAACGGTGAACTCCCGAGCTGATATTGTAATTAATTTTCATAAGGGAAATATCTTCAAGAAGAGTAACAGCCGATTTACCAACTATGTAATCAAGTTCCCCTCCGGCAATCAGAAAGCTGACGTTTTCCTTCTGTTGTCTTGCAACTATATTAAAAATTTGAGTGAAAGGAATTTCATCGGAAGTGAAAATCACTTTTTCCACACTATTATCCCGGACTACTTTATCTATGTTTTTTATCGAGCCAAGTATCGGAACGCCGTCAATTTTTTCGCCTATTTTTGTCATCTCCAATGAGATAAAGCCTAAAACGTTATCTCTAATTTGAATATTGGATTTTAACTTTTGTAAAAGTGAGCGGGCGGATTTTGATGTTCCGACAATTAATGTACGTTTACGAGTAAAGGAACTGTCTAATCCAACTTTAAAAAAGAGTTTAAGAATAATTCTCCATGATGTAAACCCTAGAAAAACCAGCAGGTAAGTGATGAGAACAACCGCGCGGCTAAAAGCATATTGCTTAAGAAAAAATGTGGAAGACGATATTAATACCAAACCGATAAAGAGAGAAAGAATTGTACGGGAAACACTAAGCGAATCGCTGCGGTAAACACCTGAGAGTGATGATACAATAATCTGGAAGAGTGCAGGTAATATATAAATAAAAGGCTTTGTTTCCTCATGAAATCCATTCCAGTTGGGACGAAAAGTGTAAATTTGTTCAGCAGCGTAAAGAAGAATCATGAACATTAAAAAATCGACTGCGACAGAAAAAATTGCCAACTTGTGCTTGTTTGCAAAAGCAAGACTTTCACGAAATAAAATTGCAACTTTCAGCAAAAATTTTACTAACCACGAGGAGGAAAAATGTTTTTCCACAAACAGACCCATTGCCTGATAAAATACTCGTGTTTCATCAATGCTGCTGCGTTTAGTGCTTTCACCTTTGTAGTGGATAATCTCCGTTTCAGGATAATAGTAGATTTTATAACCGGCTTCTTTTACACGATAGCAAAAATCAAGGTCTTCGCCGTACATAAAAAAGTCGTTATCAAATCCGCCTGTCTTTTCATAAGTTTCACGACGTAAAAACATAAAAGAGCCTGAAATGGCATCTACCGGATAAGTTTTGTCTTCATCGAGGTAAGTGAGATTATATCTGGCGAAAAGTTTTGATTTAGGAAAAAGTTGACTAAGCCCTGAGATTTTAGTAAAAGAAACCCATGGACCCGGAAAGCTGCGTCGGCATGGGAGCTGAAGCGTTCCGTTCGGATTAAGTACTTTGCAGCCGGCCATTCCTGCGTCCGGAGTGTTTTCAAGAAACTCAATCATTTTAGAAAGAGTATTTTCTTTAACAAGCGTATCGGGATTTATAAGTAAAAAATATTTGCCTCGGGCAATTTTCATCCCTTGGTTATTAGCTTTACCGAATCCGACATTTTTCTTGTTAGTAATTAATGTAATATCGGAATATTTACCGGAAATGCTTTCTACGGTTCCGTCTTCGGAATTATTATCCACAACAATTATTTCAAGCGAGAGATTTCCTTTTGCTTTACGGATTGAGGAAAGAAGATTTTGCAGAAACTCCTTAACGTTGTAGCTAACGATTATGATGGAAAGGTTAATCATAACCTGATTATTTCAGTGTTCCTAACATTGAACGAAAACGTAATTTCCAAACCATAAAGATTGCTTCGTGCACAATTTTTTTCGACATCTTAGAAGAACCTTCGAGGCGGTCCGTAAAGACAATGGGAACTTCCTTAAGTTTAAACCCTTTTTTCCATACCTTAAAATTCATTTCAATCTGAAATGCGTAACCGTTGGAGCGAATGTAGTTTAAGTCAATTGCTTTTAGAACATCAATCTTAAAACATTTAAATCCGCCGGTTGCGTCGTTAATCGGCAAACCGGTAATTACTTTTGTATATTTATTAGCAAAGTAACTCAATAACAGACGGGACATCGGCCAGTTTACAACATTAACGCCTTCGATATAACGGCTACCGATAACTACGTCGAAATCATCAATGTGGGAAATTAAATCTTTTATCGAATTGGGATTATGTGAAAAATCCGCATCCATCTGAACAACAATTTCAAAATTGTTTTCAATGGCGTATCTGAAGCCTGCAACATACGCTGTGCCTAAACCCATTTTTCCGGCACGTCTAATCAAGTGAATATGCTCGTCAGATTCTTTTCGTGTTTGTATATAATCTCCCGTTCCGTCAGGTGAGTTGTCATCAACAATCAAAATGTGAAACTCGGGATACTTATTTTGCAGTACATCCAGCAAATGTCTAATATTCGACATCTCGTTGTAAGTCGGTATTATAATTAATGTTTTCATTCCTCAAAATGCCCCTTGCCTAATAACACAACAAATATTGTTCTAAAAAGTATTTTTAAATCCATTCGTAATGATTGATTTTCAATATAAAATAAATCATACTTAAGTTTGGTTTTTACATCTTCAATTGTTTCATCGTATTTATGTTTTATTTGTGCCCATCCTGTTAGCCCCGGCTTTACAAGTAATCTTCTTTTATAAAGAGGAATTTCCTTAGCAAACTGCTCAACAAATTTAGGGCGTTCGGGTCTGGGTCCAACTAAACTCATTTCCCCTTTCAGTACATTGTACATTTGCGGTAATTCGTCAATCCTAACTTTACGGATAAACTTACCTGTTTTTGTAACACGAGGATCGTCTTTTCCTGCCCAAACAGGTCCTGTAGTTTTTTCCGCATCATTTACCATAGAGCGAAACTTAAGCACTTTAAATAATTTTCCGTTCAGCCCAACCCGCTCTTGTTTGTAAATAATCGGACCCGGACTTTCAAGTTTTATAAAAATAGCTGTAATTATTATAATAGGCAAGCTAATAATCAATAAAATTAGTGAAGCTACAATATCCATCAGACGTTTTAATTTTTTCTCCCATTCTGTCATAAGTGTGGGATTAATTTCCACAAGAGGAAATCCGTAAATAGAAGCGGTTTTAACTTGCCCGCTTATCATTTGATACAGATCGGGAACAATTTTAATTGTTACGCCCATTTTGTCGCAAGCGGAAACAACTCGGAGCATCTCTTGGTTTTCGTGAGATTCAAGTGATATAATTATTTCCTTAATGTTGTAATCGGCAATTAATTTTTCTATTTCAGACAGAGTTGAAATTACTTTCAATCCGGCTCCCGATTTCCCGACGTTTTCCTCTTTTACGGCAACGTAACCTATTACATCCAAACCTAACGGAGGATTGCGTTTAATCGCTTCGGCGATTTCTACCGATTTGGGATTAAATCCGACCACAAGAGTATTTCTTCTGCCGATGCCGCTAACCAAAAGTTTGCGTTGAAAACTGCGAATAAGCAAGCGCCCGAACCCGACATAAAGAAAGAGGATTATCCAATAAATGATAATTAGAAATCTTGTGCTGTGAATTGAAGTTTGCTTTCCTGCATCATCAAAAAAGATTAGTGCAAAAAGAACAAAAACCCCAAGAAATGTAGTCTTAAAAAGTTTTGAAAGTTCGTCGAATCGCGAAGCTGCAAACCAGGGACGATACATTCCGATTGCTGCAAATATTAGAAGCCAGTAGAAATAAATAACCAGCATAGGAACAACAAATTCCGGTTTAAAAAGCATCTGGAACCAACCGGTTTCAACACGAAAATAATAATAACTAACCCAAGCAAGATTAATCGTAATAAAATCGACGAGTAAAATCAGTATCCGTTCAACACGTTTATTCAAATTTTATTTTGTCCTAAATTATGATTCTAAATTATTTAACTAAGAAATTTACGGAAATTTTTTTTTAATATGTAAAATAGCTTTTTGTACTGTTTGAGAGTAGGTTAAACCGTCGGGATAATAAGCAATAGAAGTGGGGAAATAGAACCAAAATAAATTTGCAACTATCTAATACCTTAACTAATTTTACTCTCTTAATCTCAATAAAATATAGGTGATTAAAAAATGGAAACATTTCAACCGTTAAGAGATGTTTGGCTTTCGTTTTTCTATCTATATGGTGTCGGAGGAATTATCTTTTTCATTGGAATAAGAATAATTAGAAAAACCGGCGCGTTAAACCTTAAGCTCAAACGTCATCGTTTTTGGTACAGAGTAATGATATTCGGATATTTTTACTTTGTAGCTATTCACGCATTTTTCATAATTTTAGGATTGAATACATAATATGGAAACTTATCACAGTATTGGTACAAGTACCGACTGGATAATTATGGGAGTATATTTCATCGTAATTATGCTGTTCGGTTCTTATTTTGGTAAATATAACAGAAGCACTAAAGATTTCTTTTTCGGAGGGAGAAGATTTTCTTGGTGGTTGATTGCCTTTTCGATTGTTGCTACTGGTGTTGGAAGTCATAGTTTTGTAAAATATTCCGCAAAAGGATTTCAACACGGACTCGCTTCTAGCATGACGTATATAAACGACTGGTTTTTTATTCCGTTTTTCCTTTTCGGATGGTTGCCAATAATCGTTTATACTCAAATTCGGTCAATTCCGGAATACTTTGAAAAAAGATTTGGAACTCAGGCAAGGTTTCTTGCAACAGTATTGCTACTCTTTTACATGATCGGGTACATCGGAATCGGATTTTTAACTTTAGGTAAAGCTGCAATGCCTATGCTTCCTAAATCGTTTATGTTATTCGGGCATGTTATTCCGATTACACTAATGTTGGTTGTAATAATTATTGCAGTTATCACAGGTATCTATATTACTTTTGGCGGGCAGACCGCTGTAATTTTCACCGATCTACTTCAAGGTTTTGTTTTACTTTTTGCCGGTTTCCTTCTTTTCTTTTTAGGATTAGATTATATTGGCGGACTTGGAGTATTTTGGCATAATCTTCCTGTGGAATTTAAAATGCCGTTAGCGAGATTTAATCAGCCCCCTGATTTTAACTTTGTCGGTATTTTCTGGCAGGACGCAATCGCAGGTTCGGTTGGGTTCATGTTTATGAACATGGGCCTTGTGATGCGATTTATGGCTACAAAGAGTGTTGACGAAGGAAGGAAAGCAGCTACTTTTAATATTTTATTTATGCTTCCGCTTTCGGCTATTGTTGTAGGTAATGCAGGTTGGCTCGGAAAAGCCATTTCTGCAGTTCATCCGGGAATTATTAGTCCGCACACTTCTCCAGACCAAATTTTTGTAGTAGTGGCAAATGTGGTTTCTCATCCCGGAGTGTTTGGATTTATTATGGCGGCTCTTACAGCAGCTTTAATGTCAACTGTGGATACATTAATTAACGCTACTTCTGCAATTTATATAAATGATATTCATCGTCCGGTTATTGATTTTATTCACAAAAAGCATAAAGTTAAAGAAAACCGGAGGAAAACCGAGAAAAGAGAACTAAGCGCCGCGCGTATTTCATCGGTTGCGGTTACAATACTTGGAGTAATTGCCGTTCTGGCTTTCAAAAATTTCCCGACAGTTTATGAAGCTCACGGATATTTTCATTCAACACTTACTCCGCCATTGGTTGTTGCAATTTTCCTTGGAGTGTTTTGGAAAAAAGTTACTCCTGCAGTGGTAATTACAAGTTTTGTTGTAGGAGTTGCGTTAATGTTGTTGGGGGCTAATTATCCCGGAGTGTTGATCAAACCGTTTGCTCAGGGAATTAAGATGCAAGCTCATCATCCTTATGTTTATATTCGCGCATTTTATAACCTCTTTGTTTGTTCGGCAGTTGCCGTTATTGTAGTTTACACTACCAAGTATCAGATAACTTGGGCAAACAGAATTAAAAAAATGCCAAACAGAAAAAACATTATTACCGGGCTTTATGTATTATCAACAATCCTTTTTATCCTTGTTGCATTCGATTTAATTCACTTAGTATTATCATTAATTTCTTCAGTTATTATGATTATCGTAATTGCAATAATAACAACTTACTATGTGGATTACGACCCGATAAAACAAACCGAAGGTTTAATAATATGGTCGGTTCATAAAGCTAAGGAAAGTTTTAAAGGCGGAAAAATTAATGAAGCCGAAGGTGAAAAAGTTACGGTAAACTGGAAAATTAAAGAAGGCGATGACGACCTTGTTAACTTATCGCGTAATGATTTGGCTAAGATGAAAGCAAATCCGGGCGACTTGGTTTATCTTTGCGATAAAAGAAAATGGCTCGGCGGGTTAAAGTCAATTCACTCGCGCATTGGCGAACCTCATGATGAAGATGGCGTTGTTTATATAACTGATGAACATACAAAACAAGGCGTTTTTATTAAAGGTAAACCTTTGGAAGCAGAATTGGAAATGTAATTTTTCATTCAAATCACAAAAAGGGAATCCGTTGTCGGGTTCCTTTTTTTTTCAAATCGGATAACGCTAATTTTCTGTCGTGTGTCATTTCATTTGCTTAATAAATTCAATTGTTTATATTAATAATTTAAAATAGAAATAAATCTGATTATCAAGCAAGTTTAAGGAAAAGTCATTAAAGAAATGAAAGACGAAGCAGAAATTTATTCGAACAATAGAAACTTGTTGCAGAATATTGCAGAGGAAAATCAAATTATAGAAAAGTTTTTCGAAAAACGTTCAGATTATTTTAACGACTTTTTCTTGATGATTTCAAACAATACTAAAGAAGAGCCGGAAAAATTTTATGGTGCTGTTGCAAACGTAACCGGTTATACTCCTTCCGAATTAAACGCAATGCCGGGAGTGCTGTTATCCATTATTGAAGAAGATGATTTAGAAAATTATAAATGGACTTATTTTAATCTTTCCAGAAATGAAAAAGAAAACACAGGTTTTCATACATTCCGAATAAAAAACAAAATTGGTGAAACAGTTTGGCTTGAGGAAACAGTAAAGGTTCATCGTAACGGTGAGATGATTTGGTATGAGAGGATGATTCGTGATGTTTCCTATTACATGAGAAAGGTAGATGATTTACGCCGTAAGTATAAAAAGATTGAGTATTTAAATAGTGCAAAAGATAAATTTATCTCAATTGTGTCACACGATTTACGTGCCCCTTTTACAAGTTTGTTAGGGTTCTCGGAAATTTTAATTAATGAACCCGACTTGTCCAAAGAAGAACATGAAGAGTATCTACGATATATTCACAAAGCGTCTGAAACGCAACTTGAGCTTGTCAATCACTTGCTTGATTGGTCACGATTACAACTCGGGAAGATTGTTATTGAAATGGCAAGATTAAATGTGAAAATGGCTGTTTCAAATGCAATTTCCGCTCTAACCGGTTTGGCGATCCGCAAGGATGTAGAAATTGTTACTGATATTGCTGACGATTTATATTTTCTGGCAGATGCAAAATTAATAGAGAGAGTTGTTTCGAATTTAGTTAATAACGCAATCAAATTTACTCATACCGGAAAACGGATTTTTGTTTCTGCAAATAGATTTGGAAATGGTAAAATTGAAGTTGTAATTCATGATGAGGGAATTGGTATTGACGAAAAAGATCAGCAAAAATTATTTAAGCTCGAAGAAAAATTTACAACTAACGGAACCAATGGTGAAAATGGAAGCGGTTTAGGTTTGATGTTGGTTAAAGAAATTATTGAAAAGCACAACGGAAAAATTTGGTTCTATTCTGAAAAAGGAAATGGAACTGAATTCCATTTTACGCTTCCCGAAGCGAAACATATTCTACTTTTGGTTGATGACGACGATAAAACTCGCTCGTTATACAGAAGTATTCTTGCTAAGGAATACCCTGATTCGGAAATTCTTGAAGCCGAAAACGGATTCGATGCTTTAAATTTGGTAAATGAAAAAATACCCTCGTTAATAATTACAGATAACGACATGCCTTTGATGAACGGCGCTCAGATGATTGAAGTGTTGCAGAGTAATCCTCAACTGAGGAATATTCCGGTAATTGTAATTTCGGGTGATTACGATGAACAAACAAAAAAGACTTATAATAAATTAGGCATTAATTCTATTTTGCCTAAACCTATTGAGAAAGAAATATTGGTTGAAGAAATTAACAGGTATAATTAGGTAAAATGAGAGAAAACATACACACTAAATATTGGATTGCATTCTACACTCGTCCGCGCCACGAATTTACGGCGCGCAGCGAAATTTTGCATATGGGAATTGACGTTTATTTGCCTGTAATAACATTAGTGAAAAAATGGAGTGACAGAAAAAAGAAAGTAACCGAACCTCTTTTTAAGAGTTACATCTTTGCCTATTGTGATGAAACGGAAAGATACCGCATACTTCAGAGTAAATCTATTGTAACAACTGTTTTTCATAACGGAAAACCGGCTCACGTTCCCGATTGGCAGATTGATGGAATAAAAAGAATGCTGGATGGGAATAGGGAAGTAAAAATAGTTGACGGAATCAAAAAAGGGGCAAGAGTTAAAATCAATAATGGTCCGTTTGAAGGAATTGAAGGAATTATTTTTACCGGAATAAATAGTGAAAAGTATGTTGCCGTTTCAATAGATTTTTTGAATAGAAGCGTAATTGCAAAATTGCCGGTTAAAGATATTGAATTGTTAAAGGCAATGTAATATGTGTAAAATTAATGAGTTAATACCGGGTCAAATAATTACTTCTTTTTTTCTGTTAAAAGGTTTGCAGGAAAAACAAACAAAAACCGGGAAAGCCTATCTTGATTTGAACTTTGCCGATAACACCGGAAATATAAACGCTAAGCTATGGGACTACAATAAATCTGTTCACAAATTTAATACCGGTGATATTCTTAAAGTACAAGCAAAAGTTTCCGAGTATCAGGGGCAAAAACAATTATCTATTGAAAAAATCAGAAAAGCCGAAGATACTGATAATGTTAGTGTTTCCGAGTTTTACCGCATATCGGAAAGAAACTTTGATGAGATGAAAACTGAATTGTTAGAGACTATTAATTCAATAAAGAACAAATATCTCAAAGAGTTGCCTCAAATAATTTTTTCCGGTAACAGGTTAGTAAAATTCATGAACGTTCCTGCCGGAAAAGCTTGGCATCATGCTTATATTCACGGTCTTCTGGAACATACGCTTGAAATAATTAAAATTTGCGAACTTACGGCTACATTCCATAAAGAGGTAAATCGTGATTTGTTGATTGCCGGTGCTCTGCTGCATGATTTCGGTAAAACCGAAGAACTTTCCGACACCGCCGATTTCGGCTACACTGATAAGGGGAAACTGCTTGGGCATATCGTTATTGCGGCAATGGAAGTAGAAAAAGCCGTAATGAAAATTCCTGATTTTCCCGAAGATTTAAAAAACCGGTTGGAACATTTAATTTTAAGTCATCAGGGCAAGTTGGAATTTGCTTCCCCTGTTGTTCCCAAAATGCTCGAATCAATTATTTTATACCACGCAGACGAACTTAGCGCTAAAGCTAATGCTTATAAGAATGCAATTTTGGAGCAGTCCGGCGGTAAATCCTCATGGACAACATACATTCGCCTTGCAGAAACAGATCTTTATATTCCTAACAATAAAACAGAGGAGTAAAAATGAAAAAGTTAAATTCATTATTACTATTTGCAATTACCATTATTTTCTTTTCAACTGCTAATCAAGCACAAGATTTATCTTCCACTCTTGCCAAAGCGGATTCGTTAAGCGATGTTTTTAATTTTAAAGGAGCAATTTCTTTGCTTGAGAATGCGGCAAAAACCAATCCTAATAATTGGCAGATACTTTGGAGATTAAGCAGAGATTATGTTTACGTCGGCAATGCAATAAAAGATGATGATAAAAGAGAAGCGACTTATGAAAAGTCTTTCGCTATTGCCGATAAAGCCGTTAAAGCAGGTCCTAATCAAGCAGTTACTTATTTACGTAGGGCAATTGCCAACGGTAAGATTGCTCTTTCAAAAGGAGTTTTTTCAGTAGGCGGAATTGTGAATGCAGCACGCGCCGATTTAGAAAAAGCAATAAAACTTGGAAACAGCGGAAACTATGTACAGGCTGTTGCACATTACGTACTCGGTAGAACCCACGCTAAAGTGAGTGAAAAATGGAAACCTGCACGCTCTATTCTCGGATTAGGTTGGGCTGACTTGGGTATAGCGCTTAAGGAATATCAGAAGGCTATTGATTTATATCCTAATTTTGTGATGTTTTATGTTGATTACGCAAAAGCCGAAATGAGAAATGATAATTACAAACACGCAAAAATCCTATTGGAAAAAGCGCTGGTTACTCCCAATAAAGATGTTGATGATCCCAAATTGAAAGAAGAAGCTAAAAAATTATTAAAAGAAGTAAATGACGAATTAAGCTAAATGGATTTCCCCTCAGGCTTGGCGGAAAAGATTTGTGAATCCAAGCGGTTGATGTTTTTTACCGGAGCCGGAGTTTCAGCTGAAAGCGGCATCGAAACATTCAGAGGCAAAGGGGGAATGTGGCATAAATACAGCGCTTCCGATTTAGCTACACCTGAGGCTTTTGAACGAAACCCGAACTTGGTTTGGGAGTGGTATCAGTATCGTCGGAGTAAAGTTCGAGCCGCCGAACCGAACATCGGTCATTACGCAATTGCGGAATTCGAAAAATTATTCGAGTCGGTTTCGGTTGTTACTCAGAATATTGATAATCTGCATAACCGTGCCGGAAGCAGTAATGTGATTGAACTTCATGGTAATATCGAAAAAAACTATTGTTCAAATTGCGGAAAAAGATTTGATTTTATTACTTTTGAAGAAACAAAGAAAGTTCCTACTTGTGATGATTGTGCCGGAAATATCAGACCGGATGTGGTTTGGTTCGGAGAGATGCTTCCGGAAGAGGCTTTTAGTTCTGCAAATTACAAAGCAACTTCATGTGATATTTGTTTTGTCGTCGGTACATCTGCAATTGTTTATCCCGCTGCATTAATTCCGGAAACAGCCAAAAGAGCCGGAGCAATGTTAGTTGAAATAAATATTGAAGAGACAAATTTAAGCCGCATTGCCGATTATTCCTTGATTGGAAAATCAGGTATTATTTTATCGAATTTATTAACTGAAATAAAAAATATAAAAAGAACAGGTTTATGAATAATTTAAACTTGTTCAAGGAGAAAAAATGGAAGTAGAAAAAAACAAAGTGGTTACAATACATTACACTTTAACAAACGACGAAGGCGCAGTGCTTGATTCATCTGAGGGAAAAGCTCCTCTTAAATATCTTCACGGAAATAAAAATCTTATTGAAGGTTTGGAAAATGCATTGTTAGGGAAAAAGGTTGGGGATAAACTCCATGTGGTTATCGAACCTGCTGAAGCTTACGGCGAAAAAAGAGCTGACTTAATTCAGGAAGTCCCTCGTGAATCTTTCCAAGGAGTTGATGATATTAAAGTTGGCATGCAGTTCAATGCTCAAGCTCCTGACGGCTCGGCCTATGTTGTAACTGTAACAAAAGTAGCCGAAGATAAAGTTACGATTGACGCCAATCATGATTTGGCCGGAGTGCGCTTAACGTTTGATGTTGAGGTTATCGATGTTCGTAACGCAACGGATAAAGAAATTGAACACGGACATGTACATTAACTACTAATCCGGTTTTTACTCTTCGGTGATAAATAGAATTAACAAAGCGAATTTTATTAAAAAGGAAAACCTTCTTCTTAAAATTCGTTTTTTTTTGTCATAATAAATACTCTTTTGTTAACAGAGCAATTTTAGTTGCTGCTTAAGATATATCGACAAGCAAACATTATTTAAACTGTTAATGAAGATATTCCGCTGTTAGTTAAGTGCAAAAAGAATTGAGTTTTCTCCAAGCAGTTCGCTGACTTCTTCAAACAGTTTGTCGTCGGGGTCAACTCTAACATCGACAACAAATTCGCGTTTTTTGTGGTCTTCCAAAACAAAAATTCTTGTTGCCGCTTTTCCGGGATATTTATCTAAAATTGCTTTTAAATCCTTAATCGTATTTTCATCATGAAAGTCGGAATCAATCTTAAATATTATTGTCTTTGTCAACTCTTTTTTTACTTCTTCCATCGGAATTACGTCGTCTATCTGAAGTTTAATACTATCGCCGCTGCTCTCAATTTTACCCATTGCCAATACGGTAGCACCTTTGCTTATTTTTTCGCGATGCTTGGCAAAATCACGTCCGAACATAATTGCTTCGCACGAGCCGGTCAAGTCGTCGAATTTCATGAATGCCATTTCCTTGCCGGAGCGGTCAATCTTTGTGCTGAGTCCGGTAATAACAACGCATACTCTTACTCGTTCTTCGTCGTTTTTGAACGTAGATGGGTCACCGAGATGAACGGTCGAAAATGCGTAATATTCTTTTTCGTAATCCCGTAGCGGATGACCTGTAAGGTAAAAGCCCAAAACTTCTCTTTCTTTTTCAAGTTCAACACTTCTTTCCCACGGACGAACTTTTTCCAATTCGGGTTCATTAATGTTTTCAACTTCGGCGGTTCCTCCGAAAAGTCCGTCGTCAAACTTTTCCTTAAAATTTCGTACTTTCTGAGAAAAATCAATTGCAGATTCAATGCTGTAAAATATTTCTGCGCGATTTCCTTTTAATTTATCAAAAGCTCCGGCTAACACTAATCCTTCCAAAACTCTTTTGTTCACAATGTGTGTGTCAACTGCCGTGCAAAACTCAAACAGAGTTTCAAAATCCTTGCCGTAATCTTTACGAGCACGCTCTATTTCAACAACAGCTTTTTCACCGACATTCTTAATCGCCGACATACCGAAAATAATTTTGCCGTTATCTACACTGAACTTTACCGAAGGTTTATTAACATCGGGAGGAAGAACTTCCACCTTTAGTTTGCGGCAGTCTTCCAAAAAGTTTGTTACTTTATCCGTATTGCCGAACTCATTCGACAAGTTTGCCGCCAAAAACTCAGGTAAAAAATGAGCTTTAAGATATGCGGTTTGATAAGCGACCAAACTGTAGGCAACCGCGTGACTTTTATTAAATCCGTAATTGGCGAATTTGTTGATGTCGTCAAAAATCTTTTCGGCGACTTGTTTTTTTACACCGTTTTTTTCGGCGCTTTCGACAAATTTCACTTTCTGTTCTTTCATTGCCTCAAGCTGCTTTTTACCCATTGCACGACGCAATATATCGGCTTCGGCAAGCGTCATACCCGCTATTTTATTGGCGATTTGAATTACCTGTTCCTGATACACAATATATCCGTATGTCGTGCTTAAAATCGGTTCAAGATTAGGGTGTAAGTATTCAATCTTTTCCTTTCCGTGCTTTCTTCTGATAAAGGAATCGATATTTTCCATCGGACCGGGACGGTACAACGCATTCATTGCCACCAAATCTTCCAGCCGGGATGGTTTTAATTTTTTCAGATACTCGCGCATCGGGGCGGATTCAAATTGGAATACGGCTGTCGTTTGTCCTTTCCCAAAAAGCTCGTATGTCTTTTTGTCGTCAATCGGAATCGTGTCAATATCGAGGTCAATTCCGTGCGTCATTTTAATTAACCTTAGCGTATCTCTGATTATCGAAAGAGTGCGAAGTCCTAAAAAGTCCATCTTCAGCAATCCATGGTCTTCCAGCTCCTTCATGTTGTATTGGGTTACTATGTCGCCGTTTGTCCCGTATTTTGCAAGGGGTACAAAGTTGCTGACGTCCTCCGGAGCAATAACCACACCGGCGGCATGTTTTGATAAATTCCGATTCATTCCCTCCAGTATTTTAGGGTATTTGATGAGTTCATGAATCTTTTCATCCTTTGATTCCTTTACCCATTTAAGTTCAGGCACTTCATTAAGTGCTTTTTCAATCGAAAAAACTTTACCGAATTTAGTCGGGATGAACTTTGTGATTTTTTCCACAACGGGAATTGGGATTTGGAGAACGCGTGCAACATCCTTAAGAACGGCTTTGGATGAAAGTCTGTTGAAAGTAACAATTTGGCAAACCGATTCGCGTCCGTATTTTTCTGTAACGTATTCGATTGCTTCGCCTCGCTGATCATCGGCAAAATCAACGTCGATATCGGGCATTGATTTTCGTGCGGGATTCAGAAAACGTTCGAATAGCAAATCATAATCGAGAGGATTTACGTTTGTAATCGCGAGCGCGTATGCGACAATACTACCCGCAGCACTGCCTCGTCCGGGCCCAACCGGAATCCCACGCTCTTTGGAAGCATTTATAAAATCTTGTACAATTAAAAAATATCCGGAGTAGCCCATCGATTTAATTACATCAATTTCATAATCAAAGCGCTCTCTTATCTTCGGAGTAATTTCCTTAAAGCGTTTGCGCAAGCCTTCTTCGGCGAGGAGTTCGAAATAGTCGTCTAATGTTTGGGCAGGTGAATCTTTCGGGATAGGAAATTTTGGATAATAAAATTTAGAGAAGTCGAAATCGAAATTTATTTTATCCGCTATCTCCAAAGTATTTTCGATTGCCCCTTCGTACTTGCCGAAAAGGTCTTTCATTTCTTCTGTTGTTTTAAAATAAATTTGGTCGGTTCTGTAACGAAGTTCGCGATAATTTACATTGCCCGTTCTATCCCCGAGATGGAGTAATATATTGTGTGCAACGGAATGATCTTGTTTTACATAGTGAATATCATTAGTCGCAATCATTTTAATTCCAAGCTCTTTTGAAAGCTTCGGCATTCCCTCGAGCACCCATTTTTCGTCATCCAGTCCGTGATCTTGTATCTCAAGGTAAAAATCATCTCCGAATAACTCGCGGAACATGATTGCCGTATCTTTCGCCTTTTGATAATCCCCTTGTATTAACGGGGCTGCAACGGGACCGGAGGCGCAAGCCGTAGTGCAGATTAATCCTTCGTGATATTGTGTAAGAACTTCCATATCGATTCTCGGACGATAGTAAAACCCTTCGAGATAACCGATTGAAGAAAGCTTCATCAGATTTTTGTAACCGGTTTCATTTTTAGCAAGTAAAATCAAATGGTTGTAGCGTTTTCTTTTTGGTCCGCCGGCAACAGGAGGATTCTTTTTCCCTCTGTCAAAACGGCTGCCGTCCATTACTATGTAAGCTTCCATGCCGATAATCGGCTTAATTCCGTTGGCTTTGCAAACCTTGTAAAACTTTGAAATGCCGAACATTGCCCCGTGATCGGTGAGCGCCAAGGCGTCCATTCCGTCTTCAACCGCAGCTTTTACCAAACCGTCAATTGTTGCTGCAGCGTCCTGTAAACTGTAGTCGGAGTGATTGTGTAAGTGAACAAAATCTCCCATTAAAAACCCTTTATTTTAAAATTATTTGTCTTCGTTTTCGAACTAAAAATAGTAAAATAAAAGTTTAGGAAAATAAAAATTCTATCTTGTTTTTTAATAAATTTTTACTTTGACAAGAAAAGTCGGTAATTTCACGAATAGTTGAAATTACCGACTTACTTCTATGAAATAGTGTATTTCTATTTAGCGGGTATAATTAACAATTTAGATAAATTATTAGTAAATCAGACAGAATGTTAATCTTGCTTATTGTCCCGTATGTCCGAATCCGCCTTCACCCCGTTCCGTTTCGGTTAGAACGGATGTGTAAACCAACTCGGCTTGATAGACTTTGCTTACAACAAACTGGGCAATTCGGTCTCCGCGATTAACGGTAAAATCATTTTTGCCGAAATTGAACAGAATAATTTTAACCTCTCCTCTGTAGTCGGAATCTATTGTTCCGGGTGAATTCAGCAAACCGATGCTGTGCTTAATTGCAAGTCCGCTTCTCGGGCGTACCTGAAGTTCATATCCACCGGGAATTTCAACTTTTAATCCGGTTGGTATCAGCGCAACATTGCCCGGCGCAATGGTTTCGGGAAATCTAAGTGCCGCACGCACATCCATTCCCGAACTTCCCGGAGTTGCATATGCGGGTAAATCAACATCTATAAACTCATCCGATATTCTCTGGAATTTTATTGTGATTTTTTCCAATCTTTTCTCCTTTGTTAAAGCTATGTGTCAGCTTAATGAACTTTTGATTATTTCTTCAACTCCCTTTAATGCTTCAGGTATTTTATCTATTTTTTTACCGCCGGCAGTTGCCAAGTGGGGCTTCCCGCCGCCGCCGCCGCCGACAATTTTAGCAATCTGACCGACGATTTTGCCTGCCGTTAATTTTTTCTCTTTAATTAAATCATCGGAAACAACTGCAACAATACCGACTTTTTCGCCAATCGGGGAAATTAAAACGCCGATACCCGTCTTGATTTTTTCACGTAATTCATCTGCTATCGACTTTAGCTCGTCCATTGATGCGGCATTTATTTCTCCCTTGTAAATCATTACGGTTTCAACTTCCGAAGGATTTTTCAGCACTTCGTCCAAACCGCCAATTTTATTCCGAATTTCCAACTCGGCTATTTTCTTTTCCAATTTTTTCTTTTCATCGGTTAAAGATTCTATTTTATCAAAAGCCGATTTCAGTTCATCTTCCTTCTGCGCAAAATAAAGTTCCGCGCCTTTTCCGGTAACTGCTTCGATGCGGCGAACTCCGCTTGCAACAGATGTTTCCTGGGTTATCTTAAAGCATTCGAGCTGAGATGAGTTTTGTACATGCGTACCTCCGCAGAACTCAATCGAATAATCTCCAAACTGAACAACGTTCACTTTATCTCCATATTTATCGCCGAAGAACATTAAAGCGCCCATTTTTTTTGCATCTTCAAACGGAATATTTCGGTGATGAGTAAGTTCAATGTTTGCCCGGATTGCATGATTAACACGTTTTTCTATTTCGGTTTTTTCTTCTTCGGAAAGTTTTGCAAAATGCGTAAAATCAAATCTCAATCGTTCTGCGCTAACGTGTGAACCTGCTTGTTTAACATGCGTTCCCAAAATATTGCGTAGTGTTGCATGCAAAAAGTGTGTGGCAGAGTGGTTTCTCATCACGTCCCAGCGGTGTTCCTTATCCACTTCGGCAGTAACCGTAATACCTTTTCGTAACTCGGTCTGATTATTTGTTTTTACGACATGAATAATTCTGTTTTTAATTCTCAGAACGCGTAAAACTTCCAACTTGTTTTGACCGACAATAATGCACCCTTTGTCGCTTACCTGTCCGCCGGACTCGGCATAAAAAGGGGTTTCCTTCAGAAGGATGAAAGCCGTATTATCTTTGACGGCAATCTCTGAAATTTCCGAATTGGATTTCAACTTTTCATATCCGACGAATGTTGTTTTTTCGGAGTTTTCCAAATCAAGTTCATTTTCGATTCCTTCAACATCGTAAGCGCCGGCAATTTTTTTCTTTGTAGATTCGCGTGCGCGGTTTTTCTGTTCGTTCATTAATCTGTCAAAGCCTTTAATATCAACTCCAAATCCTCGTTCACGCGCCATCAGCTCAACTAAATCGACAGGGAATCCGTATGTATCATATAGTTTAAAAACATCATCACCGGAAATTAGTTTTGTATCTCCGGAGTTTGTAACTATTTCTTCGAAAAGGATAATTCCTCTGTCCAAAGTTAAGTTAAAACTTTCTTCTTCGGAGCGGATCACTTTTTTTATGCTGTCGCGATTAGTTTTAATTTCGGGAAAAACTTCTCCCATTCCGCCCCCCGCTTCGTCAACAACAACATCAACAAGTTTGTACATAAAGGGCTCGTTCAATCCCAACTTACGTCCGTACCTTGCTGCACGCCGCAAAATTCTACGAAGCACATAGCTGCGTCCTTCGTTCCCGGGAATTGCTCCGTCGGCAATTGCAAATGTTAATGTACGAATATGATCAGCAATAACACGCATCGGAGCTTCATTTTCACCTTCATATTTCTTGTTACTTAGTTTGGCTATTGAGTTTAATATGGGAACGAATATGTCAGTATCGTAATTGGAGCTTTTTCCATTAAGGACGGCAACTACACGTTCAAATCCCATTCCGGTATCGATATGTTTTTGATGCAGTTCATGTAAAGTTCCGTCCGTATCACGCAGATTTTGAATAAAGACCAAGTTCCAAAGCTCTATGCAGAGCGGGTCTCCGGCGTTTACCAAACTTGCATCTTCAAGATTATCACTTAAGTTAATATGGATTTCGGACGAAGGTCCGCACGGGCCTGTTTCGCCCATCTCCCAAAAATTATCTTTTTCGTCAAATCTAAGTATGTGCGAATTATCTATGTCCGTTTCATTTTCCCAAATTTCAAATGCTTCATCGTCGGTTCTAAATACCGTTGCCCACAAACGTTCTTTCGGCAATTTCCATACTTCGGTCATTAATTCCCAAGCCCATGTAATCGCCTCTTTTTTGTAATAATCGCCGAACGACCAATTCCCCAGCATTTCAAAAAATGTATGATGGTAAGTATCTTGTCCGACTTCTTCCAAATCATTGTGTTTGCCACTGACTCGGATACATTTCTGTGTATCGGCTGCTCGTAAATAATCTCGCTTGCCCTGACCGAGAAAAACATCCTTAAATTGGTTCATCCCTGCATTGGTAAATAATAAAGTAGGGTCATCATAAGGTACAACAGGTGAACTCTGAACTATTTTATGTCCTTTATTTTCAAAAAACCGCAAAAATTGATTTCGTATTTCTTTTGAAGTCATTATTAATTCTCTTTTATTAAAATGAAGTACCAAATATAATAAATCGATATTAAAAGCTCATGATTTGTAATGTGGTAAATAAAAAAATAATATACTTCATACAAGAGCCGTTTATGTACATTGAAAATCCGTTGAAACTTTCATTAAATCCCTCTCCTACAAATAGAGGAACTTTTAAAATACTCCTTTTTCTCTTCATTCAAGAAAAAGTGTTAAGGATAAGTTAATGATTTTATCGTAGATTAATTAAACGGTTTCCGAATCAGCGAGCGAGCAATAGCAAAACAGTTTTGACGGTTTGAAGATCGACAAGAGTTTATTAATGGAACCGTTTCTCGGTTAATTTGGTTTTCCGGTGTTTTGGATTAATTAACATTATAGTTTTAAAAAATTAATTGAGTGAAAGTTTATGAAATTATTTATTGATAGAGCAAAAGTCAGACGGAAAATTTTATTAAAAAAATATTAGGAAAATTGAAATTATTACAATTTTAGTTTATATTTGAACTACTAAAGGAAAAAGATGAAAAAGCCAAGAAAGATATTGAACATATTGTGATTTATAATAATTTTTAATGCACCAATCAAATTGGTGCATTTTTTTTTGATTTTATGCTAATAAAAAAACTAATAAAATTTATTGAAGATTGGGCTCCTCCGGGCATTGCTTGGGAAAGAGACAATGTCGGACTTCAAATCGGGTCGCGGGAAGATAAGATTAAAAACGTACTTCTCTCACTCGATTTAACCGAGGATGTTGTTGATAAAGCAATTAGGAATAATTGTAACTTTATTTTCAATCACCATCCGTTTTTCTTTTTCCCCGTAAAAAGTATTGACTATTCCAAGGACTCCAAATCCCGCCTAATAAAAAAATTAATCACAAATAACATTTCCGTTTACTCCGCTCATACAAATCTGGATTTCACAAAAGAAGGGGTTAATTTCCAATTGGCGAAAAAGCTCGGGTTAAAAAACATTAAATTTTTGGTTCCTTTGGAAAAAGAACAACTAAAGGTTGTGGTCTTTGTTCCGGAAAGCGCCTTGCCAAAATTATCCGAAGCGGTTTTTGAAGCCGGTGCGGGAGTAATCGGAGAGTACTCCGATTGTGGATTTTTCTCAAAAGGAAAGGGAACTTTCAAAGGCTCTGAAAATTCAAATCCTGTTGTCGGCAAAAAAAACGTTTTAACCGAAACCGAGGAAATAAGATTTGAAATTATTGCGGATTCGTGGAATTTAGGTAAAGTTATTTCAGCGATAATTAAAAGCCATCCTTACGAAGAACCTGCATACGACGTTTATCCCTTGAAAAACCATAATGGTAATTTCGGGTCGGGCGCAATCGGAGAACTGGAGAAAAGTTTAACTAAAAACGAATTTCTTACATTAGTTGCCGCTAAGCTTAAAACCGATGCGCTTCGCTATGCTTCCAGTAAAACGAAGCGGATAAAAAAAGTTGCCGTATGCGGCGGCACATGTTCCAATCTGCTTGACAACGCTATTGCTCAAGGGGCAGACGCGTTTATTACCGCAGATGTTACTTATCATACTTTTCAACAGGGAGAAAATAAAATTTTATTTATTGATGCAGGGCATTACGAAACGGAAAATATTGTTCTAAATGAAGTACAAAAAAGGTTTGAACGGTTTTTTTCTGAGAACGGAGAAAAAATTAAAGTTATGAAATATAAGGGAAATACAAATCCCGTAAAATTTTTTATTAATAATAAGAGGAAAAAATGAAAGGCAAATTAGGTAATTTATATGAATTACAGCTTATCGACAGGCAGCTTGACGAACTTGAGGAACTGCGCGGCGATTTGCCGTTAATTGTAAATGAGCTTAATGCTCATATGGAAGTCCTTCAAAACAACATAGATGCTAAAGCCGCCGAGAAAGAAGAAGCCCAGCAAAAACGTGTTGCCAATGATAATGAAATCAGCAAATTAGGCGAGAAGCTAAAAAAATATAAAGCTCAATTATTTAAGGTACGTAATAATAAAGAGTACGATGCTCTGACCAAAGAGATTGATTACTCCGAGACAAATATTTTGGAAATGGAAGAAGAGAATAAAGAACTCGAAAATAGAATTGGCATACTCTCATTGGAAATTGAAGAAATTCAAAATGAACTGAACAAGATGCAGGAAGAGTTTGCCGAAAAAGAAGATGAGTTGAAAAAGATAATCGGGATTAACCAGAAAGAAGAAGCTCATCTCAATAAGCTAAGAGAAGCTGTTGTTGAAAGAATCAGGAAACCCGATTACAACACTTATATGCGCATCCGTAAAGCAAAAGGCGGAATTGCAATCGCTCCGGTTTATCGCGGTTCGTGCTCGGGATGCCATAACGTTATTCCTCCGCAACGTCAATTGGAAATCAAACAAAATAATCGCTTGTTTACTTGCGAAGCATGCGGACGAATTTTAGTCTCCGCAGAAATCGCCAAGGAAACCGAAGCCAATTTTAAGAATAAATAATTTAAGAGGTAAGAAATGACTGCAAACTTTGATATGATCAAGGATGTTTATGCTTCGCTTGAAGAAAAGCACCAAAAAGCCCGCGAATTAACAGGGCGACCTTTAACTTATGCCGAAAAGATTCTTTACTCCCATTTGTGGGAAGATTCTTCACGTGCTTTCACGCGCGGAGAAGATTATGTCGATTTATCTCCCGACCGTGTTGCAATGCAAGATGCAACGGCACAGATGGCGTTATTGCAGTTTATGATGGCCGGTAAAAAAGAAGCCGCAGTTCCTTCAACGGTTCATTGCGACCATTTGATTAAAGCCAAAATAGGTGCGGAAGAAGATTTAAAGACAGCTAAATATGAAAATCAAGAAGTTTATGACTTTTTGGAAAGCGTATCTAACAAATACGGAATCGGTTTTTGGAAACCCGGTGCGGGAATTATTCACCAGGTGGTTTTGGAAAATTATGCATTCCCCGGCGGAATGATGATTGGTACGGACTCACATACGCCTAATGCAGGCGGACTCGGAATGATTGCAATCGGAGTTGGCGGTGCTGATGCCGTTGATGTTATGGCTGACATGCCTTGGGAATTAAAATGGCCGAAGTTAATCGGCATTAAACTTACCGGAAAACTGAACGGTTGGACAGCTCCTAAAGATATTATCTTAAAGGTTGCAGGCATTCTTACGGTAAAGGGCGGCACAGGTGCAATCGTGGAATATTTCGGTGAAGGCGCAAACTCATTATCCGCAACAGGTAAAGCAACTATCTGTAACATGGGTGCAGAGATTGGCGCAACAACATCTACATTTCCGTTTGATGAAAAAATGGCAGCTTACCTTGAAGCGACAGGAAGGGGAGATGTTGCTAAATTGGCAACAGAGCATGCCGAAATGTTAAGAGCCGATGACGATGTTTACGCAAATCCCGAAAAATATTTTGACGAATTAATCGAGATTAATCTTGACGAACTTGAACCGCACTTGAACGGACCGTTTTCACCTGACAGAGCATGGCCGATTTCAAAGATGAAAGAAGCGGCTAAAGAAAATGATTTCCCTGAAGAATTAACCGTCGGTTTAATCGGAAGTTGTACCAACTCAAGTTATGAAGATATTGACAAAGCCGCATCAGTTGCCAAACAAGCTTTGGATAAAGGACTTAAAGCCAAATCGTTGTTTGACATTACTCCGGGTTCGGAACAAGTACGTGCAACCATTGAGCGTGACGGGCAATTAAAAATATTGACCGACTTAGGGGGAACCGTTTTGGCAAACGCTTGCGGACCTTGTATTGGAATGTGGGAAAGAATGGATAATCCCGAACAGAAGAAAAACTCGATTGTAACTTCCTTTAACCGTAACTTTGCAAAACGTAACGACGGCAATCCTAATACTTTGGCTTTTGTTGCATCTCCGGAACTTACGACTGCAATGGTAATAGCAGGTAAAATAACCTTTAACCCGATTACCGATTACATTGAAACGGCTGACGGACAAAAAATCAAATTGGATCCTCCGGTTGGCGATGAACTTCCTAAAAAGGGTTATGATAAAGGAGAAGAGGGATTTGTCGCTCCTCCGGCTGACGGTTCAACGGTTGAAATTGCCGTTTCGCCCGAAAGCGAAAGATTACAGCTTCTGACGCCTTTCCCTGCTTGGGACGGTAACGATTTTGAAGATGAACTCTTACTTTTGAAAGCCAAAGGCAAATGTACTACCGATCATATTTCAATGGCAGGTCCCTGGTTAAGATTCCGTGGTCACTTGGATAACATTTCCGACAACCTTTTCCTTGGAGCAATTAACGCATTTACGGAGAAACCCGGGGAAGTTAAAAATCAGTTTACGGGCGAATACGGAAGAACATCGTCGGTAGCCCGCGATTATAAAAAACGGGGAGCCGGCTGGATTGTAGTAGGCGATGAAAACTACGGCGAAGGTTCAAGCCGTGAACATGCCGCAATGGAACCGCGTCATCTTGGAGCTAAAGCGGTTATAGTTCGCAGCTTTGCACGTATTCACGAAACCAACTTGAAAAAACAAGGCGTTCTTCCTCTAACGTTTGATAATCCCGC
>CAZMZM010000004.1:0-38804 GCA_964570865.1 uncultured Melioribacter sp.
AATTAGGAGATATGAAAAAATAATAATACTCGGGAAAACACTAATTAAAAGGTAAACAATTTTTTTAAAACCGAATGCGGGATTATAAGAATTAGAGAGACTCACTAAGCTAATAAGTAAAAACAATGCTATCGCAATTAATGGATTCTTAATCTTTTTTAGAAAAACCTTAAATTTGATTACATTATTTATTTTAATATCCAGAAATGCAAAGATCGCGATTATGAAAGTAAATATTCCTTTAAGGTAAAAGGAATGAGTTTTGTAACTTGAAATTTCAGAAACGAATATATTTAAAATAAATACTACGGATATAATTAGGTAAACTATTTTCCCTTTCGTTTGCATAATAACAATATTCTTAGGATTAAAAAACAAAATATAATGAAATAAATTAATTGTTTTTATTTTTTCATACAATAGTGGCGGACAAGTTCAAAAACGAATATTATCTGATTTTTACAATATCCCAAAGATATTACTGGCAAATCCGATTTTTGAAGATAAACAATTATTATCAGTAATAACCGTCAATCCAATTTATAATTGTAATAGAATCTCTTTTTAAGTATTTTTATAAGTTATCATAAAATAATTGGGGAAAGTTATGAAAATTGATTGGGAAAAATTTATCGATAGAAATATTAATGTTACAATGAATGAGAATTACGGAGTTGTTTACAGTCCTAAAAAGGATGATCCGCCGATTTCCGAAATCGTTTTTAAAACGGGAAAACTCGTTGAATCTTTTGATGAAGGCTTGATGCTGGAATCTATTCGCGATAATAAAATCGTAAATGTTTTCGTCCCTTTTACTTCAATCAAATGTGTGGAAATTTATTAGTATATGGAAAATCTTAATATTGGAATTATCGGAACAGGGTATCTCGGTAAGCTTCATTCCAAATTGTTAGTGGATGCCGAGAGAGCTGATTTTATAGGGGTTTATGATTCGGATGAAGTCGAAGCGCAGAAAGTAGCTGATTCGTTTGGTGTTGAAAGGTTTGAGAATTCGGAGAAGTTGTTTGATTTTGTTGATGCCGTAATAATTGTAACTCCGACTCCTACGCATTATCAAATAGCAAAAGAAGCTTTGCTGAAAGGGAAGCATGTTTTTATCGAGAAGCCGATAACCGTTGAAGTTTCCGAAGCCGAGGAACTGGTTGAAATTGCCAAAGAGAAAAACTTAAAAATTCAGGTCGGTCATATCGAAAGGTTTAATCCGGCGCTTCTCTCTTTGGAAAAATATAACCTTGAGCCGATGTTTATGCAAACGGACAGATTGGCGCAATTTAATCCGCGAGGAAGTGATGTTGCGGTGGTTCTTGACCTTATGATTCACGACATCGATATTATTTTAAGTTTAATTAAAAGTAAGGTGAAGCGGATTAATGCAAGCGGCGTGGCTGTTGTTTCCGATAATATTGATATTGCCAATGCCCGGATAGAATTTGAAAACGGAGCGGTTGCTAACGTAACGGCAAGCAGAATTTCACAGAAAAAGATGAGGAAGATGCGAATGTTTCAGCGGGATGCCTATCTTTCGTTGGATTTTACTTCGGGTACGGCGGAAGTTTATCGTTTGTTGAAGCCGATGGAAGATAAACCGCAGAAGTTTTTCCCGCTCGGTGAAATGGGTATCGGAGAGAAGAAACGATTGGTGGTTTTTGAACAGCCGGAAATAATGAAAGTGAATGCGATGAAATATGAACAGCAGTTGTTTATCGATTCGATCTTGGATGATAAACGTCCGGTGGTAAATGGTGAAGACGGACTGCGTGCATTAAAGATTGCCGGAATGATTATAGAGAAGATAAATGACAATAAATTATTGAAAACTTTATCGGTTTGATAAATGAAAAGAAAAGCCTTAATTGTTATATTATTTGTCGGTGTTTTACTCGGCGGATGTTCGCTCTATAAAACTGCGGTAAACTTGACCCGCTTGCAGTTTAAATTGGGCAAAGTAAGCAACTTCAGATTAACGGGGATTGATATTTCCGATAAATCACGTCTTTCGGATATCGGGGCTGTCGATGTGATGCGGTTGAGCAGTGCTTTATTAAATAAAAATATGCCTGTTTCGTTTATATTAAATGTTGAGGCAAAAAATCCTAACGATGCAAAAGGGTACGGTGCCACTGATATTTACATCAAAAGATTTCCGTGGAAACTGCTGATTAATAATAAAGAAACGGCTCACGGCGATATTCAAACGCCGTTTAAAGTCCCCGGCGCCGGAGGCTTTACGACAATTCCTATTCGGGTGGAATTTAATTTGCTGAAGTTTTTTCATGACAACTCCCTTAACGATGTGGCTGACTTGGTCTTTGCAATCGGAGGGAAAAAGGGAAGCAGCTCAAATCTTAAATTAATTGCAGAACCTTTGCTCGCAACGTCTTTAGGCGATATTCAATATCCCGAGCCGATAACAATTATTAATAAAAATTTTAAGTGAGATAATATGAAACAGAGTGTTGGAGTTGATTTAGGCGGAACAAATATCAAAGCCGGTTTGGTTGATGAAAACGGTAAAATAGTTTTTAAAACATCCGTACCGACAGAAACCAATCTGGGTTACAAGCATGTTATTAAACAAATTAAAAAAGCGGTCGCAATTGTTCTGGCTGAAAGTTCGGACGTAACAGGCATTGGAATCGGAGCTCCGGGAATTGTGTCCGTTGAAGCCGGTACCGTTAAATCGCCTCCGAATATACCGGGATGGAAAAAAGTGAATCTTTCTAAAATTCTTTATGATGAGTTCGGGAAGAAAGTTTTTGTCGAAAATGATGCAAATGCCGCTGCAATCGGGGAATCAATTTTCGGCGTGGGTAGATCGATTAAAACGTTTATGATGATAACGCTTGGTACCGGAGTAGGCGGGGGAATAATTTATAACGGAAAACTGTTTCGCGGCGAAACGGGAGGCGCAGGTGAAATAGGACACGTAACCATTAATTATAAAGGACGAAAATGTAATTGCGGTTCCTACGGCTGCATTGAAACTTACGTGGGAAATCGGAAAATAACCGAGAAAGTAAGAGGTGAGATTAAGAAACATCCCGATTCAAAAGTTATTGAACTTGCCGGAGAAAACCTTTCGGCTCTTTCACCCGAGACTTTATACGAAGCGGCCAAGTCCGGAGATGCTTACGCAATAAAAGCTATTTCGGATGTTGCCGTAATGCTGGGCGCTGCTTTGGCCTCGGCTGTTAACTTGCTCGATATTTCAACAATTGTGCTGGGCGGAGGGGTTTCCGGATTCGGCAACTACCTTCTTGTTCCACTTAAAGCCGCACTTAAAGAAAGAGTTTTGGCACCGAACAGACCTCGGATAAAGGTGAAACTTTCGAAATTAAAAAATGATGCCGGCGTCAAAGGAGCTTCCTCTCTGGCGTTTTATTATTCTTGATATGATTTTGTTAATGGAAATCAGTTCTCCCGATGAATAGTCATTTGTTTAAAATATATTTTTTTTTACTAATACTCTTAATCAATTCATCTCGGGGAGCTTCTTATAATTTTTCAGATACGTTAAAAACTCAATCCGCAATTACCTCTTTCATATCGGATTCCACAATTGCCGTTGATTCGCTTTCCGATAATGATTCGCTGAAATCTAAAAAAAAAGATGAGCTTAAAGCTGTAGTTTATGCTTCGGCGGGAGACTCTTTAATCTTTGATGTTAACTCGAAGAAGATGTTCCTTTACGGAAAGGGTGAAATAAAGTATGAAAAAACCGATTTGCAATCGGGATTTGTCGAGTTAAATTTTACTTCGAGTGAACTTAAGGCTAAGGGGATTGAAAGGGTTGATTCACTCGGTAAAAAAATAATCGGGGAAACACCAATCCTTTCCGATAACGGGGAGCAGTACAAAGGAAGCAAGTTAACTTATAATTTTAAAACCAAACAAGGCATAATTTCGCTGGCGGAAAATCAGCAGGGAGATAAAATTTTTCGTGGTAATAAAGTAAGGAAAGTTTCGAAAAATATATTTTTTGTTAAAGACGGAGTTTTTACCACTTGCAAAGGTAATCCTCCCGTAACTTACTTTACAGCCAAGCAGATGAAAATAATCCAAAAAGATAAGATTATTGCTAAATGGATTTTTATGTGGATTGCCGGGGTCCCGATTCCGATACCTGTTCCGTTTGCGGTATTTCCGCTTAACAGAGGAAGGCATTCCGGACTAATATTACCAAGCTACGGAGAGGATGCCGCAAGAGGATTTTATTTGCGCGGTCTCGGATATTACTTTGCAATAAGTGATTATATCGATTTATCTCTTGTCGGAGATTACTATTTCAAAGGCGGCTGGGGTGCGCGGTCACGGTTTAGGTATAAAAAAAGGTATTTTTACAACGGTGAGGTAAATCTCGGATATTCCTATGTTGCGGTAGATAACCCGGGCGAGCCGAATTACACGAGACGAACAGATTGGAATCTTTCCGTGAGGCATTCGCAGGCATTTAGTCCTACGGCTAAGTTGAGCGTGAATGTTAAATATTACACCTCTGATTATCTCTCTAACAACTCGGTAAATTACGATAAACTCTATCAGCAGAATGTAATCTCAAATGCAACTTTCTCCAAAAGATGGGATAGCGGAACAAGTTTAACTTTGAATTATTACAGAAGCCAGAATCTGAAGTCGGGCGATATTACGGAAAAACTCCCTGATGTTTCATTGAACCTTCCGATTATTTATCCTTTCCGAAGCAAACTCGGTTCATCCGGAAAAATGAAATGGTACGAAAAAATCGGTTTTAAGTATAACGGTACTTTAAGAAATCAGCATTCAATCAAGAGCGGGGAAGAGAAGTGGAAATCCGGATTGCAGCACAGTGTAGGGATAAATACTTCGACTAAAATCGGGTATATAAATTTTTCTCCAAGTTTTAATTACAAAGAAAAGTGGTACGATCATCATATCGAATATAGAAATTTCCCCGGTTACACTTTGGATGCGGATAGTAATTCGGTGCCGGTTGACAGTGTAGTTTCAGGCAGAGTAAAATCGTACGATTTTGTCAGAACTTTTAATCTCTCTTTCTCGGCTTCAACAAAAATTTACGGAATGGCTAACATCAATGCGTTCGGCATCGGTGCTTTCAGACATACTTTTATCCCATCGGTTTCATATACGTATCAGCCCGATTTTTCAACGGACAAATATCCCTACTACGGCGAATATCGGAAAGTTGACGGAACTATTGTAAGATACGACAAGTATTCGTCCGAGTTGTTCGGCGGCGTAAGTTCCAACGAAAGTCAAAGCATGAACTTTAGTTTAAATAATGTTTATGAAATTAAAACTCTTAAAGACCGGCGAGATACAACATCAACTTCAAAAAAAATTAGGCTGCTTAATTGGTCTGTCGGTTCGAGATATAATTTTTCTGCCGACAGCCTTAATCTTTCCGATATGCGATTGAGTTACAGAACAAATATCGGAAATTATCTTTCATTCAGCGGTTCGTCATCTTACACATTTTATGATTACAACGGCTCTCGAAAAATCAATAAGTTTTTGGCTGCCGAAAATAAGGGACTGATGCGCATTACGGGGACTTCGTTCAGCATTAATTCTCAAATATCCGGTGATAAAATCAAAGCGCTTACAACATCGCACGACAGTTCGGACATCGAAAATAAAATTAGAAGAAAACGGAATTTGTCCGATCAGTTTTCAATTGACGAAACGGATAACTCTATTCCGTGGAGTTTGGATTTTACTTACAACTATCGTTTCACAAAACCGACTCCGCTTACCGGTGTGGTTCATTCCTCAATTGCCGCCGGATTAAGTTTTAATTTGACGAAAGGATGGAAGTTTACGTTTCGCTCGAATTATGATTTTGTAACAAAAGAAATCTCAGCTCCGGTTTTTACCGCTTTTCGTGATATGGGATGCTGGGAAATGTTGTTTACTTGGCATCCGATTGGCGTTTACAGAGGCTTTAGATTTAATATTCACTTAAAAGCTCCTGAACTTAGAGATATAAAAATTGAAAAGAGTAAAGACATTTTTTCGGGTAGATGATGCTGACTTATTTAATCGATGGAAATAACCTGATGTGGAAAATCCCCGAGTTGAAGAAATCAGCCGAACTTAATTCGCCTAAGAGCAGGGCGCGATTGGTTTTTATTCTGGATCGTTATTTCGCTCGCAAGAAGGTAAAAGTACGTCTCTTTTTTGACGGCGCTCCCGGCGATACGGTAAAGAGTTCTAAAATGCGTGTCAGCTATTCATATTCCGAAGCTGCCGATGTGCTGATACGGGAAGAGATAGACCGCTTAAAAACAAAACACACCGCAGTTGTAATCAGTTCCGATGCTTGGATAAGAGATTATGCGAAAGTAAACGGCTGTAAGGTTATGAAGAGTGAGGAGTTTGTTAAGGAGATTAAATCGGCGGATGAGAAGGATGAAGAAAAGGAAAGAATCGAAGGAATAGATAATGACGAGATTCTCTTTTTGCTGAGTAATTCC
Source organism: uncultured Melioribacter sp. (assembly GCA_964570865.1). GTDB lineage: Bacteria > Bacteroidota > Ignavibacteria > Ignavibacteriales > Melioribacteraceae > WGAL01. Next base: position 6,495 of record CAZMZM010000004.1, read on the forward strand.
AACCCCGATGAAAATTAACTAATTACAATGCTAACCTTAGCGGTTAGCACCGTAATTAAAATATCTTATCTTTCTTCCAATTTCAGCTTAATCAGTTTAAATTCATTATTCCGTTTAATCCCTACGGTTATTACATCTCCCGGTTTGCGGGATTTTAGAATATCCGAATAATCGCGTAAATTCAAAACCTGATTGGAATTTACTTTTACTATTATATCCCCGACTTTTATTCCCGCTTTTGATGCCGGCGAATTCTCAAGCATATCCGAAACTTTAACTCCTTCCCCTGTAAAAGCAAAGTCCGGTACGATTCCGGTTTTTACTCTTCTCGTTTTACTCTTGGTTTTCTCTTTTGTGGGAACGGCTTTAGCGACACTTTCGGATAAAGGTTCAACACGATTGGCTAAGTAATCAATAATCTCCTTCCCGACTGTTGCTACTTTTACTAATCCGTTTTTATCAATCTTTTCGGCAGTGTCTGTCGGCTTATGATAATCTCTATTTGGTCCGCTGAAAAACTGAACTGCAGGAATACCTTTTTCCAAAAACGCAACTTGATCACTGGCATCGAGTTGCTCCTTAATTAAGTCCGTCGGAATTCCTGTAACGTAATCGGTTCCCATAAAAATAAACTTCCATTCCCTCGCACTTCTCCAATTAAGTATCATTATCTTTTTACCGAATAAGCGACCGACCGTATCAAAATTTAAATCGGCTATAATATTTTGTGTTTTAATGTTCATTGTCGGATGCTCGACAAAATATTTTGAACCGACCAAACCCGCTTCCTCACCGCTAAAGGCAATAAAAATAATAGGACGAGCCGGTTTATAGTTTTTCCCCAAAATCTTTGCTAATTCCAAAATAACTGAAATTCCCGAAGCGTTATCGTCCGCACCGTGATGGATTTTGCCTTTGTTTCCTTTGTAGGCGTCAGGCCAACCGAGTCCGAGGTGATCGTAATGGGCGGATACAACCAACGGGGCTTCCGCAAGTTCTTTATTCGTCCCGGGAATATATCCGATTACGTTGGTTATCTTGAAATTCTTTCCCGTTATTTTTTGATTCCAAGTTTGATAGAATGTTTTGTTATCACCTGCAGGTTGTAATCCGTATTGTTTAAATTTCTCTTTTATGTAATTTGCCGCTTTCTCCAATTCAGGTGTCCCCAATCCGCGTCCTTTAAGTTCATCCGAACTAAGATATGTTATGTGCTTGAACATTCGCTCTGCAGAGAATACCGGAGCCAAGTAGGCTAAAGCTTTTTCCTGCGGGATGTTTACCTTTACTTCGGTAGTTTTATCAACTTTATAAGCGAGGGGCGAGTTGATAACCGGCCATTCTCCTTTAAGAATATTGGTCGGTTCGTCCCCTTCAAATCCGAGAAAACTATATTTACCGTAGTGAGGAAGTTTGCGGATAAGTCCCGCAGTAGCTTTTGGGTTGGAGTTATAACACCATACAATTTCGGCATCCGAGTTATTTGGATTTTTAACCGCAACAACAAATGAATGATTCTTGTAATCAAAATCTTTTTTGTTGAAGTTAATCGAATCGTTTAGAATATTTGAGCCGTATTTTTTCAGTTGGTTATTAACAACCGATACAAATTTATTCTCTTTCCCAAAGAGCCAAACGGTTTTGCTGTTCGGCAGAGTACCGGTTTTATTGTCGTAAATGATTTTGCCCGATTTACCTTTTAACCAGGCTTCGGCTATTTTTTTATATTCATTGAGATTGTCGGATTTTGAAGGAAGTACACAGATTAAACTATCCGAGCCGAAAGCTTTTGTGAAAGCAGCCGGAATTTCATTGGCGTCCAATCTGCGAAAGCAATCAAAGTCCGGGTCGGCAATTAACTCAACCGGTTTACTTTTGGTTGTAAAATTGTAAGTGTTGTACCGGTTTTTCATCCGAAATTTTTTCATTATGGTTTTATCTTTGGTTACAACGGCAACCGGAACGTCCATAATAAATGGGTTCTCTTTTTGCGTTTGTATTAAATCAAACGTAACGGAGTATTGACTTTCCCCATTCTTGTTTACTTTTACGTTTGTTAAAGCTAATGTGGGAGCGCCTTTGCGAGTTATCCATTGTTTGAAAAACCAACTTAAATCCTTTCCGGTAACATTTTCAAATGACTTTTCAATATCATAAAATGAAGCTTTACGGAATTTATTATTCATATAAAATCTTCTGAAACTTTTCACGAAGTCATCGTCACCGACTAACTGACGAAGCATGTGCCACATCATTAACGTTTTACCGTAACCGATTGCTTCGCTGGCGCCGTCATAACGGGACACAAATTTCGAAGGGGGAAAATCGTTTTTGTCGTTTACGTAATCCGTGAAACGCTGTAATGTTGAACGGCGGTAATCAGCACCTTGTCCCCGTTGTTCCTTGATAAGATGGTCGGCCATGTACGCAGTAATACCTTCACACCAGTTCCCCTTTGAAAAATCAACGTAAACGCTGTTGCCCCACCAATTGTGTAAAAGTTCGTGCGGGTAAGACGAATGGAGTATGAAGGGGAAGCGGATAATTTTTTCGCCGAGCAGAGTAAAGGAAGGCATGCCATAACCGGTTTCCCAAAAGTTTTCCACCAATGCAAATTTACCGTACGGATATGGCCCTAACAAGTTACGATCCATCTCCAAATATTGTGCTGTAGTCTCAAGGTACTTATTTGCAAGGGCTTCGTCAGGTGTACGTAAAAATGCAAACGCCGTAACCGCTCCGACATCCTTTTTATAAACGGTAAACTTTGCGGAAATTAAAAATATCTCTTCCTGAGGAAACTTGCATTCCCACTCGGAATAATCATCACCAATGGATTTCCCCTGGCTTACGGTTTTCCAACCTTCGGGTAATTTAGCGGTAAGATTGAAAGTTACAAGTTTGTTTTTTATTGTTGGCGTCCAATATGTCGAGCCTGCAAGATAAACTCCTTTTGTAGAAATAATACCGGGCGATTGACTAAAACCTCTCTGATAATTTTCATCACTCTGTTCCAACTGAGAAACAATTTTGCCCGAGTAGTAAATAGTAACGGGCTGTAGCGGATCTGAAACCTCTAATAAATATTTGTTCAGTTCCATGTTTTGTTCAACTCCGTTTTGATCGTGGTCCATACCGATTTCATTTTTTGCAGGTTCTTTTTTTATTAGGCTTGCCGAGCCGTTAATAACTTTTGAAATTTTAAGTGCGGAATTAAGAGTAAAAACAATATCGTTTTTCGCCAAATTTTCGGGGAATGTAATTTTATCAATAACCGAAAGATTTGATTCTGCCGGAGTTACCGTCGCAATAATGTTATGATTGACCGGTTTGGTTTGAGCAAACAATGCCGAAGTTAATACGACTAATGAAATCAATAGTTTTTTCATTTTATCCTCTACTTAACAATTATATTTATGGGGTTGGAAACTTCAAGATATTTTTCCGCGACTTTTTTAACTTCTTCGAGAGAGACATTTCGTAAATCCCTTAAAAAGTTCTCATCGATTGTGTAATCGTGATAGTAGTAATATGATTTACACAAATAGAAGCCTTGATTAATGCTTGAAAGTCTTCTGAAAAGCATACGTCCGAGATAAAGATTCAGCCGTTTTTCCAAATCTTCTTTTGTGATTTTGCCAAGATAATCTAAGCTGAATTTGGAACCGAATTGCTTTTCCAATTTATTCACATTTTCAGAACGCGAACCCATGTTGATATAAAACATTGCTTTGTCTCCGCGTGTTTCAATACCGGCTCCCATGTTGTAGGCGAGTCCTTGGGTTTCACGAATATCAAAAGAAATCTTGTCGCTCAATATTAATGAAAGTGCTTTTAATGCTGCTTTTTCGGAAGGTAGAATGGTTTTCATAAATCCGAAAAAGAGATAAGCTCTTTTCGAATTAATATTTTTTGTTATGGTAACCGCTTTGTTTATTACTCTGAATGATTTTTGAGCAGGGGGAGAAGTGATTAAATCTTTCGGAGCGCTTTTTCCGAATCCGTTGAAATAATTGTTAACATCATCTCCTGAAGCTTTTGAAACAACTGAGACGACCATATTTTCGGGGTTAAAATATCTTTCTCCGAATTTAAGCAGTGAACTGTAACTTAATTTTTCTTTGGAAGAAGTTGATGAATTTTCATTGTAGATCAGACTATCCAAAAGAGAATTAAAAAGAGATTTTGCGCGGTTGGAATGTTTCATCATCTGCGAACGGCGGTATTTAACTTCCGCAGCTTTGAATTCTTTTTCTGTAGGTGTAAACTTTAACATTTCATTTTTTAAGAAGTTAATAGCGCCCTCTATATCGTCGCCCAAACCTTCGGCACGAATATAACCGAAATCGGGACTTAAGTAAATATCGTCCATGGGGATAAACGGATTGTCATTTACCGTAAATACGAATCCGAATTTTGCCGCCTCCGGTTTTGCAGCATCTTTTCTTACTCTTGCGCCAAAAGCTTCATGCCAAATGTATGCGGCGTTAGCTCCGAATTTATTTTCATATTCGGCTTTGTGTCCGAGTAGAAAATGAACTGCAAGTAGATTGCTTTGCTTATTGGTTCGAACAATAATGTCCGGTTTCCCGAGTTTAGACGAATAATCTTTTGTAGTTATCTCTTCTCCTTTGTTGCCGCTTAAAACCGAGTTAAAAGGAATTTGTAAAATAATTATCGGATCTCCTGTTAATGAAAAATCGTTAACTTCTTTGGCTGCGGTATAATAATTTTCACCGGAAAACTTTTCTAATATCGGCTTAAAACCATGAACGGCAATTAAATCGGCGTTGTAAATTCCAAACATATGAGGCTTTTCGATATTGCGCAGAAACGATGTTTTTTCTTCGGCTACTTTGGCTGCAATTTCGTTCTCATTCACTTTTATTTTTATTTTGCTTATTTCACTTTTCATAAAATCAATTATTGCATTTGACGATTTTTCGGAAGTTGTGAAATCAAACATTAAATGATTTGCAATTGGTGTTTGGTTGACGCCAATATTCAGATTTGAAACAATATTATTATTCGTAGCGTTAATTTTGTCGGTTAACTCAGTTGCCAGTTCGTTATATTTTTCATCCAAAAGAGAATAGAACTCGTCATCCGAACCGTTAGGAAGTGTGTAAAATAATTGAAGATGAAAATCTTTTCCGTTATGGAATTTATAATAAACACCCGGATTAACTTTGTATTCGGGTATCTCCGAACCTGTTGTCCAACCTTTTATATTCGGTCGTGAAACTGTTGAGGGAGAGTATTTCCCGTAAATATCATTTAATTTTTTCAGCATATCAACGGAATTAAAATTGCCGATAACGCTAACCATCATATTGTTCGGGACGTAATTATTTTTATAAAATTTGTAAACATCGTCCCGCTGCATATGAACAATTGTTTCGTACGTTCCTAAAGTGGGGAGTGAAAGAGCATCATTTTTGTAAAGGACCGAACGTTTATTTCGCTCAAGTTGTTCGCTGGGATTAGCAAGCGTTTTACTTATTTCTTCGAGAACAATTCCTTTTTCTTTCTCATATTTATTGATTGGTAAAGTGGAGTTAAAAAGCATGTCCGCTTGAATTTTCATCCCTTTCTCAATATTTTCCGCAGGCGTTACCATCATAAAATTTGTGTAAAACTCTGATGTGTTGGCGTTGTTGTATCCGCCTATCATATCTACGGCATTGTAAAGTTGGCGTTGATTCATTGTAGTTGTGCCGTTAAAGAGAAGGTGCTCCAACATGTGGCTCATTCCGCTTGTGGCAAACGTTTCGTAAGCCGAACCGACCTTGACAACCGTGTTAATTCCAACCATGGGAAGTGCGTGGTTTTCAATCAACAGTACCTGCAGACCGTTATCCAAAGTATGAACAGAAACTCCTTTAGGGAAATTTGAAATTTTGTTTTGCGGATAAACCGTAAACGTAAAAAATAGAACTGCAATAATAAGTGTTATTCTTTTAAGAGACTTCATTTTTTCCTCAAACTAAATATTTAATAAGTTTTTAAAATTTAAATTTAGGATTTCTTCTGTTAGAAATCTAATAATATTGACGTATGTTTTGTGATTTAGTTCTGATAAAAAATAGATTTTACTGAAATTATACCGTTTCATAATCAGCAAAATTTTCATACATTTCAACTTAATTTATAAAAATAAAGGGTAATCATTTATGTGTGGAATAGTCGGATATATTGGCGAAAAAAACAGCGCTCCTATTTTAATTAACGGACTAAAAAGATTAGAGTATCGCGGTTATGATTCCGCCGGTTTGGGTATAGTAGAAGACGGAACTCCGCGAATCGTAAAAGCAAAGGGAAAAGTATCTGTCCTGGAAAACAAAGTAGATGCCGACGGGTTAAACGGAAATGTCGGTATTGGCCATACGCGTTGGGCAACTCACGGCATCCCGAATGAAACCAATGCGCACCCGCATTTCAGTATGAACAAATCTGTATTGTTGGTACATAATGGAATTATTGAAAATTATTCTACATTAAAAGAATACCTTGTTAAAAAAGGTTATTCATTCGTTAGTGAAACCGATACGGAAGTACTTGTAAATTTAATTGATTACTATTATGAAGAAAAATGCGAACTATATGAAGCGGTCAGGAAAGCTTTGAGTATGGTTGAAGGTACTTATGGAATTGCCGTGATTTCTAAAAACGAACCTGATAAAATTGTAATAGCAAAGAACGGTTCCCCTTTGGTTATCGGATTAGGGGAAGGTGAAAACTTTATTGCATCGGATGTTAATGCGTTAATTGATCATACAAAAAAAGTAATCTACTTGGAAGATAAAGAGATTGGCTATGTTACCCGAGATAGTTACGTTATAAAAACTCTGGATAACCATGAACTTCAAAAGGAAGTGAGCGAAGTTGAAATGGATATTGACGAGATTACCAAAAGCGGTTACCCGCACTATATGCTTAAAGAAATTATGGAACAGCCCGATTCGCTTAGTAATACCATGAGAGGTAGGATGGTATTCTCTGAAGGAATTGTGAAACTCGGCGGATTAATCGGATTTGAAGAAAGACTGTTAAATTCAAAAAGAATAATTATTTCGGCGTGCGGTACTTCGTGGCATGCGGCTTTGGTTGGAGAATACTTGTTTGAAAACTATGCGGGTATTCCGGTTGAAGTTGAGTACGCTTCGGAATTCCGTTACCGAAATCCGATAATTGGTAAAAACGATACCGTGATTTTTATTTCACAAAGCGGTGAAACTGCAGATACGCTTGCGGCACTAAAAGAAGCTAAACGGAAAGGTGCATTGGTACTTGGAATCGTTAACGTTGTCGGAAGTTCAATTGCAAGAGCAAGCGATACGGGAGTTTACATTCACGCCGGTCCGGAAATAGGGGTTGCTTCCACAAAGGCATTTACCTCTCAAATAATGGTGCTTAGCTTAATTACGATGTTGCTGGCGCGCAGAAAACATATGTCTGTTGCCCAAGGTAGGGAAGTTATTAAGGCAATGGAAGAACTACCCGGGAAAGTAAATGAAATATTGAAGCATAATGACTTAATCGAAAAAGTTTCGGAACAATTTGTCGATTCTAAAAACTTTTTATACTTGGGACGAGGAATACATTTTCCGGTAGCTTTGGAAGGAGCGTTAAAGTTAAAAGAAATTTCATACATACATGCAGAAGGGTATCCGGCAGCGGAGATGAAACATGGACCGATTGCTTTGATTGACGAAAATATGCCTACTGTTTTTATTGCACCTAAAGATGCAGTGTATGAGAAAGTGCTTGGCAATATTGAAGAAGTTAAAGCAAGAAACGGAAAAGTTTTGGCAATAGCAGACGAAAACGATGACAAGATAGAACATTTAGCTGATTACGTTTTGAAAATTCCTAAAACTCATGATATGTTGATGCCGATTTTAGCTGTAATTCCTTTGCAGCTTCTGGCTTATCATATCGCAGTAAAGAAAGGTTTGAATGTTGATCAGCCGAGAAATTTAGCTAAAAGTGTAACTGTTGAATAAATATGGAGATATGATTTAATGAGCAAACTTGCAGTTGTAGCATTCGGAGGCAATGCTCTGTTAAGAGGAGATGAAGTAGGTACAATTAAGCAGCAAGAAGAAAACACATTTAATACTTGTATGAATTTAATTCCTTTGTTAAAAGATTCATATAATCTAATAATTACCCACGGTAACGGTCCGCAAGTAGGGAATATCCTTTTACGCAACGAGGCAGGTTACAAGGAATATAAGATCCCGAGAATGCCTTTGGATATTTGCGTAGCTGATTCACAAGGCGGAATCGGTTATATGATTGAGCGCCAAATGCTTAATGTGCTCAGAAAAAGCGGACTCAAAAAAAACGTAGTTACTTTTGTTACTGAAGTTCTGGTAGATAAGAATGATTCCGCATTTCAAAATCCGACAAAACCGGTGGGAGCTTTTTATTTGAAAGAGGAAGCCGAGCTTCTTGCAAAATCGAACGATTGGCTTTTTAAAGAGGACCCGAGAAAACGAGGGTGGAGAAGAGTAGTTCCGTCTCCCAAACCTTTGGATATTTTTAACAAAGAACTCGTTGATACTTTAAGCCGCAGCGGAAATATTGTCATTGCTTCCGGCGGAGGCGGAGTCCCTGTATTTATTGATGAAAACGGAGATGTTCAAGGTGTGGAAGCTGTAATCGATAAAGATTTAGCTTCATCATTACTTGCATCGAAAATTAATGCCGATACGTTTATTATACTAACTGATGTCCCTAAAGTTTACATCAACTTTAACAAACCGAATCAGAAATCCCTTGATGTAGTTACCGTTTCAGAGGCAAAAAAATATCTTGAAGAAGGTCATTTTGCCGCGGGAAGTATGGCTCCGAAAATTGAAGCGGCAATCCGCTTTGTTGAGAACGGCGGTACGGAAGCATTAATTACGGAAGCTGTATCTCTCGGAAAGGGGGAATCGGGAACCAGAATAGTAAAAAATTAAGGAAAAATTATTTTTAGGTTTGGATATTTCTAAAAAATATATAAATTTGAACTTCTAAATTTTTTGAATGGGCAGATAGCTCAGTCGGTAGAGCAAAGGACTGAAAATCCTTGTGTCGGCGGTTCGATTCCGTCTCTGCCCACCTCAGCCAGGTTAACCGAGCCTGGCTTTTTTTTATTACGTTGTTACTAATTTTTTTATTCGAATAAAACAATACTTTTGACAATCGGAAAAAATTAGTATATTCAAAACTTAAAATTTGTTCATTATGTAAGAATAAATCGTCAGATTTAATTATAAATTTTCAGCTTGGAGAGGTGGGTGAGTGGCTGAAACCAACGGTTTGCTAAACCGTCGTACTGTTAACTCGGTACCGCGGGTTCGAATCCCGCCCTCTCCGCAACATCAAAGCCGCACTTTTCAGTGCGGCTTTTTCGTTATTTTAGTGTTTTACGCTGTTTGCGTTAAATTGTGATTGAACAATCAACTGTTACGTAAATATTAAATATTATTATGCAGTAGTTTCGGTGTTGTTAGTGTTAGAGGGATTATTGCTAATCCGTTAATAAACCTTTTGAATTAAAGGTGTTCGGCTTAGGTTACAAAATATTCTATTCTCATGTTGAAATCTGAAATGAATTTATGATATATATTTAAGTTGGAAATCGATTGGTTAATAAAGTTAACCATGAGTTATTAGAGAAATGTTTAATACTTCAAGTGTTTCCGAAAAGTGGATTAACATTTAATGAATTATCTTTATTCGGAAGTAATGATTTTTAAAAATTTATTACAGTTCAAATAGAATCATATATCAATAATAATAGATGAAGAAATATTTATTGATTGTGTACCTGATAAAAGAAGAAATTTACAAAACTATTATTTCCCGGCTTACTCGATAGTTAATAATCGTTTTATTTTCGCCGTTATTTCGAGGTGTTTTCGTTTTGAAATGTGGGTGAAATATTGTAACTTTTAAATGAGGTTAAAGTTTGTATAACAATTCTTAATAATAATTGGTTAAGGTCGCACAACTCAAATCTCTAAAACGGCGGCAGGTATGCATCCGAACCGTTATACGCTTAGTTGATTATAAATTAAATTCTAAATAAAATTAGTTTATTATGAAAAACTTATCAAAATCTCAATTAGATAATATTTTTTTAAATATGATTAATCAACTCAATGAAGGAGTTTTGATTGTAGATGCTACACAAAAAGGTTTACCTATAATCTCAGCGAATAGGGGCTTTTATAAAATTACCGGTTATAAACCTGATGAAGTTATTGGAAAAAATCCCAAATTTTTATCAGGTAAAGATACGGATACCGTAACTCAAGGGCTTATTCGTGATTGTATAAATAAGAAACAAAATGGGTCATTTACAATTTGTAATTATAAGAAAGACGGCACTAAATTTTGGAATCATTTTACAATTACTCCAATCTTTGACAATCAACATAATTTAACACATTGGGTTGGTATCGAAAGGGATATATCTTTAATTTTGGAGATTGCAAACAACAAATCGAAAAGCCAATCAATGGTTACAACGATTAATACTCTCAGTGATGTTATTAATAATTTTTTAAACTATTTTTCCTATTTCAAACAAGAATGTGAGAGCAACCCTAACGTTGATAAAGAATTACTTACAGAGCTTGATGATGTTTATGAAAAATTTATAAATGATATTCGACTTTTGTATATGGCGGTAAAATACAAAGATAAAAATTTAGGCGGAGATTTTTCAGTCTTAGATATTGAATAGATTTAATTTATTGTGTATAACCGGCTTTTACACCCGAGCGCCGATTTACTTGAGAAATTTCTTTTTTTTATCCGGATTAAAAATTATGATAATTAAAGGTTGTTACAATTAATGAAATTTATTATTAATAGAAGTTTTTTGCGCATAAACTAAAATAAGATTCCAACTGTGGGAGTATTACCAAGAACACCGTTTACCGCAATGGTGTAAAAATTTTGTATCTCTGCTAAATAAAATTCAGAAAAAGATTTATTAATTTGAAATAAAAAATCATTATATTGTAAGATTAAAATTATTTAATTAATTAACGTCGGTTAATTCTGACGTTACATCGTACAAATAAACTATGGAGTTAAAATGCCTGTTACAAAAGAAACAAAGCATGAATTAGTTAGTAAATTCGGTGGCAACGAAAAAAACACCGGAAAAACAGAGGTGCAAGTAGCAATTCTAACGGAAAGAATTAATTATCTTACTAAACATTTTTCAGAGCATAAAAAAGACCATGCTTCGAGAAGAGGTTTGATGAAGATGGTTGGTAAAAGAAGAAGATTGCTTAAGTATTTAATGAAAATAGATATTGAAAGATACAGAGCGCTTATAAAAGAATTGAATTTAAGAAAGTAATAGAGGTTAGTTAATGTACTACAGAAAAGAAGTTGAAGTCGGTGGAAAGCCGTTAATAATTGAAACAGGAAAAATGGCTCGCCAGGCTAACGGCGCCGTAATGTTAAAATACGGTGAAACCATGATTTTGGTTACTGCCGTCGCTTCTGCAGAAGAACGTACTGATATAGATTTTTTCCCCCTCTCGGTTGAATACAGAGAAAGAGCATTTGCTGCGGGAAAAATTCCGGGCGGATTTTTTAAACGTGAAGGTAAACCTACTGAAAAGGAAGTTCTCAGCGCTCGTTTAATTGATAGACCAATCAGACCGTTATTCCCGAAGGATTACCGGAATGATACACAAATTGCCGCATTTGTGTATTCGTATGACGGCGAAAACGACGCCGATGTTTTGGGTGCGGTCGGAGCCTCGATTGCTCTTACAATTTCAGACATTCCGTTTGAAGGTCCTATTGCAGAAGTTCGTGTCGGAAGAGTTAACGGAGAATATGTTGTTAATCCTACGGCTCAGCAGTTAGAAGAAAGCGACATGGAACTTGTTGTGGCAGGAACTGCAGATTCAATAATGATGGTCGAGGGTGAAGCTAAAGAAGTTTCGGAAGATGATTTGTTGAATGCGCTCGATTTTGCTCACGATTCGATTAAGAAGATTGTTGCTATTCAGAATGAGCTTCGTGAATTATGCGGCAAACCGAAGATGGAAGTTGTAGAAAAAGTTATTGAAGAAGAACTAATTAATGATGTTAAGGAATTAGCATACAACGAATATAAAGAGCTGGTTTCAACCGTTTTGGCAAAGGAAGAAAGAAGCTTAAAAAATAAAGAACTTAACAACAAAGTTCAGGAAACACTTGCGGAAAAATATCCTGAAAGAGAAAAGGATATTGCGGCAATTCTTCATGATCTCGAAAAAGATTTAATGAGAGAAAGAATTCTTTCCGTTGGTCAGAGATTAGATGGCAGAAATACAAAAGAAGTTCGCCCGATTACTTGTGAAATTAGCGTGCTGCCGAGAACACACGGTTCATCGTTGTTTACGCGTGGTGAAACACAAAGTTTAACAACATTAACTCTCGGTTCAAAACGTGATGAGCAGATAATTGACGGACTTCAGGAAGAATACTCAAAACGTTTTATGCTTCATTATAATTTCCCTCCTTTCTCCGTCGGCGAAACCGGCAGATATTCAGGCCCGGGCAGACGTGAAATCGGTCATGGAAATCTTGCCGAAAGAGCATTAAAGTTTCTGATTCCGGCTGAAGGAGTTTTCCCCTACACAATCAGATTAAATTCGGATATTCTGGAATCGAACGGTTCATCTTCCATGGCTACGGTATGCGCAGGTTCGCTTGCTTTGATGGATGCCGGAGTTCCTGTTGAAAAAGCGATTGCAGGTATTGCGATGGGATTAATCAAGGAAGGGGAGAATTACGCTATTCTTACCGATATACTTGGGAACGAAGATCATCTCGGCGATATGGACTTTAAGGTTGCCGGTTCTACGGAAGGAATTACAGCTTTCCAGATGGACATTAAAATCCAAGGTATTTCTTTTGAAATAATGAAGAATGCCTTAGCCCAGGCTAAAGAAGGAAGAATGCACATCTTGGGAATTATGAACGAAACTATCTCCGAACCCCGCAAGGAACTTTCACCCTACGCTCCCGTGATTGATTCGCTGCAGATTAAAGTTGACCAAATCGGTGCTTTAATTGGACCCGGTGGAAAAGTGATTCAGAAAATTCAGAAAGATTACGGAGTTGACATTACCGTGGAAGAAGACGGTAAGGTTAGTATAGCCGCACCTCGTGCCGATGCTGCAAGAGAAGCAAAATCTTATATAAAATCTATTCTCGCAGAGCCGGAAATCGGCGCTGTATATCAGGGAACAGTAAAAAGGGTAATGGAATACGGCGCGTTCGTTGAAATTATTCCCGGGAAAGAAGGATTGCTTCATGTTTCCAATCTGGATTGGAAACGTGTTGAAAACGTTGGCGATTATCTTAAAGAAGGAGATAAGGTAGAAGTAAAACTGATTAAGATTGAGCATGGTAAAATGAGCTTATCAAGAAAAGCTTTGCTTGAAAGACCTCCGAAAGAAGAGAAAAAATAACAATTAACGAGTCGAAGAGTTAAGGACTCGGAAAGGGGAAATCTTAACGGATTTTCCCTTTTTTAATTTTAGATTAAAATATTAATAATATGAAATTGGATTTACGTAATAAATTAATTCTTGCTCCGATGGCTGAAGTATCGGACAGACCGTTTCGGTTGATGTGCCGCAAGTATGGAGCGGGACTTACATTTACCGAAATGGTAAGTGCAAGAGGAATCGTAAATAACAGTTTCAACACAACACGTAAGGTAGTATTTCCGCAAAGCGAGCAGCCGATTGGTATTCAACTTCTCGGCAATAGTCCGTTTTATATCGGGGAAGCAATTCAGAGATTAAAAAAACTGAAACCTGCAGTCTTTGACTTAAATGCCGGATGCCCGGTAAAGAAAGTAACCAAAAACGGTTTCGGCGTTTCAATTTTGGATAATCCTTCACAACTGAAAGAAATTGTAGCAAGTATGAAATCAATGGCGGGGAATATTCCTGTATCGGTAAAAATGCGTTTGGGTTTTCGAAAAATTTCAATTATTGAAAATGCTAAAATCTGTCAGGAGGAAGGAGCTGATTTTATAACGCTTCATCCTAAAACGGGTAATGATACAAGCGATGAATTACCGAATAAGGAATGGATAAATAAAGTAAAGTCTGTTGTTTCAATTCCGGTGTTGGCAAACGGTTTTGTCTTTTCTGCCGAAGATGCGGTTAATCTATTGAATGAGACAAATGCCGACGGAGTAATGGTTGCAAGAGGAGCATTAGGAAATCCATATATATTTGACAGATATAATTATTATATTCAACATAAGAATTTTCCCGAATTGCCGGGAATTAATCAAATTTACGACGACGTAATCGAACATATTGATTTAATAAAAATCGAATACGGTGAAAATTTAGTCGGACTAAATTCAGCAAAAAAGAATATATTTTGGTATTTTAAAAAGTTTAATGGAATTTTTTCATTGATTGAAAAAATTATTGATTTAAAGAATTTTGAACAGATAAAAATAGAAGTTGCCGAGCATACGGAAAAATTAAAGGTAGGGTATTTTCCGGTTGATGAAAACAATGAGGTTTTCGAAAAATTTAAGCAACGAATTTTATTTTGGAACTTATAAAAATTTTAGGATAGTATGGCTAAAGAAATAATTATTAACAGTTCGGCATTTCAAAACCGAGTTGCAATTACCGAAAATGGTAATTTGCTCGACTTTTTCATCGATCATGTTGAAAAACGTCGTATGGTTGGAAATGTTTATTTAGGACGAGTGGCACGGGTTCTTCCGGGAATCAGAGCGGTATTTATCGACATTGGAATGAAACATGACGCTTTTTTGCACTTTGCCGATATTGAACGAAGTAACGACAATGATAATTTTAACGACGAATCCGAAGAAGATGCGATTGAAGATGAAAAATCAAATACCGAAAGGGCAAAGTTTAATTCCATTTACCAACCGCCAAGGTTAGAAAGAAAAAACGGAATGGAAGCCCCAAGTTTAAAGAAAGGGCAGAAGGTTATTCTTCAGATAATTAAGGAACCGGTCAAAGGTAAAGGTGTGCGAGTTACTTCTTCGCCTTCGATCCCCGGCAGATTCTGTGTTCTAATCCCTTTTGAACATCGCGTCGGAATCTCGAAAAAAATTGTTGAATATCGCGAAAGAAAAAGACTTCGTAAAATTGCTCGTTCTCTTCTTCCGGAAAATTTCGGTTTGATTATCAGAACCGCTGCTAAAGGACAAGCGGAAGAAGCGATAAAAGCTGATATTCGTTACCTTATGAAAGCGTGGGAAACAATCGAAAAAGGGGCAATGTCCAAAACTCCGCCCGCATTACTTTATCGCGATTTATCTACTACAACAAGTATTATAAGGGATTTATTTACTCGCGACGTTACTAAAATTTACGTTGACTCGCGCAAACTCTATCGTGAAATTAAAGATTATGTGAATTCTGTTCAGCCTGAGCTTTCGGATAAAGTGGTTTACCACAAAAGCAGTACGACAATATTTGAAGATTTTCAAATTGAAGATCAAGTCCAATCACTTTTTAGTCGTACGGTTTATTTACCCAGCGGTGGCTACATAATTATTGAACATACGGAAGCTATGACGGTGATTGATGTTAACAGCGGTAAGTATGCAAAGAAAAGAGCTCAGGAGGCAAACTCGCTCAGGACCGATTTGGAATCGGCAAGGGAAATAGCGCGGCAGTTGCGCTTGCGTGATATCGGTGGTTTGATAGTAGTGGATTTTATCGATCTTGCCGAAGACGCAAACAGAAAAAAAGTATATGACGAAATTAAGAAAGAGTTCAAAAAGGATAGAGCCAAAGTAGTTGTTTTACCGATGACAGATTTCGGGTTGATTCAGATAACGCGTGAACGGATAAGAGAAAATCTGGTTCAGTCAAGTATGGAAATTTGTCCCTACTGCCAAGGTACCGGAATTCTACAGAAGAAATCGAGCACAATTCACGATATTGAAGATTGGATAAAACGTCATAAAAAAGAGGGTAAAATTCGCTTTCTTAAGTTGAAAGTTCATCCTTCGCTATATCATAAATTAAAAGATGGCGGGGTTAAATCCTTAATTGTAAAATGGCAGTTAAAATATTTTCTAAGAATAAAATTAGACCTTGATGAGAATGTAAATCCGCGTGATTTTGTTTTTCTTTCATCATCAGGAGAAGATTTAACAGATTTATACGAATAAAAATCAGAGGTTTTAAAATGAAATTTTTTATTGATACGGCAAACATTGAAGAAATTAAAGAAGCGGCTCAATTGGGAATATTGGACGGCGTTACAACAAATCCATCGTTAGTGGCAAGAGAAGGAATGGATTTTCTTGAATTACTTAATGAAATTGTGCAGTTGGTTGACGGACCGATAAGCGCCGAAGTTGTTTCGACCGACTACGATGGAATTATGAAAGAAGCTCACGATTTAGCTAAAATCAACGATAACATTGTTGTTAAAGTTCCCCTTATCAAAGAAGGCTTAAAGGCTGTTAAGTCGCTCTCCAGTCAGGGAATTAAAACCAACGTTACACTTTGTTTTTCTCCTTCACAAGCATTGTTGGCGGCTAAAGCCGGCGCTACTTATATTAGTCCGTTTGTAGGCAGATTGGATGATGTTAGTAATTCGGGGATGGACATTGTCGGTCAGATAGTTCAGATTTATGAAAACTACGGCTATCAAACAGAAGTATTAGTTGCAAGCATTCGTCATCCCATGCACTTGGTTGAAGCCGCTTTAATGGGTGCTGATGTTGCAACTATGCCTTTCGCGGTTATCAATAAACTATTCAATCATCCTTTAACGGATATTGGCTTGGAAAAATTTCTTAACGATTGGAAGAAACTTGAAAAATAGGTAATGAAATGAAAAAGACAAAATTTTATGATATTCACAAGGAACTCGGTGCTAAAATAGTTGAATTTGCCGGATTCGAAATGCCGGTTCAATATTCTTCAATAATCGAAGAGCATAAAGCTGTTCGTAATTCCGTTGGCGTTTTTGATGTTTCACACATGGGTGAAGTTCGCGTTAAAGGGGATAGCGCTTTGGATTTCGTACAGAAAATTACTGTAAATAATGCGGCAAAATTAGTTGACGGACAAGTTCAATATTCGGCAATGTGCTATTTGGACGGCGGTATTGTTGACGATTTACTTGTTTATAAAATTAACGAAAAAGAGTTTATGCTTGTTATTAATGCCTCAAACATCGATAAAGATTTTGCTTGGATGAAAGAAAACAACACGATGGGCGCCGAACTTAATAATGAAAGCGACGAATATTCACTTCTTGCCGTTCAGGGACCAAACTCACGAAAAATTGTTGAAAAAGTATTTGCAACAAATCTTGAAGATGTTGAGTATTATCACTTTACTTACGGAAAGTTTGAGGATGTTGATTTTATCCTTTCCCGCACCGGATATACAGGCGAATTAGGTTATGAGCTTTATTTCAAAGGTGATGAAGCGGTTGCTCGTAAATTGTGGGATACATTGTTTGAAGCCGGAAAAGAGTTTAATATTCTTCCTGTCGGTTTAGGCGCCAGAGATACTTTAAGATTGGAAATGGGATATTGTCTTTACGGAAATGATATTGATGAAACTACAAATCCGTTGGAAGCCGGATTAGGCTGGATTACAAAACTGAAAAAAGGTGATTTTAATGCTTCTGATGTTCTTAAAAAAGTTAAGTCCGAAGGATTAAAAAGAAAACTTGTCCCGATGGTATTTGAAGAAAGGGCATTCCCGCGTCACGGTTATGAAATTGTTAAAGATGGAGAAACTATTGGTCATGTTACAAGCGGGACCGTAAGCCCGATATTAAACAAACCGATTGCACTGGGATATGTAACAATTGAGAATGCGGTTAAGGGAAATACTGTTTCCGTTAAAATTAGGAATAAGGAATTTTCCGCTACGATTACAAAATTACCTTTTGTGGAGAAATAGATGAAAGTAAATGTGCTTCTTTCACCTCTTAATGCGGATGAGCTTTTCTTTTCGGAAAAGACTACAGTTGTGATTGACGTATTGCGAGCTTCCTCAACAGTTGTTGCAGCATTGAATAACGGAGCGCGGGAAGTAATACCCGTTGAAACAATGGAATTTGCAATGAAGATTTCGGGCGGTCAAAATCTGCTTGCAGGTGAAAGAAATGCGATGAAAATAGAAGGCTTTGATTTGGGAAATTCCCCGTTAGAGTTTACGGAAGAAACAGTAACGGGGAAATCCGTTATTTTATATACTACAAACGGCTCAAAAGCTTTGGTGCGCGCCAAGTTTTCGGAAAATTTATACGTTTGTTCTTTTGTAAATATCGAAGCGGTTGCCGATAAACTTTCGGAAGAGGGTAAAGATTTCATAATTCTTTGTGCCGGTTCTAATGGAATGTTTAGTCTGGAGGATACTGTTTGTGCCGGAAAACTTGTTGAATTGGTTAAAATTAAGAATGAAAATCTCGAACTCTCCGATTCCGCCAAAGCAAGCTTGATATTGAGTAAGTCGTATGGTGATGATATAAAACAAATGCTTGAAGAATCGGAGCATGGTATAGAGCTTATTAACGCAGGTTATAAAGAGGATTTGGAATTTATTTCCCGGATGAACAGTGTTAACATCATCCCTTTTCTCGAATCAGGTGTAATTAAAATAAAGAAAAAAAATATTGAAGATAACAGCGCTGAATAATGGCAAAAAAAAAGATAAATAATGTAAGCAAGAATAATAAGAGACTCAGAGAGGGAGAAGAGAATCCATATTTTATTACTCCCGACAAGAAGAAAAAAATCATCGGTATTTTGGTTATGATTTTTTCTTTACTATTATTATTAAGCGTTATCTCTTATTCAAGATTTGATAAAGCAAATCTTGCTTACAAGTTTACCGATTTTTTTAAAGTGTTTTCGCAGAACCCCGATTTCATTAACAAAGTTGAAAGTACGCATAATCTGCTCGGTATTTTCGGCGCATATATCTCGGATTTTCTGATTAATAATACTATCGGTTGGTTTTCGTTAGTCTTCCCGATTATTACTTTTGTTTGGGGATTTGTAATTGTACGCCCGAAATATGTTCACAGTGCAATTCGTCTCTCTAATTTTCTTGTTTTTTCCGGATTAATTCTTTCCTCGTTCTTCGGAGTATTAAGATATTCGTTGAAGTTTTTTCCCGATATTAATGAACTCTCGGGGAATGTCGGATTATTTATCGGTACAGGTTCAGGTCGGCTTTTCGGCGGATTAGGATCAATTATTCTGTTCATTACGCTCCTTTTGATTGCCGCCGTAATCTATTTTGATATTCATCTCAGCAGCTTTGCAAAGCTTGGTAAAATCTTTTTTCATGAAAAGAAAGAATCGGATATTAAAATTGAACAGACTCCCGGAGTTACACATTTGGGAAAACCGGCTAAGAGTAAAACACGCAAGAAAAAAGTTTCGCATAATTCCAAGTTCATTACAGAACTTCTCGGAGATGAATCTGATGATAAACCGACAGAAAAAATTATTACACATGAAGATGAAGACGGAACGAGAATTACAATTAAGAAAAAAGGTCCCGATTTAGTTCGTCTTCACGAAATAGAGGATGAGGAGAGCAAAAAAGGAGTTAATGAGGATGATGAAATTCCGTTGCCCGCAGTTGACGTTGAAAAAGAAAACGAACTCCCTGACCAGTGGGAAGAAAAAATAAAATATACTAAACCTCCGTTAACGCTTCTTGCGGAGCCGACTGAAGATGAAATTGAAGTTTCGGAAGATGAGTTAAAACAGAACGCCGAACTGCTAAAAGCTAAATTAGCACTATTCGATATTGAAATTAAAGATATTTCCGTTACGCCGGGTCCGGTTGTAACGCTCTACGAAATTGTTCCCGCTCCCGGAGTTAAGATTAGCCGGATTGTCAGCTTGGAAAACGATATTGCTTTGGCATTAGCCGCACGGGGAATTAGAATTATAGCTCCGATACCGGGAAAAGGAGCAATCGGAGTTGAAATTCCAAATGCAATAGCATCGCCTGTTAGTGCTAAAACCATATTAATGGAAGCGAGTAAAACAAAATACGAACTTCCTCTTGCAATGGGAAAAACAATTACAGGTGAAATATTTATTGCGGATCTTGCCAGGATGCCCCACTTACTTATTGCCGGAGCAACAGGCGCAGGAAAAAGTGTCGGAATTAATATGATGCTTGCTTCGCTTCTTTACTCAAAGCATCCGTCGGACGTTAAATTTGTGATTGTTGATCCGAAAAAAATCGAGCTTTCATTTTACAGAAAACTAACTAAACATTTTCTTGCTGTTTCGCCCGATATTGATGAAGAGGTAATTACAAATCCTCAGAATGCTTTGCTTGTACTTAAATCGCTCGAAATTGAAATGGATTTACGCTACGATAAACTGGCGAAAGTTGGTGTTCGGAGTATTGTTGATTACAACAATAAAATTTCAGATCCCAAGCGTGCTCCTAAAAATACCGAAACGATGAAGCACTACAAATTGCCTTATATAGTTGTTGTAATTGACGAGTTAGCCGATTTAATGATTACGGCAGGTAAAGAGGTGGAAGAACCGATTGCCCGTATTGCACAGCTTGCCCGCGCAGTCGGTATTCATTTGGTAGTTGCTACACAGCGTCCTTCGGTTAATGTAATAACCGGAACAATTAAAGCTAACTTTCCGGCTCGTATTGCCTACCAAACCGCTTCCAGAATCGATTCAAGAACAATCTTGGATTCAAAAGGTGCGGAACAATTACTTGGAAGAGGCGATATGTTATTTTTACCTGCTGGCATGCCGAAGCCGATTCGAATTCAGAATGCCTTTATTTCTACAGATGAAGTTGAAGATCTAACTAATTTTATTTATACTCAAAAAGGTTATTCTAAACGTTATCTGCTCCCATCTATATATGCAAAGAAAAAGAGTAAAGATCAAAATTTACTTTCGGATATGGACCCAATGTTAATCGATGCCGCACGTGTTATTATTAATCATCAGCAAGGTTCTGTTTCGTTATTACAGAGAAAACTTAAATTAGGCTATGGTCGTGCGGCTAGAATTGTCGATCAGTTGGAAGAACTCGGAGTTGTCGGTCCGCCTGAAGGAAGTAAAGCAAGGGAAGTGCTAATAGAAACAGAAGAAGAACTGCAAATGTTGTTGAGAGGATTAAATGCAGATGTTGAGTAAAGGCGTCTCTTTTTTCCAACTAACAGTTCTTTGTTTTGTTTTACCTTATTCAGTTAACTTAGCTCAAAGCAAACTGCTTGATAAAGTAATCAATAAGTTTAACTCCGAAAAGTCTATTGCCGTTGATGTTATCCAAGACGGTTCTGCAACAAAGGGCAAAATGTTTTTCGAAGCTCCGGATAAAGAAAAGATTATTTTAAATGAAAGTGAGATTATTGTAGTTGCCGATACTGTTTGGAACTACAACACAAAATTAAGCAGACTTGTAATTCAGGAACGCTCGGAGGAGTTTTCACCTTTTTCTTTATTAGATATTCTTTACAAGCTTCCGGCTAAATGTTCTTATTCCGAAAATATTGCCGAAAATAAATTTATACTTAAACCTATTGACCAACAGGAACTTAATTTCAGATCGGTCAGCATTGTTATCGGTAAAAACAAACTCCCACGGAAGATTTTCCTTATTGATATAAACGGGAATAAGTATTCTTTTAGTTTGAAAAAGTATATTTTAGGGGAAAAATATGGCGATAGTTTTTTTAAGGTAAAATCGAAGAAAGGAATCAAGATTGTCGATCTCAGGTAATATAAAACATATATCCAAAAAGCAATTTTTCGGGGGTGTTATTTCGCTATTAATCACACTCCTTTTCTTATATTTGGCTTTTAGAAACGTCGATTTGCAGAAAGCTTTTCATTTGCTTTTTTCAAGAGTTTCAATCGGCTATTTTTTACTCTTTATTTCTCTTTTTCTCTTTACTAATCTGGTTAGAGCAGTAAGATGGAAATATATTTTATTGAATGTTAAGGAAGACGTATCGCTCGCTAATCTTTTCGGAGCAATGATGATTGGTTATGGGGTTAATGCAATTGTACCGAGATTGGGCGAATTCTATCGTGCTTTTTTCCTCGGTAAGTGGGAAGGGGTTTCGCGGAGCTCGATGTTTGGAACTGTAATTGTTGAACGTCTCGTCGATTTGCTTGTCCTTTTTCTCTCCGTAGTTATCAGTGTTGCCTTATATTCGGGTGATATTTATACACAAGTTCCTTGGTTAAAAGATACTCTTCTGTGGGGAAGTTTGATTATCGGAGCATTAATCTTTATGCTGGCTTTGTTGGGTGCAAGCGGAGAGAAGAGTTATTCGGGTTTGGTTAAATTAGTCGGTAAATTCTCAAAACCAGCCTCAAAACAGCTTAATGAAATATTTGAAGCGCTCGTACTGGGAATCTCAAGTTTTAAAGGGACTAAAAATATCGGATTGGTAATATTTTTATCCGTAATAGTTATGGTACTGTACGGACTTAATTCGCTCGTTGGTTTTTATATGCTTGACATGGAAGCGATCAATGTTGTAAATTATAAAATGGCTTGGATTTTAATGACGATTAGCGCATTCGGAATAATCATTCCTACGCCCGGCGGTATCGGTTCATATCATGCTATTGTTATTTTCGTATTAACGGTTCTCTTCAATTTCGGAGAAGAAATCAGCGCAACTTATGCCATATTAACTCACTTTATTTCATACGCCGGGTTTATCTCATTGGCATTTGTTTCGATTTTGTTTATCAACAGAAGACAGGTGAAATTAGGGAAAACCAAGTACAATTTTTGGTCGGTTTTAAGGAGTAGTGATGATTAAAAAAAGTTTTACGCTTATTATTTTTCTGTTTGTAACGATTACTTTCGGACAAAAAAAATCGTTCAATAATTTTGAAGTTACATCGGGTATGGGAATTCAAATGGCATATACTCCGGTGTTGACAAATTACGTAAACAACAATTACGGATATAATTCACCTCTTAAGACTTTTAATAACGGAGTAGAAACTTGGATTGAAGTAAATACGGATTATTCCAAGGATTTTCAGCTCGGGATTGAATTTGCATACAACTATTTTTCATATACAAATGTTCTCGGAAGCGGCTTGGTTTATGAGCTTGATAAAACAATCTACATGCCTACTTTGCTTGGCTATTACATTATTGAAGGGGAAGGGTATGAGTTTAAGTTTGGAGTCGGATTAGGTTACAGATACGCGGAAATAGCGGAGAAAACTTATACTTCAGACAGTTATTCGGCAGGCGGATTTGGCAGTCTGATGCGTTCCCAAGCTTTAACGGCGTTGGGGAATAATTTATATGTTAATCTCAGTGGCGACTTAAGATATGATATAATAGGCACGCCGAAAAACGGGGATAACAAAATTTATGATAATGTTCTACAACAGAATGTTACTCTGAACTCTTTCAGTGTAGTTGTAAGAGTTGGAATTACATATATTTTTTAGGAGGAAAATTTGTCAGTTATCGAAGCAGTAATATTAGGATTAATACAGGGTTTGACGGAATTTTTACCCATAAGCAGTACAGGGCACTTAACGTTAACCGGAAAAATAATGGGTGTTATTTCAAAAGATCATCCCGAGCAATGGACAGCGTTTATTGCCGTTATTCAGCTCGGAACTCTTTTGGCTGTATTGGTTTATTTCAGGGTTGAGATTTGGAAAATTATTGTTGATTTTTTGAGAGATAATTTAACTCGGCGTAAAAAATATGACGAGCAAACGCTTTACTCAAAGTTGGGTTGGTTAATTATTATCGGTTCAATTCCGGTAGGGATAATCGGATTGGGATTTAAGGACTTTATCGAAGGGGCTTTTACAAAAAATTTGTATGTTATCTCGGGTAGTTTAATAATATTTGCACTTGTACTTGCTTATGCCGAAAAGATAGGGAAGTTCAAAAAGGATATGAAAGATATTACATGGAAAGATGCTTTGATAATCGGAGCTTTCCAGTCATTGGCTCTTATCCCGGGTTCATCCCGTTCAGGTTCTACAATTACCGGCGGTTTGTTTACCGGACTGAAAAGGGATGTTGCGGCAAAGTTTTCTTTTCTTCTCGGCATTCCTGCAATTCTTGCCAGCGGTTTGCTTGAGTTTTACCAGTCCCTTAATTTCCTTGATTCCGACGGAATGGTAAACTTAATAGTTGCAACTGTTGTCTCGGCAATCAGCGGATATTTTGCCATCGATTTTTTGCTCAAATATCTTAAAGTTCATTCGACCCGAGTATTTATTTCATACCGGATTGCAATTGCATTAGTAATTCTTTATTTAATTACAACCCAAGTAATTGGTGCATAAAGTTAAATTAACAGGAGGAAAGGTGATGAGGAAAATATTATTTCTGACCATAATTTTTGCTGTTTCAATCTTTGCGCAAAAAAATGGAAGAAAAAAGTTTAACCCGAGATTAAATATTAATAAAGGAAAATTGGAGAGATTAATGGATTTAAAAAAAGGTGAAGGTTTAATAGCGACAATTAAAACTAATATGGGAAATATTGTAATTGAATTATTTCCCGATAAAGCCCCGAAAACTGTTGAGAACTTTGCCGGATTGGCAAACAGCGGCTATTACAACGGGATAATTTTTCACAGAGTCATCGAAAATTTTATGATTCAAGCCGGCGATCCGACAGGTACGGGCTCTGGCGGAGAAAGTATATGGAACGGTACTTTTGAAGATGAATTTTCACCGGAACTTACTTTTGACGGAGACGGAATTTTAGCTATGGCAAATCGCGGGCCCAATACAAATACAAGTCAGTTTTTTATTACATTAGCCGCAACTCCATGGCTCAATAATCATCATACGATATTCGGTAAAGTTATTGAAGGTTTGGATGTAGTTCATGAAATCGGGAAAGTAAAAACCAGTAAACCGTTCGACAGACCTGTTGAGAAGGTTTACATGAAATCTGTTAAGGTTCAAAAAGTAGCTTTATAGTTAAATGAAGGAGAAGGATTTTTTCTCATCTCGGTGGGGATTAATAATATCCACATTGGGAATTGCAGTCGGTACCGGAAATATTTGGCGCTTCTCTCGTGTGGTCGCACAAAATGGCGGCGGTTCTTTCCTTATTCCGTGGGTCTTGTTTTTGTTCTTCTGGTCGGTGCCGTTAATAATTGCCGAATTCGGAATAGGTAAGTTTACGAAAATGGGACCGCTTGGCTCCATTGCTAAATTAGC
This sequence comes from uncultured Melioribacter sp., assembly GCA_964570865.1. GTDB lineage: Bacteria > Bacteroidota > Ignavibacteria > Ignavibacteriales > Melioribacteraceae > WGAL01. Next base: position 31,730 of record CAZMZM010000004.1, read on the forward strand.
CGGTAAGAACTTTGCTTGGGTTGGAGCGTACATTGTTTTTGTTTCAACCGCAATTATGTTTTACTATTCCGTTGTTACGGGATGGTGCCTAAAATATTTTATTGCTGCGGTAAGCGGAAATCTTTTTGACAACCGGAATTATTTTAGTTATTGGAATTCATTTGCCTCAAGCTCCATGCCTGTAGTATTTCACTTTTTTTCAATTTCCATTTCAGCGTTTGTAGTTTACAAGGGAATTAAAAACGGAATTGAAAAAACCAGCAAAGTGTTGGTAATTTCACTTATTGTAATTTTACTTCTTCTTTTGGTCAGAGCTGTTATGTTACCTAATTCAATTGAGGGATTAAAGTACTTTTTTACTCCCGATTTGAAATATCTACTCAATTTCAAAACTTGGCTTAATGCTCTTACACAAAATGCTTGGGATACAGGCGCCGGATGGGGACTAATATTAACATATGCGATTTATATGAGGCGAAAGGAAGACGTTCCTCTTAATGCATCCTTAATCGGATTTGGAAATAATTCCGTTTCGTTAATAGCCGGAATAATTATTTTTTCAACGGTTTTCTCTTTAAGCTCGGTTGATGCAATGAGCCGGATTACACAATCCGGTCCTGCAAATACAGGATTAACTTTTATTTACTTGCCGATGTTGTTTGCAAAGTTTTCATCAAATATGAATATTAATATTTTTTTCGCATCAATATTTTTCTTAGCGTTACTTTTCGCCGCTATCTCATCATTGATTTCATTAGTGGAATTAACTACACGCACATTTATTGATTTTGGAATCAGCAGAAAAAAATCTGTTTTAATAGTAGCCGCAATGGGATTTTTATTGGGAATTCCTTCCGCTCTAAACCAAGATTTTTTTACTAACCAGGACTGGGTTTGGGGAGTTGGATTAATTTTAAGCGGCGCTGCCATTTCATTTGCCATCATTCGTTTCGGTGTGGATAAATTCAGGACCGAAATAATTAACGGGAAGGGAAGCGATATTAAGATAGGTAAATGGTACAATTACTTTATCGCATATTTAATTCCGCTTCAGGCGGTTGTTCTGCTGGTTTGGTGGCTTGTTTCTTCAGCCTCGTGGGATAAGGAGTGGTGGAATCCGTTTCACTCGGCTAACGCCGGCACTTGTTTGTTTCAATGGGGAATAGTTATTCTTATCTTTATTCTTCTAAATAAATTTTTTGTCAGGTTGCTTTTCAATAAGGAGGAAGAATGATTACCGTTATTACCGCAATTATTATTTTGTCGATTGTTTGGGGCGGTTTTATTTTACTTCTCCGCAAAGCAATTGTAAGTGAAAAAAGGAAGAACAATGGCTAAAAGAAAAAAGCTGAATGCTTTAAATATTTATGAAATTAATAAATACCTGAATAAGGAAAACCCTCTTCCTATCTATTACTTTTTCGGTAAAGATAATTTTGCTAAAGACGCCGTTGTTAAAATTGTTCTGAAAAATTATTCCGATTTTATTTCTTCCGATTTTGACAGTGAAGTTATTGATTGTTCCAAAAACACAACAATTGACCAAATTATTTCTCTCGCTTCCGCATTTCCGTTTGGAGGTGATAAAAAGATAGTAGTTGTAAAAAACTTTGATCAGATTAAAAATAAAAAAGCTTTATTGCAATATGTTAAATCGCCCTCAGACTTTACAATTTTAGTTATTTTGGATAACTCCGAAGTTCTTTATGAAACCGAGCTTAACAACGAATTGAATAGTCATAAATATATTTTCCATGCTGCCGGTTTATCCGGTAGTAGTTGGAACGATTGGATAATTTCCCGTGCGAGAGAATTGAAATTGAAAATCAGCGGTATTAATTCCCAGTTGCTCCTCGAATTGGTTGGCGAAAATAAATCCCTTCTTCTAAGACAGTTGGAAAAATTTGCCGATTATCTCGGAGAAGATAAAGAAATAACTAAAGAGCTGATAACGGAATTAGCCTCTAAAACAAAAGGATATACTATTTTTGATTTACAGGACGCCGTAATGTCCGGCAATAAAGCTAAGGCTTTAAAAATAGGTAAAAATATTCTTAACAGCGGAGTTGATATCGGGATGATTGTTAACTCTTTGGCAAATCTGATTTATCTGACAGCCCTTGGTTTTGAACTTAAAAGAACTGAAAACAACTCTAAAAAAGAAGCAGGTATTTTACATTTGCATCCTTTCTATTATGGAAAAGCGCGTAATGCAAAATATTTTTCCACCGACGGAATTGCAAAATTGGAGCAAGTATTTTCGGCTTTGCTAAAAGCGGATTTAGCAATAAAAACCTCTGCCGCTGATGGAGAAACCGTCTTTGTTTCTCTTATTTCAGGTATGTTCTATCATGATTAAATAGAACCTTTCTATTTATTTCGTTAAACATTATCTTTAATACTTAATAATTGATAAAAAATAAAATAAATTTTGAAACTTATTGAAAGATTGTAGGTTAAAATAACTTGAAAAGAGATTTTAAAAACTGGAGCGATGAAGAGTTAATAAAGGAGTTTCAGGATAACGATACACAGGAAGCTTATGAAGCACTCGTTAAACGTTACAAAGATCCTTTAATGAACTTTGTTTTTAGATTTGTTGGTGATAGGGAAGCGGCGGTTGATATTGTTCAAGATACGATGGTAAAGTTTTATTTAAAAAAAGATTCGTATCAGACAATAGCGAAATTTTCAACATGGCTTTATACAATAGCTGCAAACTTAGCTAAAAATGAAATTAAGAGAAGAAACAGACGTTCTTTTTTATCGTTGAATAAAGAAAATGAAGATGGACCAAACTTGCAGGTTGCCGATACCAAGGTTATAGATCCTGAGCGCTCAGCGCATAATCAGATGCTGGAAGAAGTTGTGCAGCGAGCTTTGCTGAAGGTGAAACCGGTTTATCGCGAAATGGTTATTTTAAGGGATGTTGAAGGATTTTCGTATGAAGAGATAGCCGAGATGAAAAAGATGTCGTTAGGCACGGTTAAATCAAGAATAAACAGAGGAAGAAATCAATTAAAAAAATTGTTACAAAAGTATTATGAATAAAATGAAAAGTAAAAAATCATTTGACGAAGAAGCGGTTTCGGAACTGCTTAAGAATCTGAAAAAAGAAAAAGCGCCGGAAAATTTTGAATATAACCTTATGGTTCGTATTCAAAACAAAAATTTTGGATCGGCAGTCAGGGAAGAAAAATCAAGTCTTCTTTGGATATTCGTCCCGTCAGCATCAATAGTTGCAGCCGCATTTGTTGTTCTTATTTTCATGTTTAATGGTATTGGAAACGAAATGCCTGCTAACCAACCGAAAATGATTAAGAACAAATCCGCCCAAACTTATGTTGTTCTTAACCCGTCAAGCAAAACGTCGAGTAAAAAGTCGGACGAAATTGATATGGTTAAAATCCTTAAAACGGAGAATGACGTTGTTATAAACAAGTCTGTTAAAATTCCCGTTAATAATCGAAAATCGTTGCCCCTCGACAAATTTCTTTCGAACGGAACTGTTCCGGCAAATTCAAATTCCGCCACATTAGTATCGGAAGAGATTTCACCGTTTCATTTTGACGGATTTTTTCCATACATGGAAGCAAAGGAAAAAGCTCAAAAGCCGGCAATTAAAGATTCTGTGAAAGCCAAACTAAAGTCAAAAAAATAATTTGTACAGATATTGTAATTAATTTGGAAATTATTTAACTTTTATATCTTAATTTTTACAAGAAAGGTGTTTATATTATGAAAAGTGGAATTCATCCTAAGTATCAAAAATGTGTAGTGACTTGCGTTTGTGGCAATACTTTTGTAACTCGCTCGACTGTTCCTGAAATCAAATTGGAAATTTGTTCGGAATGCCATCCGTTTTATACCGGTAAACAAAAAATGCTTGATTCAGCCGGTCGTGTTGAAAAATTCAACAAAAAATACGGACTCAAAAAGTAAATCAACTTTTAGAATATTTAAAGCCCGTCTTAGTGACGGGCTTTTTTATTTTATACGGATAAATATAAAGATTTTTCTTCGGGCGCTTTTTAAAACAAATTTATGTTACATAATTTAACCGCAATTAATTCTTAACTCGCAACTTAATCGGCAAAAAAAGATAGTCTTCTACAGCTATTTACCTGTAAAAATCGAGTAGATTAGTTATATTTATAAGTTATATTAGAATAATATTATGATGCGTAATAGTTGATTTTTTTAGCCTAAACAGAAAAACGAGATTTTTGTGAATAGGATTTCCTTTTCGAAAATATTTGCAGTAGTTTTTGTCGGATTACTTTTTGCGGTATCTTCCTTTGCTCAGGATAGTGTTAAAGTTGAGCAACAGTTGTCCGGACAAGTTGTAAATGATTTGGCATTAGATGGAGATAGGATTTGGATTGCCACGGAAGGGGGAGGCGTATTTGAGTATTTTATTAAGGAAAAACGATTTAAAAATTATTCTACCTCAAATAATAAACTAAGCAACAATTTGATTTTTGCCATTGAAGTAAGCCGCAAATTTGTTTTTGCCGGCTCGATAGACGGACTTTTTGTATTTAATAAACGAAGAAAAAGATGGGCTAAAAGAAAGTTCGGCAAAGGGGGACAGCTGGGAAACTACATTAGAGACTTAGCTTACGATGAAAAGGAAAACAATTTATGGATTGGACGGTTTCAATTTTTATCGCGTTTTAGTTTGAGTAAAAGAAGGTTTTACGATTACGATTTAACGGTTAACGGTGATGAAAAATCTAATTCGGTAACAACGCTTAAAATTGATAATAATAGATTTCTTTGGGCGGGAACCGATGACGGATTGTTTAGGATTGATATTAATAAAGATATTAGCGATTCGCTGACGAAAGATTATTTCTCCAATAAGAAAGGTTTGTTCCCTAAAGCAGGAAAGGTGTTATCTGTTTCCTCATTGCTTTTCGAACGAAATAATATTTGGATTGGAACAAATCGATTTATCACAAAACAAAATCCGAACTACAATGCCGGCGGATTATATAAATGGGATGGCGGAATAGAATGGAAAGTTTTTAATAAAGAAACAGGTCTGGGCGGAAGCGGAATATCCGCATTGGCGCTGGTAGGAAACTATATTTGGGTTGGAGTTTACGACTTTGGAAAAAACTCAAAAGAGGAATATGGAAGAGGTATTTCGGTTATTAATAGAATTTCCGGCAAAGTTACCCGATTGGCAGAGAGTCAACTCCCCTTGAAAATAAACACTTTATTGTTTGACGGGCGTAATATTTGGGTCGGCTCGGATAAAGGGCTTTATAAAATTAAAATAGTTAACAAAATTTTAAATTGGGAATAATATGATTGACAACAAGAGATTAAACGAACTTAAATCAAAAATGGTTGATAAAAATATTGTAGTTATCGGGGATCTGATGCTTGACGCATACTATTGGGGCGCTGTCAGCAGAATTTCGCCTGAAGCTCCGGTTCCCGTTGTGGAAATCGACAACGAATTTTTCCGCTTTGGCGGTGCTGCTAACGTTGCCAATAATTTAGTTCATCTTGGTGCAAATCCTATCCCCATTGGTATTATCGGGGCTGACCAGCACGGGGAAATTTTTAAGGACTTGATGAAAAAGGAAGGAATTACTTCCGAGGCAATATTTGAAGTCGCAGAGCGCCCGACTACGACAAAAGTAAGGGTAATTGCCGATAACCAGCACATTGTAAGAATTGATAAGGAAGTGAAAACAGATATTGACCTCGGAACCGAAGATAGAATAATGAGCTATCTGAAAAGTAAAGCCGACTCTATTGACGGAATTATTTTGCAGGATTATAACAAAGGGGTTCTTACAAAAGCATTGATTTCCAAAGTGTCTGATTTTGCAAAGGAAAATGAAATCCTAATTACCGTTGATCCTAAATTTAAGAATTTCTTCGAATACAAAAATGTAACATTGTTTAAGCCGAACCGGAGCGAAACCGAGCAAGCTTACGGAATAAAAATAGAGGATGAAGATGATTTGAAAAAAGCGGGACAAAGACTTTTAACCGACTTAAATGCTGAGAGCGTTTTGCTTACTTTAAGCGAAGATGGAATTGCACTTTTTGAAAACGGCAAGCCGGATTATAAAAAAGTACCGACAAAGGCTCGAAAAGTCGCTGATGTTTCCGGTGCGGGAGATACTGTGATTTCAACGCTTACTTTGGCTTTGGCGGCAGGCGGTAATTTGGTTGAGTCGGCTTATCTTGCAAATTTTGCCGGCGGAATCGTTTGTGAAGAAGTTGGAATTGTTCCGATTGAAACGGAAAAACTTTTTAACAGCGTAAGGAAAGAGATAAATGAATAACGTTATACTTGATTGGCAAAAACTCAATTCACTTTTGCTTGATGAAAAGAAAAGTGGGAAGAAAGTAGTTTTTACAAACGGTTGTTTCGATTTGCTACACGCCGGGCATGTGGATTATTTGCGTAAGGCTAAGGAGCTTGGTGATATTCTTGTCGTTGCTCTGAATAGTGACGAATCAATCAGACGGATTAAAGGAAACTCTCGCCCGATTGTAACTTTTGAAGAACGTGCATTTGTTATGGCAAACTTAAAACCTGTTGATTACGTAACTATGTTTGATGAAGATACACCGTATGAACTGATTAAAACTATTGTCCCGGATTATCTTGTGAAGGGAGCCGACTGGAGCGACGAAAATATTGTCGGGCGTGATGTTGTTGTCAACGCTGGGGGTGAAATAAAAAGAATCGAATTTGTCGTGGAACAATCTACATCAAATATTATTAAAACAATTGTAAAAAATAATTGTAATTAATGAGTGAAGAAACTCAAAATATTAACTCGCCGAAAAAAGCTTTTCGCAGATCGCTTTTCCATAAAGTCGTCAGCGCATTTATTTTATTAGCTGTGATTGTGATTGCATTAATTTTTCTTTCTATCGGTTTTGCGCAAACATCTTGGTTTAGAAGTATTGCACGCGAAAAAATAGTAAAAGTCGTAAACGAAAATATTAACGGCAGATTTTTTCTTAAATCGGTAAACGGCACCTTTATTAATTCGCTTAAGCTTAACGATTTCGGCATTGTTGCCGAAGGGGATACGCT